>NZ_JBIVON010000005.1:567972-602187 GCF_044754145.1 Streptomyces sp. NPDC093149
AGCCGCGACCGCCGTGACGACCGTCCGTCGGGCGGCTTCCGCTCCAACGACCGTCGTGACGACCGCGGTGGCCGTTCCTTCGACCGCCGTGACAACGACCGTCCGTCGTTCAGCCGCGACCGCCGTGACGACCGTCCCTCCGGTGGCTTCCGTTCCGGCGGCAGCGACCGGCCGTTCAACCGCGACCGTCGTGACGACCGTCCCTCGGGCGGTTTCCGTTCCGGCGGCAGCGACCGGCCGACCGGCCGTCGTGACGACCACCGCGGCTCCGGCACCGGCACCGGTTCCTTCGGGCGCCGCGACGACAAGCCGCGCTGGAAGCGCAACGGCTGAAAGCCGTGAAGCGGACCTGCTGAAGGTCTGCTGAGGTTCTCAGGAAAGCGGGCCCGCTCTTCACGAGCGGGCCCGCTTTTCTTTCCGCTTTCCTCACAACGCTGACCGCCAGGGCCGCAGAGGGGGACGGCACGTACACCACCAGCGGAAAGATCTCGGTCGACGGCGGTCTCCCGGGGCTGAGGCTCCGGTCGGCTCGGGAAGGCTCGGGGCCGGTTCGGGAAGGCTCGGGAAGGGCGCGGCCTGCGGGTCGCGCCCCTCCTGTTGCGGTGCGGTGTGTCGCGGGGCAGGTCTCCCCGGTGGTGTTTTCCCAGTCGTGACCACGGCGACCGCATGTGTTCTCCGCAGCGGGGGCATCGCTGGGGGCATGACAACAGACACCGGCGAGGACAGACCGCCCACGGGCGTCTCCGACGAGGAGCGTCTCGCGCAGCTCGGGTACACGCAGACGCTGGCCCGGCGCATGTCGGCGTTCTCCAACTACGCCGTCTCGTTCACGATCATCTCGGTGCTCTCCGGCTGCCTCACGCTGTATCTCTTCGGCATGAACACGGGCGGCCCGGCGGTCATCACCTGGGGTTGGGTGGGCGTCGGCCTGATGACGCTCTTCGTCGGCCTGGCGATGGCCGAGATCTGTTCGGCGTACCCGACCTCCGCCGGTCTCTACTTCTGGGCCCACCGGCTGGCCCCGCCGCGCTCGGCGGCGGCCTGGGCCTGGTTCACGGGCTGGTTCAACGTCCTCGGTCAGGTGGCCGTCACGGCCGGGATCGACTTCGGGGCAGCGTCCTTCCTGGGCGCGTACCTGAACCTCCAGTTCGGCTTCGTGGTCACTCCCACCCGTACGATCCTGCTCTTCGCCGCGATCCTGCTGCTGCACGGCCTGCTCAACACCTTCGGTGTGGGGATCGTCGCGATCCTGAACAGCGTGAGCGTGTGGTGGCACGTCGTCGGCGTCGCGGTCATCGTCGGCGCCCTGACGTTCGTACCGGACTCGCACCAGTCGGCGTCGTTCGTGTTCACCGAGTTCGTGAACAACACCGGGTGGGGCAGCGGCTTCTACGTCGTGATGATCGGCCTGCTGATGGCCCAGTACACGTTCACCGGCTACGACGCGTCCGCGCACATGACGGAGGAGACCCGCGACGCGGCCACGGCGGGCCCGCGCGGCATCGTCCGGTCGATCTGGACCTCCTGGATCGCCGGCTTCGCCCTGCTCCTCGGCTTCACGTTCGCCATCCAGTCGTACGACGGGGCGTTGGGCTCCCCGACCGGCGCCCCGCCGGCCCAGATCCTCCTGGACGCCCTCGGCGCCACCACCGGCAAGCTCCTGCTGCTCATCGTGATCGGCGCCCAGCTCTTCTGCGGCATGGCGTCCGTCACCGCGAACAGCCGCATGATCTACGCCTTCTCGCGGGACGGGGCCCTGCCCTTCTCCCGTGTCTGGCACACGGTCAGCCCCCGTACCCGCACCCCCGTCGCCGCGGTCTGGCTCGCCGCCCTCGGTGCCCTGGCCCTGGGCCTCCCGTATCTGATCAACGTCACGGCGTACGCGGCGGTGACCTCGATCGCCGTGATCGGCCTGTACATCGCCTATGTGATCCCGACCCTGCTCCGGCTGCTCCGGGGCGACGACTTCACCCCGGGGCCCTGGCACCTGGGCCGCTGGTCCCGCCCGATCGGTGTCGTCGCGGTGACCTGGGTCGTGATCATCACGGTGCTCTTCATGCTGCCGCAGGTCTCGCCGGTCACCTGGGAGACGTTCAACTACGCCCCGATCGCCGTCCTGGTGGTTCTGGGCTTCGCCGCGACATGGTGGCTGGCCTCGGCCCGCCACTGGTTCCTCAACCCGGATCACCACCGCGCGACCACACCGGAGGTCCCCGCCCGCACCCCGTGATCCCGGCGCGGATCGCCGTGCCCGTCACCGCTCGTTCCACCCTGATTCCCCTCGCGACGGGGCCCGACAACCGATACCCGATCGGCGGCCGGGCCCCGGCGGGCTATGCTCAGGGGTGATGTGCCGAGGGCCGTTAGCTCAATTGGCAGAGCAGCGGACTTTTAATCCGTTGGTTGTGGGTTCGAGTCCCACACGGCCTACGTCTCAGCCCCAGGTCAGAGCGTTTTTGATCTGGGGCTGGTTTCGTACCTGACGGTTCGGAGATCATGAGCCGGCCGGTGCCCGGTCGAGTGTGAACGACCGCGCCACGGCTCAGGACGTCACGGAGACGATGGGCGGGGACGGGCTCAGCCCCTCTCCAGCGCAGCCAGAAATATCCAGGCCATCAGAACGACCGCTGCCGTGGTCAAAGCCGCAGCACCCAGCACCACCGCGGTGAAGATGCCCCGCAGAACAGTGGCTGCACGACGCTCGCCGGCCGCGGCCGATGCCTCGTACTCACTGTCGTCGTACCAGTCTTCGCGGTCGCTCACTGCACCCCCGTGTGGAGGCTACCCAGTGCGGCAACCCGGCATGAAGGCCGCCGCCACCGGTGGTGCCGGGCAGGGATCAAGGCCGCCGCCACCGGTGGTGCCGGGCAGGGGTCAAGGCCGCCGACACCGGTGGTGCCGGGCTCGGATCAAGGCCATTGGCGTCGGCATTTTCCCAGGAGTGGCCCTCACGGAACGGCGACAGGAGATGAACGGAGGGCCGGGCGGTGAGCGCGGTGTTCTTACGACAGCTGGGCGTGGTGCCCGCCGGGTGGGGCGGCCTTCCTGCGCTCCCGCAGATGGGCGTGGGCCATGAGGCCGAGGAGGGTCACCAGGAGTACCGCCGAGGAACCCGGAGTGCCGAGGTCCAGGCCGCCCTTGGCGGCCGGCTTGGTGAGGAAGTCGCCGGCGGTGGCCCCCAGGGGGCGGGTGAGGACGAAGGCGATCCAGAACAGTGCGACATCGGGGACGGCCGGCACCCGCGTCAGGACGGCGAGTACGGCCAGGAGCGCTGTGACGAGCAGGGCGCCGCCGGCGTAGCCGAGGCCGGAGCTGTCGGAGAGGAAGTCGCCCATGGAGGTGCCCAGGGTGTTCGACACCAGGATCGCGGACCAGAAGAGGGCCTCGCCGCGGAAGGTGACGATGTCGCGGATGGCGAAGGTCTGCCCGGTGAGTTTCCAGGCGATGAAGACGGCGATCAGCAGGGAGACGAGAATCGCGGCGCCCGCGGGGTATCCCAGGCCCAGGCCCTGGGGGCCCCATCCCAGCGAGGTCGTGCCCGCCGTGAGGTATTCGGCGCCCGCGTCGCGGTTCATGAAGTCCGACATGGTGGTGCCGGCCATGCTCGTGGACAGGATGACGGTCCAGTAGAAGAACGGGTTGTAGCGCCTGGACCGCAGCTGCACCACCAGCGTCACCACGAAGACCAGGAACAACGCGATCGTGGTGAGGAAGTAGCCCAGTCGCAGCGTCTGGGAGAAGAGATCGCCGGCCGTCTCGCCGAGGGTGGTGGCGGCGATCTTCATGATCCAGAAGGCCAGGGTGACCTCGGGGAGCTTCTTCATCACATGCGGGCGCTCACGGGTGGCATCCACCGCGGTGAGGAATTCCGGCTGTCCCAAAGCGCACTCCTGGTCGACCGTCCGGCGCTGCACCGCTCGGGCGGTGGGCGGCCGGTTGTTGTAGGGCGGCGGTCAGCGGCCTCGGGTGCCCTGTTCGCACTCCGGTCGCGCCTGTGCGCCGGCATCTCGACGCGCGTCCGCGCCTTCGCGTCCACGTAACGTAGACCGTCTACAGCGACGTAGACGGAACGACACCCCTGTGCGTGCCGCGCCGCTCACGGGGAGTGCGCGTTTCGGCCCGGTCGGCCGGTGCTCTCTCTAGGCTGAGGCGGTGATCATCATGTCCTCGCCAAGCAGCCGCCTTGCCGCCCGCGCCGCCCTTCTCGCCCTGCTCGTCGTTCCTGTCTGGGGCTGCTCGGCCGGGACGGAACCCGGTCCTCCGGGGGGATCCGGCGGAGGGAAGCCCTCGCCGTCGTCGACGACGGGTACGGGGCGCGAAGGGCTGGGCGACATCTTCGTCGGCGGACGGGCCGTCACCGGGTCGAAGCCGTCCGGGAACGCGAAGGTCCCGTATCGGCGCACATACGTGGACGGTGAGCTGTACTCGGCCGTCACGGGGTACCGGTCCATGGCGTTCTCGCACATGGGCCTGGAGGGGGTGTACGACGGTGTGCTGACGGGCCGTCCGAGTGACGGGAAGTCGGGTGTCGGCGATGTGATGACCACGATCGATCCGGATGTGCAGAGGGCGGCCGACGACGGGCTGCGCGGCCACAAGGGTGCCGCTGTCGCCATGGACGCCGAGAACGGGAACCTTCTGGCTCTGGTGAGTGCGCCCTCGTACGATCCGTCGTCGTTCGCAGGCAACACCACGGCGGACGCCGAGGCGTGGCGGCGGCTGACGGGCGATCAGGGCAAGCCGTTGCTCAACCGGGCACTTCGCGAGGCCGTGGCGCCGGACGAGACGTTCGAGGTCGTCGTGGCTGCCGCCGCTCTTGAGCGGGGCGTGTACGCGTCGGTGGACGAGAGCACCCGCAGTCCGCTCCCGTACGCCCTGCCCGGCAGCGGCACGGAGCTGCCGAGCGACCCCGCCCGTTGCCGGAATGCCTCCATCCGGACCGCTCTGCGGTACTCGTGCCGCAATGTCTTCATGGCCATGGCCGTCGAGGTGGGGCAGCCCCGTCTCGTGTCGACGGCGAAGGCCTTCGGCTTCGACGACGACGCGCTGCTCGTCCCCGTACGGGTGGGGAGGAGCGACTGTCCCGAGGGGGACGTGAGCGCGAGGGACGCGGCGCTCATCGGCACCGGGCGAGGTGGTGTCACCGCCACGCCGGTCCAGATGGCCAGGGTCATGGCCGTGATCGCCAACGGCGGGAAGCGCGTCGATCCCCGACTGGTCTCGAAGGTGGTCCGTGCCGACGGGCGTGTGGAGGAGCCGCGGCGTGCCGTCGGCGCACATGCAGACCGGGTCATCGGGCGCAGGACGGCCGAGCAGTTGCAGTCGGCCCTGAGGACATCGGCATCCGGTGCGGTGGACGAGCGTGGTGGTGCGCCGGGCGCGCTGATCGGCGGCAGGACCGGATGGGTTGCGCCCGCGCGTTCGTACGGGGGCGAATCGAGCGCCTGGTCCATTTCGTACGCCCGTTCGGGGCAGGGAAGGCTGGTCGCGTTCGCCGTTCATGTCGGAGATTCCGCCGACCGGGCCGACGGGGCCGATGGTGCGCGACCGGCTGTCCGTGTCGCGGAGAGGATGAGCGGGGCTGCGGCGGCCACGCGGGGCTGACGGCTGTGCCCGATAGGCGGCCCCCGGTTCCCGGCACGCGGGCCGGGGGAGACGGGCGCGTCAGGCCGCCGGCTCGATGTTCTGGTTGGCGTGGAAGAAGTTGTACGGGTCGTAGGTGCGCTTGACGGCCGCCAGGCGGTCGTAGTGGTCCCGGTAGGTGGCGCGCACCCGGTCGGGGGCCTCGCCCGCGCCGATGAAGTTCACGTACGTACCGCCCATCGAGTGGGGGTGGAGCTCCTCCCAGTAGTCCACGCACCACTGCCTGAGTGTCTCGGCGTTGTCCGGGTCCGGGTCGATGCCCGCGATGACGCCGGACCAGACCGCGTCCCGGTAGGCCCAGGCCGTGTCGTCGGGTCCCGGCCGGTGCGCGGCGCCGTCCACCGGGTAGAGGTGCGTGGTCGACAGGCCGGTGGGGAGGTTCTCGGTGTACTTGGCGTGGACGGCGATGGCGTCGTCGGTGATCCGGTCGAAGAAGTTGCCGCGCCAGTACCACTGCAGGCCTGGGGGGAGCATCTCGTCGAACATGGACTGCAGGGCGGGGTAGGGCATCGGCGTCATGAAGTGGAATGCGGGCGGTCCGGGGTCGGCCACGGGCCTCAGGGTGGCTTCGAGGAGGTCGGGGGCGCCCGTCCAGCACCACACGACACCGCACATCTTCTGGCCGTGGATCTCCTCGGGGAAGGGCGGACCGGGCGGCACGGTGAGCGCGGCGAAGAAGCCGCTCAGCTCCTCGGTGACCCCCGGCAGGAAGTCGCGGTACCAGCGCAGTACGTCGGGGGTCCGGTCGACCGGCCAGAGAGTGATGGCGACGCCCACGGTGTCCACCGGGTGCATCCGGAACGTGAAGGAGGTGACGATGCCGAAGTTCCCGCCCCCGCCGCGCAGCGCCCAGAACAGGTCGGGATGGGAGGTGGGGCTCGCCGTCACCGCGGTGCCGTCGGCCAGGACCACGTCCGCGGTCAGCAGGTTGTCGGCCGTCAGCCCGTATCTGCGGGTGAGATGGCCGTGGCCACCGCCCAGCGTGAGGCCGGCGACGCCGGTCGTCGACAGGATTCCGGTGGGGGTGGCCAGGCCGAAGGCGTGGGCGGCGTGGTCGAGGTCGCCGAGCGTGGCGCCGCCGCCGACCGTGGCCCTTCGCGTGCCGGGGTCGATGTGCGCCCAGCGCATGGGCGACAGGTCGATGGTGACCCCGTCGTCCACCAGGCACAGGCCGGCACCGCTGTGCCCGCCGCCGCGGACCGCGACCACGAGACCCTCGTCCCGGACGAAATCGACCGCGGCCATGACGTCCGCCGCGTCGCCGCATCGCACCACGGCCGCCGGACGTCTGTCGATCATGGCGTTGTAGATCGTGCGGGCCGTCCGGTACTCCGGGTCCCGCGGAGCGATGACGGGTCCGCGCAGCGCGGCCCGCATCGCGTCCAGGGTGTCGAGCGCGGTGCCGTTCATGGTCCGGCCATCTCCCTGCTCACCTGGATGCGGACCGCTGCCCCGCCCGACCCCCGTCGGGCCGTCGAGGTGCGCGACGCACGTGCCCCGGGTACCCCGGGCCCGGGGCGGGAGCGGCCGCCGTGGGCTGATGTCTCAAGCCTCCCCGCGGTCCGGGGGCCGTGCCAGTCCGCCGGACCGGGGCAAGCGAGACATGTGCGTCAGGGGCGGGGCGGCCGTGCTCGGAGCCTGTCGGGTGGCCTCGGATCCGATGGCGGATGCGGTCCGGTGCGTGCGATTTCGAGGCGGAGGAGGGAGTCGGATGGGGTCTCCCCTGCTCGAACGCGGCTGAGAGCTCGGGGAAGGAGCGTCGGCGACCGACGACGACGCGGGAGGCAAGCGTGGCCAGGGCGTGGACGTCCGGTCGGAGGCCACCCGACAGGCTCTCAGACGAGGAGCTTCGTCTTCGCCCGCTGGTACTCCTCGTCCGTGATGGCGCCCCGGTCCTTGAGCTCGGCGAGTCTCGCCAGGTCGTCGACGTGCCTGCCCTCCTTGGGTGCGTGCGCCTCGGAGGTGCCGGCGGCCTCCCGTACGTACGCCTTGAAGGCCGCCTCCCGGTCCTGCGCCTCCTTGATCTCCCGCTTGCCCATGGATTTGCCGCGCACGATCACGTACACCAGGACGCCCACGTACGGCAGCAGCAGGGCCACGATCAGCCAGCCCGCCTTGCCCCAGCCGCCGAGGTCGTCGCTGCGGAAGATGTCGGCGACGACCTTGAAGAGCAGGAACAGCCACATGATCCAGAGGAAGAACCAGAGCATGGTCCAGAAGAGATTGAGCAGGGGGTAGTTGTCCACGGTCGGCTCCCCTATCACCGCGAGTCATCGCGTCGACTGGCTGAAAGGTAAATCAGTCATATCACCTCATATTCACCCTCGCTCGTCGTTGTTCGAGACCCTCCTCGGGCGGCAGGTGCGGAGTAACGTTGAAAACGTCGAGGGAGGCTCCGGCCTCCAGGAGGCGGGGTCGCCTCGTGGTCATGAAGCGGCGTGAGAAGCGGCGTGAACGGCGTGAGCAGCGACGCGGAGAGCGGCGCGAGCGGCGGCGTGAGCAGACGTGCGCAGGGACGCTCGCGAGGGCGCATGCACAGGGCGGATGAGTCCGCCCGGAGCCCGGTCGGGGCGATCGGCCGCGTCACCGTGCCGATCCCGCCCGACGGCCCGGGCGAGGTGCTGGTGGCCGTACGGGGCGGGTCGGAGGCCTACACCGCATGGTCGACGACGTCGATCGACAGGGACGTGCGCGTCATCGTCGTCGACTCGGTCTCGGCGCGGGGCGTGATCGTGGAGCCGCTGCCGCCCTGAGTCAGGAGCAGGGCGTAGCCGCGTCGAGCAGTGACGTACGGCAGGAGTCTTCCGATGTTCTTCTGGCATGTTCCCGCCCCCAACGAGGCGATGCTCATATCCGGTTCCAAGGGGCAGACGCTGGACACCCAGTTCCGGATCGTCACCGGCCACGGCAGTTTCGTGCTCCCGGTCAAACAGAAGGCGCGCATGCTCTCCCTGGCGCTGCGCGAGGCGGAGATCACCGAGGACTGCGTGACCCAGCAGGGCATCCGCCTCAACGTCCGGGCCGTCGCGGTCTTCAAGGTCGGCGACGACGCCGTGTCCATCGCCAACGCGGCACGCCGATTCCTGACGGAGCAGGAGCAGATGGAGGAACTCGTCGGCCGGATCTTCGCCGGACACCTGCGTTCCATCGTCGGCGGACTGACCGTGGAGCAGATCATCCGCGAGCGCAACCGGGTCTCGCAGGAGGTCATCGCGGGCAGCCACGGCGAGATGGAGAAGCTCGGCATCGTGGTGGACGCCCTCCAGATCCAGGAGATCGACGACGCCACCGGCTACATCAAGAACCTCGCCGCCCCGCACGCCGCCGCGGTCGCCAGCCAGGCCCGGATCGCCGAGGCCAAGGCCGACCAGGAGGCCAGTCAGCGCGAGCAGCAGGCCGCCGCGCTCAAGGCGGAGTACGAACGGGACACCGCGATCAAGCGGGCGGGCTTCCTCGCCGAGACCGAGCAGTACAACGCCCGCGCCGCGCAGGCCGGACCGCTCGCCCAGGCACAGGCCTCGCACGAGGTCATCGAGGAGCAGACCGCGCTGGCCGAACGGCAGGCCGCGCTCGCCGCGCAACGGCTCGAAGCGGAGGTCCGGCGTCCGGCAGATGCCGAGGCGTACCGGCAGCGCACCCTCGCGGAAGCGGCCCGGGACCGGGTGAAGTTCGAGGCCGACGGCAACGCGTACACCGAACGGACCATCGCCCAGGCCCAGGCCGACGCCAACAGTGCGCGCGCCGCCTCGCTGCGCGACGGCAACCAGGAGCTCATCGCGGCCAACCGCGTCGTGGAGAACCTGCCGGCGCTGGCCGACGCGGCGGCGCGCGGCATGTCGGGGGCCGACCTCACCGTCCTCAACGGCACCAACGGTGTCAACGAGATGGCCGCGGGCGTGGTCGGGCAGGGGCTGGCGATCCTCCATGCGCTGCAGCGCGGCGCGAGCCCGATGAAGTCACCGGCGGTCGACGGGAAGGCCACTCCCCGTATCACCGAGACGAACTGATCTCCGGGGCCGCATCGAAGGGGAGGGGCGCGGGAGATTCGCCGAGTGGTCATGAGCGCGCCGGACATGCCGTAGAGTTGTGTTCACCGACGCGGGGTGGAGCAGCTCGGTAGCTCGCTGGGCTCATAACCCAGAGGTCGCAGGTTCAAATCCTGTCCCCGCTACTGACGATTCAGGCCCGGCACGCATGCAGCGTGCCGGGCCTGAATCATTTCCCCTGTTGCCGCCGGTCCCTGGACCCCGGTGACCGGTCGTCGGCCCTTCGGTCCTGTGAAGGGGCAGGACGGGCGGTGTGTGAGCCGGACCACGTGTCTACCCCCATTGGCCGATGAGGAGTCGCCGCGCGCCCTTGGTCCGGTGAGCCTGGGGGTGGGGCGCGGCACCGTCCGCGGCCGAGCGCGTACCGGGCAGGAGACCACAGGTGTGGAAGCGGCTGAAGCGGCGCGGCAGACATGCCAGGGACGGTGTCCGTACCCGGCGGTTCGTCCGCGCGCTGCCCGCCCTGATGATCATCGGTGGGCTGGTGTTCGACTTCCTCACCCCGCCGACCTTCACCGCCATTCCGCTGTTCGTGGCCGCGCCGCTGATCGCCGCGCCGTTCTTCTCGCTGTCCAGCACCATCCTCACGGCCGTCGCCTCGATCCTGGCCATCATCACGCTGCGACTGCACAGCAACACGTTGCCGCGGGCCGTGCCGTTGATCGAGCTGCTCACCCTGGTCACCGTGTCGGTCCTCGCGGTCGTCATCAACGGGGTCGTGCGGCGCGGCAACGAGCAACTGGCCTCCGCGCGGGTGATCGCGGAGACCGCCATGCGGGCCGTGCTGCCCAAACCGTCCGACCGGATCGGCGGGCTGCATGTGGCGGCGCGGTACGTGGCGGCGCAGGCGGACGAGTTCGTCGGCGGCGACCTGTTCGCCGTGGCGGACACCCCGCACGGGGTGCGGCTGGTGGTCGGGGACGTACGGGGGAAGGGGCTCGACGCCGTGGAGTCGGTGGCGGTGGTCATCGGCGCGTTCCGGGAGGCGGCCGAGCAGGAACGTTCACTGGAGGGCGTGGCGCAGCGGCTGGAGCGGGCGCTGGCGCGGGAGGGAACGGGGCGGGGCGGGCTGGACGCGGTCGAGGGCTTCACCACCGCCGTACTGGCCGAGATCCCGTCCGGGCTGTCGCGGGTGCGGATCGTCAACCGCGGCCATCCCGAGCCGATCCTGCTGCATCCGGACGGGGCGCTGGACGTGCTGGGGCCGTCGATGCCCGCGCTGCCGCTCGGGATGGATCTGGGGGTGTGGCCCGACCGGGCGGACGAATGGGATCTGCCGGCGGGGACGACCCTGCTCCTCTACACCGATGGCCTCTCCGAAGCGCGGAACGCCGACGGGGTCTTCTACGATCCGGCGGCGCGGCTGCGCGGGCGGATCTTTCCGGGACCCGAGGAACTGCTGTCCGCCCTGACCGACGACGTGCGGCGGCACACGGGCGGCGAGACGACCGACGACATGGCGCTGCTCGCGGTCGTACGTCCCGAGGAGGGGCAGCCGTACCGGCGCAGGACGGTGAAGATCGTGGGACTGGACACGATGTGACGGGTGGGGCGGGTGCGTGGTGCGGACCGGGCGGAGCCCCGGGCACGGCATGCCACCGTCCGTAACCGAAGCACACCGCTCCGCATAACATTTGACGCAACATCAGAATTTGGGTATTAGCTGAGGGGTGCTCAACTCGTCCGATTCCAGCCGGTTATGTCCCGTAAAGTCCAGGCCAAGACCGGAACGATCAGTGGGAACAGCTTGGAATCGGGCCCGGGTGTCTATTAACGTTCGATAACGCAGCGCGGTCGTCCCAGCCGTCGTCAGTGGCGGCACCGTGCGCGAGCGCCGAATTCCGCAAGGGAACCGGGGAACCACCTACATGGGGTGAATCGGACACCTGTGTCTCGTGAGAGGCAGAGGCGCCCGTAGGAGACCTTCCTGCTCCGAACCCGTCAGCTAACCCGGTAGGCGAGAAGGAAGGAAAGGAGTGCGCCCAAGTGGCGTCCAACAAGCCTGCCCCCGAGGCCCCCGCGCGGTTCACCTCCGACTTCGTCCCGGGCGCCGACTTCGGCTCCGGTTCTGACTACGGCCTCGGGTACGGCCCCGGTTTCGCTTCCGACGCCGGTTACGCAACCGCCGGGACGGGAACGGCGTTCGGCGCCGGCTACGGCACCGAGCCGGGCGGCGACTTCACCAGTGAGTTCAGGGCCGGTGAGTTCGGGACCGGTGAGTTCTATGGGTCCGGCGACTCGGCAGAGCTCCGCAGGGGATTCGGCGCCGACGGCGACGGTGAGCCCGAACGAAGCCGGGAGGAGTGGAACCCCACCGAGGAGACCGTCCGCCCCGTGCGCGGCAAGCACCGCGTCGCCAAGCAGCGCAACGGACTTGCCCGTAGCTCCACCGTGCTCGGGGTCGGCGTCATCGCGGCGGTCGGCGCGGGCGGCATGGCCACCGCGCAGAGCAAGCCGGCGGTCTCCATCTCGCTTCCCGATTCCATCGCGGACAACCTGCCCGACGCCAAGTCCCTTCCCGGCGTGGGTTCCCTGTTCTCCGGCGAGTCCGAAGCCGACAAGGCCGAGGCCGTCGCCGCGTCCGCACCGCTCACCACCGCCGGCATCACCACCGCCGAGGCCCAGCGGGGCACGACGGACGCCGGCGAGGCGCTCCGTGCCCGTATCCTCCAGCAGGCCGAGCAGCAGCAGGACGCCGCCGACGCCGAGGCCAGGGCCGCCGAGGAGAAGGCGGCCGCGGAGAAGGCCGCCGCCGAGGCCAAGAAGCAGCAGGACGCGGCCGAGGCCAAGGTCGCCGCCGAGAAGAAGAAGGCGGCGGAAGAGGCCAAGAAGAAGGCGGAGGCCCTGCGGCTCGCCAAGCTCGCCGCCAGCTACGCCATCCCGACCACCTCGTACACGATCACCTCGACCTTCGGCGAGGCCGGCTCGATGTGGTCCTCCGGCTACCACACCGGCCTCGACTTCGCGGCGCCGACGGGTACCCCGATCAAGGCCATACACAGCGGTACCGTCAAGTCGGCCGGCTGGTCCGGTTCGTACGGCTACCGCACGGTGCTGGAGCTCGAAGACGGTACGGAGCTGTGGTTCTGCCACCAGTCCTCGATCGGTGTCAGTGTCGGCCAGAAGGTCACGACCGGTGACACCATCGGCCGGGTCGGCGCGACCGGCAACGTGACGGGCCCGCACCTCCATCTGGAGGTCCACACCCCGGCCGGTACGGGCATCGACCCGATGGCCTGGCTGCGCGGCAAGGGCCTCAACCCCTGATCGGCCGGCCGCCCCGCGGCCCACATGACCCGGGCCGGTTCGCCGGCCGCTGAACCCCGGCACCCCTGACGCTCCCCCCGACGTCAGGGCTGCCGGTGTGTCGGCACAGTTGCTCCGGCACGAAGGGCGGGCTGGACGGAACGAGGCGGGGGACGGAACGACGCGCAGGCAGAGCAATGGACCGGGCCGGGGGTCTGGGGACCGGCCGGAGCGGCAGCCGGGCGGATCGGTGGTTGGGCGGATCGGTGGTTCAGGTGGGGACTGCGGGCCGGTGGGGACTGCGGGCCGGTCGGATCGAGGGCCTGCCTGAAGGGTCGGCTGCCGGAATAGCGGGCCCGCAGGTATTCGTTGATCCACATATGACTTCTCTTCGTAAGCTGGGCCCTTCCGATCTTCAGGTCTTCCCGCTCGCCCTCGGCGGCAACGTCTTCGGCTGGACGGCCGACGAGGCGCAGTCGTTCGCCGTGCTGGACGCCTACGCCGCGGCGGGCGGCAACTTCATCGACACCGCCGACGCATACACGGCCTGGATCCCGGGCAATGAGGGCGGCGAGTCGGAGACCGTCATCGGGAAGTGGCTCGCGGCACGCGCCAACCGGTCGGAGATCGTCGTCGCGACGAAGGTCGGCGCCCATCCCTCGTACAAGGGGCTCGCCGCCACGAACATCAAGGCCGCGGCGGAGGAGTCGCTCCGTCGGCTCGGCACCGACCACATCGACCTCTACTACACCCACTTCGACGACGAGACCGTCCCGGTCGAGGAGATCATCACCGCCCTCGACCAGCTGGTGAAGGAGGGCAAGGTCCGGGAGATCGCCGCCTCCAACATCAGCCCCCAGCGGCTCCAGGCGTCCCTGGACTTCTCGGAGCGCGAGGGGCTGGCCCGTTACGTGGCCCTGCAGCCGCACTACAACCTGGTCTCCCGCGACACGTACGAGGGCGAACTCCAGGAGACGGCCGCACGGGCCGGGCTCGCCGCCGTCCCGTACTTCGCCCTGGCCTCCGGGTTCCTCACCGGCAAGTACCGTCCGGGCGCCTCGGTGGAGAGCGCTCGGGCCGAGAGGGCGGGGCAGTACCTGGAGTCGGAGCGGGGACAGAAGGTCCTGGCCGCGCTCGACAAGGTCGCCCAGGAGCACGACGCGGAGATCGCGACCGTCGCGCTGGCGTGGCTCGCGTCCCGGCCGACCGTCGTCGCGCCGATCGCCTCGGCCCGCACCGTCGAACAGCTGCCCGCGTTGGTGGCCGTCGCCGACCTCCGGCTGACCGAACAGGACCTGGCGGAACTCACCGAGGCATCCGCCTGACACGGTCGTCCAGGGGCATGGTCCCCCGTTCACGCCCCGGGAGCACGGCGCTGCGGGGGCGTTCGCGCGAGCGGGACGGTTCAGCGCCCGGCCGCGGTCGGCCCGTCCACCGTTCTTTTCGTGCGACGGACGAACGCTTCGGTGCCGGGTGTGGCCCTAATGGCGCCGCTGCGGCGGCTGGTGCGGGGCCAGATAGGGGTTGTAGCCGGGGCCGCCGTACGGCGTGTGCGGCGGCGGGAACGGGTGAGCGTACGGACCCGGTGGCGGCCGGTGGAGGCGCAAGCGGCCCGTCGCCTGCGCCGCGTACGTCAGGGCGGGAGCGGCCACGTCCCTGCGCTGCCAGAGATGGTGCAGCAGCTCCAGCTCGCGTTCGGCGAAGTCCGCGCCCGCGGTCCCGCGGCGGGCCTGCCTGCGCAGTGAGGCCAGTGACGTCGCGAACGACTCGTACTCGGCGATGGTGCGGGCGGCAGCCTTGCCGTGGGCCTTGGCCTGCGCCTTGGCACGAGCCCCGGCCCGGGCCGACGATCCGCTCGCCGGAGCACGCCCCGTCCCGTACCCCTGCCCGTGTCCCGTCCCGAACCCCGGCGCGTATCCCGGTCCGTACACCGACGTGTGTGCCTGCGGGTGTCCCGGCCCCGGTCCGTGCCCCGGGCCCGGTCCGTAGGCCGGCGACGTCGGTGGTGGCGGCACGTGTACCGGCCCGTACGGGCCCGCCCAGTTTCCCCGGGCCGCGAGGGAGTGTCGTCGGCGTGCAGCGTCGCGTGCCATGCCGCGGGCCCGCATCGAGGAGAGGGCGAGCGGCTCGGCGGGCGTCAGCCAGCCGGCCGCCGCATAGGCAGGCAGCTCGGCGGAGAGCGTACGGAGCTCCCGTTGGCGCGACCAGATCGCCAGCCAGGTCACCAGGCCGAAGGCCGGGACCATGAACACGCCGTACACGGCGTAGAAGCCGTACGGTCCGACGGTCGCCGATCCGTTCCACAAGGCATGCATGCCCATGGCGAGAACGAGGCCCGACAGCGGCAGAGCGATGCGGCGGATCCGACGCCGCCGCGCACTGGCCGCGGCGAGTCCGAAGCCTATTCCGGTCAGCACCGTGAAGAGCGGATGCGCGAAGGGCGACATCACGGCCCGTACGAAGAACGTCGCGGCCGTCACCGAGACGACGCCCGAGGTGCCGATCTGCTGGTCCTCGCCGAAGGCGTTGCCCAGGTAGAGGATGTTCTCGGTGAAGGCGAAGCCGCTCGCGGTGAAGCCGGCGACGACCACGCCGTCGACGATCCCGTTGAACTCCCGCTTCCGGAACAGGAAGATCAGCAGCACGGCTGCGGCCTTGGCGCTCTCCTCGACGACCGGCGCTATGACCGTGGCGCCGAGGGTGTCGGCGTGCGACGGGTCGGCGGTGGTCGTGGCTATCCAGTGGGTCGCGAACGAATTCGCGAGGATCGCGACCAGGGCGGCCGCGAACGCACCCCAGGCGAAGGCGAACAAGAGATTCCGCCAAGGTGCCGGCTCGACCCGGTCCAGCCAGCGGAATGCCGCCATCAGGAGCGGGACGGGCAGCACGGCGAGTCCCAGACCGACGAGAAACCCCTCCGTGCCCGTCTGGTCACGGACCAGGGCCAGGATCGCCAGGCCGCACAGCGCCAGCACCGTGACCACGGCCACGATGCGGAAGGTCCTGCTGCGCCACACCATGCCGACGCGGCGGGGCCGGTAACGCCAGTGCCTGCGCTCCGGTACGGCAGCCAGGATCTCGCCGACCCGCTGCTCCTCGAGCAGAGGGACGGCCGGCTGTGACTGCCGCTGTTGGAAAGACCCGTCGGACACCACCTGATGACCCTAACGGCCTCGCCCACGATTGGCAGTGGCGTCGCGGTGTCCGGGGTCTCCGCCTCCGGCGTTGTCGTCGGTCGGCTCCCGCCCGGCGTCCGGTGCCGCCGGGCGGGAGCCGACACCGGACGCCGGTGCCGCCACCGGTGAACGGCAGCGGTGGATGTCGGCGGTGGGTGTCGGCGGTGGAGGTCAGCGGCGGGCGAAGAGCAGGTCGTGCACGACATGGCCCTTGTCGAGGCCCTGCCCCTCGAACCGGGTCAGCGGCCGGAACGCCGGCCGCGGCGCGTAGCCGCCGTCCGCCTGGGTGTTCTCGAAGAGGGGGTGCGCGGTCAGCACCTCCAGCATCTGCTCGGCGTACGGCTCCCAGTCGGTCGCGCAGTGGATCACGGCGCCCGTCTTCAGCCGCTGGGCCGCCAGGTCGAGGAACTCCGGCTGGATCAGCCGTCGTTTGTGATGGCGCTTCTTGGGCCACGGGTCGGGGAAGTACACCCGCAGCCCGTCCAACGAGTCGGGCTTCAGCATCTCGCGCAGCAGGATGATGGCGTCACCGTTGGCGACCCGGATGTTGGTCAGGCCGTTCCGGTCCGCGAGGCCGAGCAGATTGCCCTGGCCGGGGGTGTGCACGTCGACGGCGAGAATGCCCGTGCCCGGGTCGTCGGCCGCCATTTGTGCAGTGGCCTCACCCATCCCGAAACCGATCTCCAGCACGGCCGGGAGCCCGTCGAACAGCTCGGGCAGATCGAGGACGCGCTGCCCGTCGATGTCCAGGCCCCACGTCGGCCAGAGCCGCAGCAGGGCGTCCTCCTGGCCGGGCGTGACGCGGCTGCGGCGTGGCTGGAAGCTGCGGATCCGGCGCTCGTGGTGCGATCCGGCGGGGTCGATGGCCGGTCCGCCGGGGAAGCGCGGTTCCTGGCGCAGCCTGCGCTGCCGCTCGAAGGAGGCGGCGCGCAGATCGTCCGGAATCCCTGCCGCGGGGGCGGCGGCGGGCTGGGCCGAGGAAGCGGTGCCCGGCTCGGCCGAGGCGCTGCCCGCTCCGGCCGCGGCCTCGCCGGGCTTCGGGGCGGAAGGATGCGCGGACGGGCTCGCGGAGGGACTCGCCGAGTGGTTCGCGGAGGGATTCAAGGACTCAGACACAATGCCCCGATTCTACGGCGGGCGGCTTCCATCCCGTCCCCTGTGCCCGGAGCAGCGCCCTGCGTGCCAC
Source organism: Streptomyces sp. NPDC093149 (assembly GCF_044754145.1). Taxonomy (NCBI): domain Bacteria; kingdom Bacillati; phylum Actinomycetota; class Actinomycetes; order Kitasatosporales; family Streptomycetaceae; genus Streptomyces; species Streptomyces sp. NPDC093149. The sequence goes on from NZ_JBIVON010000005.1 coordinate 585,270, forward strand.
CTCCCGCCCGATGGGCAGGGAGGCCGTCGCGGCGGGCGACGGGGCGTTCAGCACGTGGACGGTGTGCGGGGCCTCGCGGATCAGGAAGTCGTCGACCAGCGTGCCGTCCCGCAGCACGGCCTGCGCCCTGACCCCGGCCGGGGCGGGCCGCAGATCGGCCGCCGTGACTTCGGGCAGCAGTCGCTGCACGGCCGTCGTGAACGCACGCTTCGACAGCGAACGGCGCACCTCGCCCGCCCCGTACCGCCAGTGTCTGCGCGCGATCTGCCAGGTGCCGGGCCAGGTCAGGGTGTCCGCCAGCTCACGGGGGCGCAGGACGGGCCAGTCGTATCCCTCACGGGCCAGCGCCGGCACCGCGTTCGGCCCGACGTGGACACCGCCGTCGTGGCCGCGGGTCAGATGCACGCCGAGGAACGGGAACGCCGGATCGGGTACCGGATAGACCAGGCCGCGCACCAGCTCCGGCCGCGCCAGCTCGTAGTACTCCCCGCGGAAGGGAACGATCCGTACGCCCGGATCGTCGCCCGCGAGCCGCGCCACCCGGTCGCAGTGCAGCCCCGCGCAGTTGACCAGCACCCGGGCCCGCACCACCGGACCGTCCGCCGTACGCACCGCCACACCCCAGGGACGCCGGTCGATCGCGGTGACCTCCGCCCCGTAACGGATCACTCCGCCCGCCGCGTTCACCTCGGCGGCGAACCGCGCCGCGACCGCCGCGAAGTCGCACACCCCGGTCGTGCCGACGCGGATCGCGGCGATCCCGTGGACCTGCGGTTCGTACTGCGCGATCTGGGCGGGCCCCAGCTCGCGCACCGGCAGCCCGTGCTGCCGGCCGCGCTGGACCAGCGCGTGCAGCCGGGGGAGCTCGGACCGCTCGGTCGCGACGATCAGCTTGCCGGTCACCGCGTGCGCGATGCCGTGCTCGGCGCAGAAGTCGACCATCTCGGCGGCGCCACGCACCGCGTAGCGGGCCTTGAGGGAGCCGGGGCGGTAGTAGATGCCGCTGTGGATCACTCCGCTGTTGTGCCCGGTCTGGTGACGGGCGGGGCCCCATTCCTTCTCCAGTACCGTCACCCGGGTGCCCGGAGCGGTGCGCGTGATCGCGTAAGCCGTCGACAGGCCGACGATTCCGCCGCCGATCACCAGCACATCGCAGTCGTACGCCGCGCGCGTCATCACCACGCCACCTCCCACCCCGATAGTGCACTGACCCACTGACAACGTACTCAAACCAGCGAAGCCCAGCGTGGCGCCGGATCTTTACGCCGGGCGGCGTCCGGTGGCCCGCCGGATACCGTCCGTATGCCGTCCGGACGTCGTCCGTACGACATGGGGACGCGGGCGGCGCAGCGACCTCGGGGCGCCGGGGAGTGCCCGGCCCCGGGACGGGGCGTCGCGGCGATGCCGTGCGGAAGCCGCGGGGCGTGCGAGCGCTCGCCCCGCGCGGTGCGGCTACGCGGGCGCCACCAGCAGGGGCCGGGCCCGCTCACGCAGCTCGGCGACGCGCGGCTCGTGCCCGTACGGTTCGAGCCGGTGCAGCAGGTCCCGCACGTACTCCGTGGTCCGCGCCGAAGAGATGCGACCCGCCACCTCCACCGCCCGGGTGCCCGCCGCGCAGGCCGCGTCCAGATTCCCCGACTCCAGCTCGGCCACCGCGGACACGACGAGCCGCAATCCGTGCGAGCGGACGAACTCCTCGGTCGGCCTGGACAGGGCCTGCTCGGTGAAGCGCCGCACCTGCCGGGGTGCCTTCAGGTCGAGGTGACACTCCGCGGCATCGGCCGCGAACCTGTCGTACGAGTAGAAGCCCAGCCACGACGGGTCCGCATCGCCGCCCCGGGAACGCTCCAGCCAGCCCTCGGCGGCCTTGAGCGCCGCCCCCGCGGCCGCTGCGTCGCTCGCCTTCGCATGCGCGCGGGCCTCCACCAGGCGGAAGAAGCTCATGGTGCGGGCGGTGGCGAGCCCCCGGTTGCGTTCGACGGCGGCCTGCGCGAGGTCGACCCCCTCGTCGGCGAAACCTCGATAGGTCGCCTGCAGCGACATCGAGGCGAGGACATAGCCGCCGAGAGGCACGTCGGCCGCGGCCCGCGCGAGTCTCAGGGCCTGGATGTAGTAGCGCTGCGCGGCCTCCTGCTGGCCGGTGTCGAAGGCCATCCACCCGGCGAGCCTGGTCAGCTCCGCCGCGGCACCGAAGAGCGCCCGGCCGACTTCGTCGCTGTAGGAACCGAGCAGCAGCGGTGCGGCGTCGACCCGTAAGCACTCGGGGACCATGGAGGAACGCCAGTCCCCGCCGCCGTACTTGGAGTCCCAGCGACGGGCGTCCTGGGCGGCCTCGCGCAGCTTGGAGACATCGCTGTGGCCGACCCGCAGCGGGGAGATGTCGCTCGTGAACGTGGTGGCGGTCGCGTGCGCGTTCGCGTGTGTGCTCGGAGCCGCAGCAGTGGGCGCGGACCCGGGTGTTGCCTCCGGGCCCGGCTGGGCGGGGATGGACGGCGTCCGCTGCGTGCCCATGGCCCCCAGGGTTCCCAGCGCGGCCTGAGCCGCCTGCGCATTCAGCGCATTCTGGGCCGCTTGAGTCGCTTGAGCCGCTTGAGCCGCTTGAGCCGCTTGAGCCGCTTGAGTTGTCTGTGTCTCCGGTGCTCCGGGTGCCGGCTGTGTGCCGAGCGGTCCCCGAGCGGTCCGGGAGCCCGCGGTACCGGACGCGCCGGGTGCATCGGACTCCGGCTCCGTGCTCTTCCCTGTCGTGCCCGGTGCCCTCTGCGCCCCTGCACCGGTGCGTGCGCCCCTTGCGCCCTGGGTGCCGAGGATGGCTGCCTCGGCGGCCGTCGCATCGCGCTCCACCGACGGGTCGGCGGGGGATATCAGCCAGCGGGACGCGGGCGTCGCGTACGCGCTCACCGAGAACGAGCCCGCCAGCGACTGCCAGATCCCGCCACCGCCCGCCCGCCGCCCGGCCAGATCCAGCCGGTACAGCTCGGTCGCCGAACGGACCGCTTCGGCCACGTCCCGCGGAAAGGCCAGCCCGACCTCCGGGGCCGGATCGGCGTCCGCGAGACCGATCTCGTGCAGCGGGACCGGGCGGCCGAGTTTGGCCCCGATCGCCGCCGCGATGAGGTGGGGCGCGGCACCCTGCGGCACCATGCCCTTGGAGACCCACCGGGCCACCGAGGTCTTGTCGTACCGAAGTGTCAGACCGCGCTGCGCCCCGAGGTCGTTGACCCGCCGGGCGAGCCCGGCGTTGCTGATTCCCGCGAGGGCGAGAACGGTTCCGAGCTTCTCGTTCGGTCCGCGTTGCTCCCTGGACATGCGCCACCCCTCGACACACAGACGGCCGCCGCGTCACCGTTGCGGCGCGCGGCATTCGTACCGTGTCCTCCCCAGGGACGAACCCCGGCACTCCGACCGCACACGCATATGGCCGAGCCCCGAGGAATATGCCTCCTGCCGAGGACCTCAGTAAACCCAGCGTAGTTCGCCGCATCCCTACCGTTAAGGGGCAGACGTCCGTATGGCGGGATTGTTGTCCGTGCGGGGGCGAGCGGGTCCGAGGCTCCGCCCGGCCCGTCGCCGGCGTGCCGCTCCGGTCGCCGCGCACAGGGCCCCGGTCCCGGCGCGGAAACCTGCCCGGACGTATCCGGAGCCCCGCCCGGACCTCGACGCGGACCCGGCGCGAGTGCCTGCCCCGCGCCCCGTCCACGCGCTCCTGGAGGCGCCCTTCGTACGTGGTGACAGCCCCGTCCGCCGGGCTCCGCACGTGCTCCTGGCGTGTGGCCGTGCGCCCGGCCGTGCGCTCTCGTCCGGCTGTTTCGGAAGGGCTTCCATGGTTGCTGCGTGGGTCGGCCCACTGCATTGGACTCAGTGGGCTGGGGGACACTGCCGCCTCATTCCCCGCAGGCGGCGGACCGGTCCGGGAGGTGAACGACACCTCCCGGACTGTGCGTCGAATCCGGTACGGGGCCGGTGCGGGGCCGTACGAGGCCAGGGTTCACGGCCGGGGCCGGGGCCGTCGGCCGCACCAATGGTGATCGGTGGCGGGCGACGGGGGATTCCGGGAGGGATTCGGGGGGATCGTGGAGCGAAGCGGGATGAAAGCGGACTTCTCATACGATGAGTTCGCTGGCGTCCGGGTTCGATGCGCTCCAAGATTGGCCGAATGTCGTCGGTCCTCCGAGGTTGGGCCCGGCGATTCACGGACATCCCGTCGACCCCCCGACGGTCGTCCGTCATCGGGTCGTGGGTGATGCGGGATGTGGCCGGATTTCGGCCGGTGGATCCTGCTCGTCCGGGGAAGGCAACGCGCCCGGTACGCAAGCCCGTTGGGGTATGACCCGCCTCCCGCGGGCCGTGTCCCGCATGTCCCGCCGGAAACCCGCTGCCGAGCCGCCGTCGGACGCGGCTGCGTCCGCACCGGCCGGGGCCCGCCCCGGTCCGGCCTTTGCCAGGGGCGCATGCCCTTCCGACGTGCGCCGTCCGTAGCCCCTCCTGTGCGCCTTTGTCGTGGCAGCATGTTCGCAACGGCGCCGCGCACCACCGGAGTTCTCCCGATGCCTTCCTGCTGCGCCATTTTGTCCACAGCCTGTGGAGGCGGCGATGCGTTGGTTGGTGGGGTGGAGCAGTATCGCCGCGAGCTTCGGCACGGCCGGCGCGGTGGGCGCCAGTGAAGACGGGCGCACGATGCACCCCGTCGGATCCCAACTGCTGTGGGGCGACCCGGATCCGCTCTGGGCCGTCGGCGACTGGCGCCCCGACGAGATCCGTATCAGCACGGTCGAGACAGCGGAGGGCGCGCCCACCGCCCGCATGGCCGTCCTCGGCTGCTGCAGCGCCACCGACGAACAACTGCGCGTCGGCCTCCTCGCCGCCCGCGGCGGGGCCCTGCGCCATCTCACCTCCTGGCCCGGCAGCTACACGGTCGTCGTCCAGGTCGGCCGCCGGATCACCGTCATCGGGGACCTCGCCGGGGCCCGCCCGGTCTTCTACACCCCCTGGGCCGGCGGTACGGCGTACGCCACTGCCGCCCTCCCGCTCGCCGACCTCATCGAGGCCCAGCTGGACATCGGTCACCTGGCCGCCCTGCTCGCCTGCCCCGAAACACCGGAGGCGCTGCGCGACGGAACCCCGTACGCCGGAGTGAAACGCATCCCGCCGGGGCACGCGCTCATCCTCCGCGAGGGATCGCGCGAGATCACCGGCTACGAGGCGGTGGCCTCCCTCGCCGTCGCAGCCCCCCAGATCGACCCCGTCAGCGCCGTCGAGGGGGTGCGTGACGCACTGGTCGAAGCAGTACGCGCCAGACTGACCGCCCCGCGCCATGCCCCCGAAACCCTGCCGCCGGACCCGGGCCCGGTCCCCGGCATGGGTCCCGCCGAACGACGTGCCGCCCGCGGCGCACCCGTACCCGGCATCGGCGCCGACCTCTCCGGAGGCAGTGCCTCCGCCACCCTTGCCCTGCTCGCCGCCGGACTGCCGGGCCTGCCGGGCACCCTCCTGGGCCACGGCACGGGAGCGGGGGAGCGGCTGCTCGCCGTCACCTTCAACGACCTCACCACCCGCGGACACGAGGACGAACTCGAACGCGCCCGCGTCATCGCGGCCAACCCGCGCCTGCACCATGTCGTCGTCGCCGCCGGGGAGGAGGCGCTGCCCTACGCCGACCTGGGGGGCGGCCCGCTCACCGATGAACCCGGCCCGTCCCTCGTCGCCGCCGAGCGCCATCGTCGCCGTCTCGCCTCGGGCAGCGCCGACCACTTCGTCGGCGGCGGTGCCCGGCAGGTGCTCGACGCCCACCCGGCCCGCCTCGCCGACCTGCTGATGGACCGGCGCCGACGCCATCTGCTGCGCCCGGTCGCCGCACTCGCCAAGGCCGAGGGCCCTACCGCGCACTCCCTCTTCGTACCGCTGACCGTCTATCGCGCGGCCCGCCGCCTGTCCCGTACGTCGTACCGCACGGGCCTGGAGACGGCGGCCGGCCTGCTGCCGGACGCGAACCGCCACACCCCCGACCTCGACACCCCCGCCGACGCCTCGCTCGCCGCCCTCGCCTGGTCGCGGCCGGGGCCCGCCGCACACTGGCTGACGGGGGAGGCGCTCGCGGAAGTATCGGTTCGCCTTCAGGAGGCGGCGATCCGGCCCGCCTCCGTCCAGCGTCCGGGCGAGGCCCGTGCCAGGGCGGCCCTCGCCCGGTACGCCGCGGACCACCGGATCCTGGAGCAGGCCGCGGAGAACCGCAGCCAGCGGCTGCACGCCCCGTTCCTCGACAACCAGGTCGTACGCGCCGCCCGTGCGCTCCCCGAATCGCTCCGGGTCCAGCCGGGCGCCCGCGCCGCGATTCTGCGCAGGGTGCTCGCCGGCGCGGGCATTCACGAACTTCCCTCCGGCTGGGGCACCCCCTCCCTGGCCACCTCGAACGCGACGGCCCGCACGGGCCTGCGCGCCGCGCTGCCCGACCTGATCGCCCTCTTCGACGCCCCGCTGCTCGCCGACGCGGGGCTGATCGAGGCCCGCGTCGTACGGAAGGCCCTGCGTGCCGCCTCGGAGGGTGAGCCGCTCCCGTTGGACGGCCTGGCGCACCTGGCGTCCACGGAACTCTGGCTCCGCCGCCTCGTCTCGCGGCGCGGCACCTGCTGGACGGGCACGGCGGCACCTCGCCAGCGCGCGGTGGCGGGCGGAGTCGTCCCGGCGAGGCGGACACTGCAGCCGTAGCGGTGGACGGGGCCGTTCTTGCCGTGGCCGTACCGGTCGTTGTCGGTAGTACGCGACGACCGACAGGTGTCCGACCGCGCCCGACCCGTATCACCGAGGAACTCCCGGGCGCTCCGTCCGCAGGGGCGGTGCCCGGTCGCCTCACCGACAGCTGATGACCGAGTCCGCCCAGTCGGCGAGTGCCGCGCCGCCCCCCGGCCGCGTCCGCTCGACGACGAGCCGGATCCTCTCCTGACCGGCGATACCCACTCCGACGGGCACGGCCGGGTCGTTGCCCTTCATCACGGGGGACTGCCACAGCCGTGCCCCGTCACCGTCGAAGACGGAGAAGCGCACCGAGCCCAGCCCCAGTGTCATGTCGTCGATCCCGACCACGGCCTCGTAACGCGTGCACTGCCGGTTCAGCTGGATCGTGACCGAGGACTTGCCGTGGACGGTCACGCCATGGGCGTACCGCGTGCCGCCGATCGACAGACCGGAACGCTGCCAGACCCAACCGCTCTCATTGATCACCACCTCCGGTTCGGTGTGGTCGCCCTGCATCGAGTAGCCCAGCTCACTGACCCGGTAGACGGTCGACGCAGGCGGCGGAGGGGGTGTCGCCGTCGGGGTGGGCGTCGGCTTCGGCTTCGAGGTGGGCTTCGGCGCGGGGGGCGTCGGGGTCGGAACAGGTGGTGCGGGTGGCACCGGCTTCGATGTCGGCTTCGGTATCGGCTTCGAGGGGGGATTCGGGGTCGGCTTCGAGGTGGGGGCGGGCTCCGGCGAGGGAGGCGACTTCGGCGCGGGGGGCGCAGGTGGAGCGGGCGGTGCGGGCTTCGACGGTGGTGCCGGCCTCGACGGTGCCGGGGTCGGTGCGGCAGGCGCCGCGACAGCCGGCTTCGCCGCGTGCTCGGCCGCGGGCTTCGGCTGGTCGTTGCCGACCAGCGCCCAGGCCAGTCCGGCCGTCACGGCCACGGCAACCGCCGCCGCGATACCGGCCTTCGCCGGGGCACCGAGTCCTTCGGAGACCGCGGTACCACCTGCCGAGCCTCCGGACGCGCTTCCGCCGGTCGCCGCCGCCGCGGCTCCGGCGCCCGCGCCACTGGCGACGATTCCGGCGGCCTTGAGCGTGTACCCGGCGGCGAACCAGCCGATGACCGCGACCGGCAGCAGCGCGGGAATCCCGGCGTTGACATGGGCCAGTTCGCCCGCGGCGAGCCGACACTTCACGCACTCGTCCAGATGCCCGCGCAACCCGCGCTCGGCCCGCATTCGGAGCCCGCCTCGGGCATACGCGCCGAGGCGGTCGGCGTACCGCGCGCAGTCGCCGTCCGAGGTGAGCGCCCGGCTCACATGCGCTTGCAGGTAGGCCTGCTTGAGGCCCTCGCGGGCCCGGCTGGCCAGCACCGCCGTGGCATTGGCGGTCAGCCCGAACAACGGGGCGACCTCGCTGGGCGACTCCTCCTCGACGGTGGTGTGCCACAGCACCGCCTGCCAGCGCTCCGGCAGACTGCGGAACGCCTGCATCGCCATCGACTGTTCGGCCTCGTGCATCGCCAGCACATCGGCACCGAGGTCGAGCGTGTCCGCGTCCGACACCTGGGACGACTGGGTTGCCTGGGCGGCGAACACCGCGAAGTCATCGACCAATTGCTCCCGCTTCGCGGTCTTGGTCCAGGCGGCTGCGACGTGCCGGACTGCGGTCATGAGGTAGGCCCGTACAGCCTCCTCGGGCCCCTTGCCCCTCCGTACCGCCTGCAGTGTGCGGGCGAAGACCTCGGCCGTCAGGTCGTCGGCGGTGTGCGCGTCCCGGCAGCAGGTGCGCGCGTAGCGGCGCACCGCGTCCGAATGCCGCCGGAACAGTTCCTCGTACGCGAGATCGTCGCCGTCCCGCATCTGCGTGATCAATTCGGCGTCCGAGGACGGGGAGCCGGAGGCACCGGCGGTGCTGCTGCGGCCCTCCCGCTGCATCGGCACCGCGCCCTCGGGCTCGGCACCGGCCTCGACGGGCGCCGGCCACGGACCGGGCAGGACGGCGCGGCCCCCGGTGTCACCGTCGGCTCGCCCGGGTCCGGCCTGGCTCGGTACCTGCGGGGAGGACAGCCCACCGTCCTCCGTCGCACCGCCCACGGCGGAGACGTCGTCGAACGACTCTTCCTGCTGCCCGTCACCGGTCATCGCGGAAGCCCCCGTATGCGCTGTCGGACCCGAACATCGGGCAAGACTGTCACATGGCGCAATCACGCCGACGACTCAGCCCCAGCAACCACTCATCCGGGGCGTTTTCTCGAATGTGAGCACTAGCAGCCACTCATTCGGGGAAGGGTCTTCGCGCTTCTTTTGTACGTGGAGGCTGCGGACGAAGGGGCGGGCAGCTTCCACGGCGAGGTCCTGCCGAGTGCCCACCCCACGCCGAGAGCACGGAACGCACACCGATCAAGGCCAGTTCGGACGGCGTCCGTACGGGGAAGCCGGGCTCGGAACCTGGAGGTGGGAGCCGGACGCGGAAGCCCGATGCGTGCAGCGGACGAACGGGAACGAGCCGCTGAGCAGGACCCTCCGAAACGGGCCATGTCAGCCACTCACCCCGGCCGCACACTTGGGCGACTCGTTCGTGCCGGCTACGTACCCGAGGCGCCCGGCCGCACACTTGGGCGACTCGTTCGTGCCGGCTACGTACCCGAGGCGCCCGGCCGCATACTCGGCCGACCCGTTCGTGCCGACCACGCATCCGAGCCGCCCGGGGGACCGCCTCCCTCGCTCACGCATCGGGCGGCGATCACACCCCGTTCACGCCACGGGCCGTGAACGCAGTCCCTCCAGAAGGATGTCGAGCAGCCGGCTCGAAGCCGCGGCCTGCTGAGCCGGGTCAGGCAGCGATGGCGCCGCTGTCGCGATGACCAGCAGCACGTCCGCCACCGTCACATCGCGACGCAGCTCACCTGCTGCCCGCGCCCGGTCCACCAGTCGGCCGACGACCTCCAGCAGTTCGCCTGCTCCCGCGTCGTCGGCATCGGGGCCGATCTCCGCGGCGGAGCCGGGGCGCCCGTCGACCGGCCGGAGGCCGGCCTGGTCCGCGCCCTGGCGCTGCTGAGGTACTCGCGTCTCGTTCCGCACACCGGCCGAGTCCGGTCCGGAAGCCGCTGCGGCCCCCGATTCCCCGGCGGCGGCCGAGCCCTCGACGTCGCCGGCGACCTGGACATCCGCATCGTCATCGGCGTCGACATCGACCCCGACCCGCAGCACCTGCGGCGGCAGCAACCGTCCCGCTCCCGACGCCACGGACGTCCGCAGGAAGCGCGACAGCGCCGACCACGGCTCGTCCTCCTGGCCCAGCGCGGCCCGCGCCTGGTCGGTCAGCCGGGAGGTCTCCTCCTCGGCTATCCGCCGCACCAGCACGTCCTTGCTCGGGAACCGCCGGTACACCGTGCCGACTCCGACCCTGGCGCGGCGCGCCACGTCCTCCATCGGAGCCCCGTACCCCAGCTCGCCGAAAACCTCGCGCGCGGCTCGCAGCACATGCTCCAGATTCCGCTGCGCGTCCACGCGAAGCGGAGCCGAGCGGCCGTTCGTTCCAGTGGTCACGACCGTACCGACCGCCCCGGTCACTCCGGCCGCCCCGCCTGCCGAACCCACCGTGTCCACTGTCCCCACAGCCGTTCCCACAGCTCCGCTTCGCCCGATCCCGTCGGACGAATGGGACGTGACGTCAGCAGTGGTCTGCCAATGAGAATCCTGAATGTGCATAACATTTCCCCCGGTTATGACGTCTCCCCCCGGAGACTTCCCGCCGTTTGAGCCGGAGAGTGGATCACGGTCTCGACCCGGCTCCCCGACGACATACGAACATAGTTGAGCCCGGGTCAATTCAGAAGGGGGTAGTTCCGCACGGAGCGCCCCCCGATCGGAGCAAGGACCGGTTGGTCACTGATTCGCCCCCGGCCCACCACCCCCATTCCAACCCCTGACCTGCGTAGCTTGCGTGTCGCCGCGCGGATCAGCGACGACGCCCCGCCCGAAACCTCCGGTCACACAATTTGCCGGGGCTGTGGACAAACCCTTGAGCACGTTGCGTCATGGGGTGGTGATGGCTTCAGATTCCGGGGGAACACCCCCCGGCCCCCCGCCAGGTGTGCGCGTTCTCGTCGTCGGCGGCGGCTACGTCGGGATGTACACAGCGCTGCGTCTCCAGCGGAAGCTGAAGCAGAGACTCAGGGGCGGTCAGGCCGAGATCGTCGTCGTCACCCCCGAGCCTTATATGACGTATCAGCCGTTTCTGCCCGAAGCGGCGGCCGGTTCGATCTCGCCGCGCCATGTCGTCGTACCGCTCCGCCGGGTCCTGGCGGACTGCAAGATCGTGATCGGTGAGGCCCAGCGCATCGACCACGCCAAGCGGACGGCGACCGTCACCACCCTCGCCACCGGGGAGGACGGCACCGGCGCGGTCGAGATCTCCTACGACGAACTCGTCCTCGCACCGGGTTCCGTCTCTCGCACCCTCCCGGTCCCCGGCCTCGCCGAGCACGGCATCGGCTTCAAGACCGTCGAGGAGGCGATCGGGCTGCGCAACCACGTCATCGAGCAGATGGACATCGCCTCCGCCACCCGCGACCCGGCCATCCGCGACGCCGCCCTCACCTTCGTCTTCGTCGGCGGCGGCTACGCAGGCGTCGAGGCTCTCGCCGAGCTGGAGGACATGGCCCGTTACACCTCGCGGTACTACCACAACATCAAGGCCGAGGACCTGAAATGGATCCTCGTCGAGGCGTCCGGACGCATCCTGCCCGAGGTCGGTGAGGCGATGGGCGGCTACGCGATCCGCGAGCTGCGCGGCCGGAACATCGACGTACGCCTCGACACCAGGCTGGAGTCCTGCGAGGACCGGATCGCGGTCCTGAGCGACGGCTCCCGCTTCCCGACCCGCACGCTCGTGTGGACCGCGGGTGTCAGACCCGCACCGGTCCTCGCCGCCACCGACCTGCCGCTCAACGAGCGCGGCAGGCTCCGATGCACGGCGGAACTAGCCGTCGAAGGGGTCGAGCACGCCTGGGCCGCGGGCGACGCCGCGGCCGTTCCCGACCTGACCGCCGCGGAGACCGGCCGGGAGACCGCCCCCAACGCGCAGCATGCCGTGCGTCAGGCCAAGGTCCTCGCCGAGAACGTCCTCGCGTCGATCAGCGGCGAACCCCTCAAGGAGTACCGGCACAGTTACGCGGGCTCCGTCGCCTCACTCGGCCTCCACAAGGGCGTGGCCCACGTCTACGGACGCAAACTCAAGGGCTACCCGGCCTGGCTGATGCACCGTACGTACCACCTCAGCCGTGTCCCGACGTTCAACCGCAAGGCCCGTGTCCTTGCCGAATGGACTCTCGCCGGGCTCTTCAAACGCGAGATCGTCTCTCTCGGTTCGCTGGAACACCCACGCGCGGAATTCGAACTCGCCGCAGGTGGCGGACGAACCAGGCCCGGCGGCCCGCCGAACACCGACCGTCCACCGAACACCGACCGCCCGCCGAACACCGGCGGCCCACCGGGCCCCGGGAACCCGCAGAGACCCGACAAGTCACAGGGGCCCGACGGCCCACCGGGGAACGGCGGCTGACCGGCCGTCGGACCGCCTCGACGCCCACCGGGGCGCGACCGTACCGACCACTGTCAGTACGGTCCGCCACACTGGACGTGTGACCATAGGTGGGCCCACATCTGCACAGAGTGACCCGGCCGGCAGTGACCAACAGTGAACAGCACCGACGTTCCAGACGCATCAGACGTACGAGCAGGGCGATGAGACCCGGCCCCGACCCCGGCGACAGAAATCCGGTAGTGGAGCCGGCAGAGGAAGCAGCCCGCCCGAGCGGACCAGACCGACACACGAGGCCAGAAATTCCGTGAACTTCACGCGTTGGAGCGCCCGCCTACCCGGAACGCAGCGCCGCGCCGCCGCACGGGACGACCGCAGTTCCGTGCCTCCGGCACGCGCGGAGTACGCGCAACCCGGGACCGGACCCTGCCCGCCGGGCGGCGACACACGCAGCGACACGCCTGGGGACACCGGCGTCGACGCGCCCGATGAACCGCCCGAGGACCGCGGACCTGCCGCCTTGGAGGACCTCTCCGCCCGGGACATCCTCGGTCGGCTGCCCGCCCTTGTGGCGCTGGTGTACGGCCCCGATCACCGGATCGCCTACGTCAACGATGCCTACGCCGCCGCCTTCGGACCCCGCCCGGCCGGCGCCACCGCGGCCGAGGCCATGCCCGAGCTCACCGAACTCAGTCTGCTGCCGCTCATGGACCAGGTGCTGCGCAGCGGCACCCCTCGCACGGTCAAGTCCCGCAAGGTCCGCAGCGGGAATTCGTACACCGTCACCTGCACCCCCGTGTACAGGGACAGGTACACGCACGGCGAGGGCGAGACCAACAGCTACAACAGCGACGGTGACAGGGCCGAGAAGCAGAACAAGGACATCAAGAACAGCAGGAACAGAAACAGGGACAGGGGCAGCGAGAGCGGAGTGCTCGTGTACGCCGCCGATGTCACCGACCACGCCGAGGCTGCCGAACGGCTCCGCGCCAGCGAGCGCCGCCACCGCGAAACGGCCGTCACCCTCCAGCGCTCCCTGCTGCCGCAGGAGCTGGAACAGCCCGACGACCTCCGGATCGCCGCCACCTATCAGCCCGGCGGCACGGATGCGGCGGTCGGCGGTGACTGGTACGACGTCATCACTCTCGGCGCGGGCCGCACCGCCCTGGTCATCGGGGACGTGATGGGCCGGGGGGTGCGAGCCGCCGCGGTCATGGGCCAGCTCCGCACGGCCGTACGCGCCTACGCCCGCCTCGACCTCCCGCCGCACGAGGTGCTCCAACTCCTCGACGGTCTCGCCGCCGAGATCGACGCGAGTCAGATCGCCACCTGCGCCTACGCGGTCCACGACCCGAACGAGGGCCGGCTCGTCTACGCCTCCGCCGGGCATCTCCCGATCCTGGTGTGCCACGAGGACGGTACGGTCCACCGCGCCGAGGACCCGACCGGGCCGCCGCTCGGCACAGGGGGCTGGATCCACACATCGGGCACGATCGCGCTGCCGCCCGGCTCCACCGCGGTCCTCTACACGGACGGCCTGGTGGAGCGCCGCAGCGAGGACATCGACGAGGGCGTCGCGGCCCTGGAGCGCGCCCTCTCCGGTGCCAAGGGCTCACCCCAGGTGGTCTGCGACCGGCTGATCCGCTCCCTCGGCGTCACCGCGGAACACGACGACGACGTGGCGGTGCTGGTGGTTCAGCATCCCGCCCGTACAGGGGCGGACGCGGAGCTGTTCCACAACGCCTCGCTCGATCTCCTCGGCGGGATCGAAGCGGCCCCGCGCGCCCGCGCCTTCGCGACCGGCGTCCTGACGTCGTGGCGATTCCCGGTCGAACTCTGCGACCTGGGCGTGCTGGCCGCGGGCGAACTCGTCGCGAACTCCCTCAAGCACGGCACCCCGCCGATGCGCCTGGGCCTGCGTCGTACCGACCGCCGCCTGATCATCGAGGTGACCGACGCCGACGACCACCTGCCCCGTCTGCGTCGTGCCGATCCGGCGGACGAGGCGGGCCGCGGCATCTCCATCGTCGCGACGATCGCCACGCACTGGGGCAGCCGCCGCACACCGGGCGGCGGCAAGGCGGTCTGGTGCGAATTCGCCCTGCCGCAGTAGGGGACCTGCCGCGACAGGACCCCTACTCACCTCCCCCGTTCACTCCCGCGGCGTCAGCGGGGGGTGACGGCGGAGGCGGCCACGGGCTCGGCGTCCGGCAGTGACACGGCCACCACCCTGGACGGCACGACCTCGACCGAGGGCTGATCCTGTACGGGGGTGAGCCGTCGGCCGAGCCGCAGCGCCAGTACCGTGATGCCCAGCGAGAACAGCACGAACGTCACGATGTACGGGCCGTGCAGCGTCGCCCCCATCGGCCCGCCCACGGCCGGACCGACCGCCAGCGCGAGCTGCTTGCACAGGGCGAACGCGGAGTTGTACTGCCCGACCATCGACTCCGGCGCCAGATCGGCGACGAGCGGCGCCACGGTCGGCGACAGCATCGACTCACCCAGTCCGAACAGCGCGTACGTGGAGATCATCGCGGCCGTCGCCATGGTCTGGCTGCCGTGCCCGAGTCCCGCGTACCCCGCCACGATCCAGGCGAAGGCCCAGATCAGACCGACCGAGGCAATGACCCGGGTGCGCTTGCGGTGCTCCACCAGGCGCAGCACGACGAACTGGGCCACGACGATGACGGCGGTGTTCGCGGCGAGCGCGATACCGAGCGTCGACGGCTGGATCCCGGCGGCCTCGGTGCCGTACGCCGCGAGCCCGGACTCGAACTGTCCGTAACAGGCGAAGAACAGCACGAAGCCCAGCACGCACAGCTGCACCATGGCCCGGTGCGAGAGCAGTGCCCGCAGTCCGCCCGGCGCCTTGGACCCGTCGGTGGGACGGGCCTCGGAGAAGGAAGGCGTACGGGACAGCCGCACCGTGGAGGCGATGACACCGAGCACGACGAACATCGCGGCCTCGATCAGGAACAGCAGAGTGAAGGTCTCCGGCCGGCTCGTGTCGACGATCTGCCCACCGACCAGCCCGCCGATGCCGAGCCCGAGGTTCTGCAGGAAGAACTGCATGGCGAAGGCACGTGTACGGGTGGCGGTGCTGGAGCACCACACGAGCATGGTGGCGAGAGCCGGCTGCATGACCGCGGTACCCGCGCCGAGGACCGCGGCCGACAGCACGGAGGCGGTCACGCCCGATGACAGGCCGAGGGCGACGGCGCCCAGGGAAGCGACGGCCGAGGCGACGACGAGCACAGGCAGCGGTCCGCGCCGGTCGATGGCCCGCCCGGTGAACGGCAGGACGGCCAGCGCCGCCATGGCGAAGACCGCCAGTACGACTCCCGCGGTGCCAGCACCAAGATCACGTACCTGCGCCACATAGACGTACAGATACGGAACGGTGAACCCCAGCCCGAACGCGCTCAGCGCGCTCCCCAGCTGGATCCGCCGCAGTGCTGCACCCATCTCCCTGGTCACACTCACCTACCTCAAGGTCTCGAAGTTGCTTGCCGAGCCATCCGAACGACTCGAACCCGAAGACTTTAGCACTAAAGTTAGAAGCTCAACAATTCAACCTGAAGGACTTCGACGGCTTTGAGGGGCGTGCGATACTGCCCGCCATGTCTGACACCACCGAGCAGCCCGGCCCGCAGGAGCCGAGCCTCGACGAGCAGATCGCCGCCTATCAGCGCGAGTTCCGTGACCTGGACCCCCAGGTCGAGCAGGTCGTCTCGGCCCTGGGCCGTCTGAATCGCCGGATGAACGTGGCGTACGGCCGCCAGGTCGCCGCCCTCGGCATCAGCAACGCCGAGTGGGAGGTCCTCAAGACCCTGGTCCTGGCCGGCTCCCCGTACCGCCTGGGGCCGGGGGAACTGGCCAAGCGCCTCGGTCTCACCCCTGCGGCGATGACGCACCGCATCGACCGCATGGCGGGCGAGGGCCTGGTCACCCGTGACCGGGACGAGAGCAACCGGGTGCGTGTGATCGTCGAGCTGACCGACGAGGGGCGCACGAAGTGGCTGGAGGCGATGCGCATGGCCACCGCCTTCGAGGAGGACCTGCTTCAGGACCTCACGAGCGACGAGCGCGGGGTCCTCGGAGAGATGCTGATCCGCCTCCTGCGCCGCGTGGAGCACGCCCAGCCGGACGCCGGCGGACGTCTCACCGACCTGGACTGAAACCCTGTCCGACGCGCGGGAAAACGACTTGACCTGCCCGGGTTGACACGCCCCTCCGCGATCCGTAAGGTTCTTCGAGTTGTCACGGAGCCGGAACGGTTCTGCGACAACCGATCCCGCCGTGAACGCGGCAACCAAAACTCAGCACGATCTCCCACTCGGGACAATTTCGGCATGCCGAAATTAATTTCGAAGACTCGATTATGAGTCGCCGGGAAAATCCGCTAGAGTTTGGACGTCGGAACGGCCCAACGGCCCGGAAGACAAGCCCCGCTGACTGGGAATCAGGCTCGAAAGGATCTGATAGAGTCGGACTCGCTGGAAAGGGAAACGCGAAAGCGTGGAACTGGAAAGCAGCCCCGCTTCGACCGGGAATCGGACACGAAAGAGTCTGATAGAGTCGGAAACGCAAGACCGAAGGGAAAAGCCCGGAGGAAAGCCCCAGAGAGTGTTCTGCGGGTGAGTACAAAGGAAG
>NZ_JBIVON010000006.1:0-80466 GCF_044754145.1 Streptomyces sp. NPDC093149
CCGGGCTTTTCCCTTCGGTCTTGCGTTTCCGACTCTATCAGACTCTTTCGTGTCCGATTCCCGGTCGAAGCGGGGCCGCTTTCCAGTTCCACGCTTTCGCGTTTCCCTTTCCAGCGGTTCCAACCTTACCAGACTCTTTTCTCACCGTTTCCGGTTCGAATATGAATTCCGGTGGCCGATTGGAGCGGCCTTGCCTTTCGGCTGACTCGACTTTATCAGAAACATTCAGTCGAACTAAATCGACTGTGTGATTCGGAATGAGAGAATCAATGGCTCTGCGGAAATGTGTTTCCGGTGAGAGCGAGCTAGACGTTAACCGTTGGGATCGGACCTGTCCAGTCCGACGCAACCGTTAAAATCTACCTCCCCATGTCCACCGTGTCAACGGTCTCTTGGGGAGAAGTTGAGACTAGCAGGTCAGCGGGGTCGTACGCACATCAGGCAGCGACCGGAAGCTCGGCGCTGCGTTCCGTGGGATCCAGGTCTCCCTGGTCTCCTGCTCGTGCGGCTCGGCCTCCCAGGATGTAGACGTACCCGAGGAAGGCCAGCTCGGCCGTGATGCCGAGAGCGATTCTCGCCCAGGTCGGAAGGCCGGAGGGGGTGACGAAGCCTTCGATGAGGCCCGAGACGAACAGGACCAGGGCGAGGCCGATGGCCATGCCCATCGCCGCTCTGCCCCGTTCGGCGAGGGCTGAGCGGCGACTCTGCGGGCCCGGGTCGATGACCGTCCAGCCGAGGCGCAGGCCCGTACCCGCTGCGACGAAGACAGCGGTGAGTTCGAGCAGGCCGTGCGGGAGGATCAGCCCCAGGAATGTGTCGAGTCGGCCGGCCGCGGACATCAGACCGATGCCGACCCCGAGGTTCAGCACATTGGCGAAGAGGATCCAGATCACCGGGATGCCGAGGAACGCTCCCAGGACCAGGCACATGGCTGCGGCCTGGGCATTGTTCGTCCAGACCTGGGCGGCGAACGATGCGGCCGGGTGGCTGGAGTAATAGGTCTCGTACTCCCCGCCCGGACTCGTCAGGCGGCGGAGGTCGTCCGGTGCCGCGATGGCCGACTGGACTTCCGGATGCGTACCGATCCACCAGCCGATGACTGCGGCCAGCAAGGTCGAGAGCACAGCCGTGGGTATCCACCAGTGTCTGGATCGGTAGACGGCGGCGGGGAAACCACTGGTCAGGAAGCGTGTGGCGTCGCGCCAAGTGGCTCGGCGAGTGCCTGTCACCACCGACCGGGCACGGGCCACGAGCTGAGTGAGGCGCGCGGTGAGCATCGGATCCGGGGTACTGGACTGGAGAAGAGAGAGGTGCGTGGCCGTGCGCTGATATTGCTCGACGAGTTCATCTGCTTCCGCGCCGGTGAGTCGGCGCCCGCGGCGCAGGAGATGGTCCAGGCGGTCCCACTCGGTGCGGTGGGTGGTCACGAAGACGTCGAGGTCCATGGTCGGCTGCTGCTCCAGGCATGGGTGCGTACGGGGTGCGTACTACGGCGGCGCGCTGCGGGTCAGCTTGGCAGACTGAGGCCCCGACGGGCAGGGAAGACCGGCGAAGGATGGGGTAGCGATGAGTGAGCTCGTGACCGGGGACGCGGTCGTGCTGGGACTGCGGCCGGCTGAATTGCCGAGTCGGGCTCTGGCTCTGGCCATCGATCTCGCCCTGGTGGGGACGGCGTTCGTCCTCGTGTCGATCGGGCTGGCCATGGCGACGGCGAAGCTGGACGACGCGGCACTCGCGGCGATATCCGTCGCCTCCTTCCTGCTGGTGCTGGTGGGTGGGCCGATCGCGGTGGAGACGCTCAGCCATGGGCGTTCGCTGGGGAAGCTGGCGTGCGGGCTGCGGGTGGTCCGGGACGACGGCGGGCCGATCCGATTCCGGCATGCTCTGGTGCGCGGGGCCATGGGGGTCGTCGAGGTTCTGATGACGCTCGGGGTTGTCGCCTGTATCGCTTCGCTGGTGTCGGCGCGGGGACGGCGGCTCGGTGATGTGTTCGCGGGGACGCTCGTCGTACGTGAGCGGGTGCCGGCCGGGCGGGCGGCTGCCGTGCCGCCTCCGCCGCCGTGGTTGGTCGGGCGGTTCGCGGGACTGGATCTGTCGGCGGTGCCGGACGATCTCTGGCTGGCGATACGCCAGTACCTGACGCGGATCCATCAGCTCGACGCGCAGGTGGGCTGGTCCATGGCGGGACGGCTGGCCGGAGAGTTGGCGACGCGGACCGGAGTTCCGGTGCCCGAGGGGGTGCCGGCCGGGGCGTATCTGGCGGCAGTGGTGAACGAACGCCAGGCGCGGGATGCGCGGCGGGTGCTCGCCGCTGGTCGAGGCAGTGCGGTGCAAGCGAGGTCCGGGCGGGTCGAGGGTGCGGACGCCGGTGCGGGCGGGCAGGCGGGGAGCGGGGCATTGAACGGTGGAGATGTTGCTTCCCCGTCGGCAGAACCCCTGCCGGTGGAGTCCCGGCCGGCTGCGGAGGTCGCCGGGGCACCCGCTCCCGTGGGGCTGGTGGTGGAGGAGAGCGGGGCTGCGCCCGCTGCGACGGGGTTCGCGCCGCCTGCCTAGTGCTGTGGCCTTTCGTTCTGGATCAGGCCGGATCGGTGCACCGGGGCACGCGAGCCCCGGTGAGATCCGGACGGAAGACCTCAGCGCGGTGACGGTGGGGATTCCAGGTCTTCGAGCTCGATGCCGGGCGCCGAGAGGACCACGTCGCCGGCGATGTGCACAGTGTGCTGTTCGCCGGTGTCCAAGGCGCTGACCTGGTATTCGTCCACCGTCAGAGGGCCGTTGTCAGTGGTGTGCGCTTCACTGTTCACCAGGGCCCAGGACTGGTCGACGGTACGGGGGGCGAGGACCGGGTCCGTGAAGGCGACCAGGCGGACGCGGGTCGCGGGGGAAGCGGGGGTGAGGCGCAGCAGTCGTGCGGTCGCGACGAGGAATGCGGGGGATGTGCCGGTGAAGGCGTGGGCGCGCGCATTGCCTTCGGTGGCGTGAGTGCCGGTCGGGTCGGTGCGGACCCAGGTGACGCCTTCGAGGGCGGCGCCGCGGACCTGCCAGCTCGCGGCGTGGAGTTCGAGGCGGATGGGGCGGCCCAGTGCATCGAGGGTGAGGTCGACGGACCCGAGGTGGTCGCCGGAAGGGGCGGTGGTCTGGGAGACGTAGCGCCAGCCGGAGGGACCGGGGGCGCACTGGAAGTGTTCTTCGCCGAGGAGGGTGTGATCGTGGAGATCGTGGAGCGAATATCGGCCGCGGGGCATGGGGTCCTTCGGGGTTCCTCGGGCTGAGCGGGTGCGGTACGGCGCAGGCCCCCGACACGGGGGTGCGGGGGCCTGCGCTCGTAGCTGCTGCTGAGGCTGTTCCGTCTGTCACCGGTCGGTCGTCACCGACCGGTGGTGACGTGCGCGGTCGCTGACGGGCGGGATCAGTAGCGGTAGTGGTCGGGCTTGTACGGGCCTTCGACCTCGACACCGATGTAGGCGGCCTGCTCGGGGCGGAGCGTCGTCAGCTTCACGCCGAGCGCGTCGAGGTGGAGACGGGCGACCTTCTCGTCCAGGTGCTTGGGCAGCACGTAGACGTCGGTCGGGTACTCCTCGGGCTTGGTGTACAGCTCGATCTGGGCCAGGGTCTGGTCCGCGAACGAGTTGGACATCACGAACGACGGGTGGCCGGTGGCGTTGCCCAGGTTCAGCAGACGGCCCTCGGACAGCACGATGAGGACCTTGCCGTCGGGGAACGTCCAGGTGTGGACCTGCGGCTTGACCTCGTCCTTGACGATGCCGTCGATCTTCGCCAGGCCGGCCATGTCGATCTCGTTGTCGAAGTGACCGATGTTCCCGACGATGGCCTGGTGCTTCATCTTGGCCATGTCGGCGGCCATGATGATGTCCTTGTTGCCCGTGGTGGTGACGAAGATGTCGGCCTTGTCGACGACCTCGTCGAGCGTGGTCACCTGGTAGCCGTCCATCGCCGCCTGCAGCGCGCAGATCGGGTCGACCTCGGTGATGATCACGCGGGCGCCCTGGCCGCGCAGGGACTCCGCGCAGCCCTTGCCCACGTCGCCGTAGCCGCAGACGACGGCGGTCTTGCCGCCGATGAGGACGTCGGTGGCGCGGTTGATGCCGTCGATCAGGGAGTGGCGGCAGCCGTACTTGTTGTCGAACTTGGACTTGGTGACGGCGTCGTTGACGTTGATCGCCGGGAAGAGGAGGGTGCCGTCGCGGTGCATCTCGTAGAGCCGGTGCACACCGGTCGTGGTCTCTTCGGTGACACCGCGGATCTCGGACGCCAGCTGGGTCCACTTCTGCGGGGACTCACCGAGGGTACGGTTCAGCAGGGTGAGGATGTGGCCGTACTCCTCGCTGTCCGCGGTCGACGGGTCCGGGGCCGCACCGGCCTTCTCGAACTCGACGCCCTTGTGGACGAGGAGCGTGGCGTCACCACCGTCGTCGAGGATCATGTTCGGGCCACCCGTGGGGGTGTTCGGCCAGGTCAGAGCCTGCTCCGTGCACCACCAGTACTCTTCGAGCGTCTCGCCCTTCCAGGCGAAGACCGGGACGCCCGCAGGAGCGTCGGGGGTGCCGTTCGGGCCCACGGCGATGGCCGCGGCGGCGTGGTCCTGGGTGGAGAAGATGTTGCAGGAGGCCCAGCGGACCTCGGCGCCGAGGGCGACCAGGGTCTCGATCAGCACGGCCGTCTGCACGGTCATGTGCAGCGAACCGGTGATGCGCGCACCGGCCAGCGGCTGCGTGGCGGCGTACTCCTTGCGGATCGACATCAGGCCGGGCATCTCGTGCTCGGCGAGGGTGATCTCCTTGCGACCGAACGCCGCGAGGGAGAGGTCGGCGACCTTGAAGTCCTGGCGATTGGCGACCGTTGTCATAACGGGCTGCTCCTCGTGATGGGTGTCGAGGTGGGCACGGCTGGCTCTGCGGCGCCGGACATACGAATGCCCGGGTGCTCGCAGCACAGTCCGTCGGAGGCCCTCTCTCCCTCGGCCGGTCCGCGCGTACGGACCGATCGACCGCCATCAGCAGCGACGTCTGACACTGGCATCGAATCTACACCGATCGGCCCAGCCGCTCCCAGCCCGCCCGGACGGGCGGGGGTGAGGAGCGGCATGCCGGGGCGATCGGGACGGCGGGCCGAAAGGCTGGTGGCCGCCGATGGGAGGGGCGGTCGGGAAGGGGCCGGAGGATGTGGGTGCGTGGCTGCGTTCAGTGGCCGGAATGTGTCGAGGAGTCCGAAGGGCCGTCGGGAGTCGGCGAGGGAGATCCGCCCGGGGCCTTGCCGGGGTTGGTGCCGGCTGCGGCGGCCGCCTCGCTGTAGATGTCCGGTTCCAGGTAGATGACGCGGGCGATCGGGACGGCTGCGCGGATACGGGTCTCGGCGGCGTTGATGGCGTTGGCCACTTCGGTGGCCGTGTCGTCGTGCTGCACCGCGATCTTGGCGGCGACCAGCAGCTCTTCCGGGCCGAGGTGGAGCGTACGCATGTGGATGATGCCGGTGACCGTGTCGCCGTCGACGACCGCGGCCTTGATCTTCTCGACCTGGTCGGCTCCGGCGGCCTCACCGAGCAGCAGGGACTTCGTCTCGGCGGCGAGGACGATCGCGATGACGATCAGCAGGACGCCGATGCAGAGGGTTCCGATGCCGTCCCAGACGCCATTGCCGGTCGCGAGGGCCAGGCCGACGCCCGCGAGGGCAAGCACCAGGCCGATCAGTGCGCCGAAGTCCTCCAGGAGCACGACGGGGAGTTCGGGGGCCTTCGCGCGGCGGATGAACTCCTTCCAGGAGAGAGATCCACGGGTCGCGTTGGACTCCTTGATGGCCGTACGGAAGGAGAAGCCCTCGGCGATGACGGCGAAGACCAGTACGCCGACCGGCCAGTACCAGGCCTCGATCTCGTGGGGGTGCTTGATCTTCTCGTAGCCCTCGTACACCGCGAACATGCCACCGACCGAGAACAGCACGATGGAGACGAGGAAGGCGTAGATGTAGCGCTCACGGCCGTAGCCGAAGGGGTGCTGGGGGGTGGCCTCGCGCTGGGCCTTCTTGCCGCCGAGCAGCAGCAGTCCCTGGTTGCCCGAGTCGGCGACCGAGTGGACGCTCTCCGCGAGCATCGACGACGAGCCACTGAACAGGAACGCCACGAATTTGGCCACTGCGATCGCGAGGTTGGCGCCGAGTGCCGCCACGATCGCCTTGGTTCCGCCTGACGCACTCATGGGTGCCTGGTGTCCCTTCTTCGATGCTGCGGCCCTGGCGCCGCGGTACGGCCGGACATTGTTGCAGCCGTTGGTGCGGACGGTACGTCAGACCACCACAGTCGCGCGGAACAGGGTTCCCGTACCGGACACTTCGACCTTTTCGCCGGAGGGTACGAACACCGAGGCGCCGGGGGTGAGACCGAGCGTGCCCGCCTTCGGGGCGCCCGCGGTGCAGAGCAGGATCTGCGGGGCGCCCCTGGTCAGTTCGACGGGGTCCGCGCCGGGCGACAGATCGAAGCGCGAGAGCCGGAATTCGTCCACGGGCGTCTCGTACAGTTCCTCGCCGGACGGGGACGCCTCGGGGCGCAGGACACCGGGGTCGGTCGCCTCGAAGCGGACGATGCGCAGCAGTTCGGGGACGTCGATGTGTTTGGGCGTGAGTCCGCAGCGCAGCACGTTGTCCGAGTTGGCCATGATCTCGACGCCGAGGCCGTCCAGGTAGGCGTGCGGGACACCGGCGCCGAGGAAGAGTGCTTCGCCGGGCTGCAGTTCCACATGATTCAGCAGCATCGCGGCGAGGACACCGGGGTCGCCGGGGAAGTGGTGGGCGATCCGCGCGTACGGGGCGTGGGCTCCGCCGAGACGCTCGGCGGCAGCGGCTGCCAGGTTCACCGTTTCGGCCATTTCCGTCGGGTCGGCGCTGAGGATCGCGGTGAGGACCTCGCGCAGGGCCGCCTCTTCGGGATGGGCGCCGAGCAGGTCGACGTAGGGCTTGAGGGAGTCGATGCCGAGAGCCGCCATCGCCTCGGCCGCCTCGGTGGGCCTGCGGAAGCCGCACAGGCCGGTGAAGGGGGTGAGCGCGCAGATCAGCTCGGGCTTGTGGTTGGCGTCCTTGTACGTGCGGTGGGGTGCGTCGATCGGGACGGATCGGCGCTCCTCGTCCTCGTAGCCCCGCCCGGCCTGTGCGAGGTCGGGGTGGACCTGGAGGGAGAGGGGGGCACCGGCGGCGAGCAGTTTGAGGAGGAAGGGCAGGCGGGGGCCGAATTTCTCGACGGTGGCCCGGCCCAGTTCGCGCTCGGGGTCTGCGGCGATGACCTCGGTGAGGGCCTGTTCGTGGCCCGCCTCTCCGGTTCCGGTCATGCGGGTGAGGCGGGAGGGGGCTCCGGGGTGGGCGCCCATCCACATCTCGGCCTGGGGTTCCCCGGTGGGGGCGATGCCGAGCAGCTCGGGGATGGCGGTGGTGGAGCCCCAGGCGTAAGGGCGCACGGTGTTGGAGAGCCGGTCCATGGGTTCGTCCTTGTGAGATGCGTGGATCGGGGTGGTGGAGGCGGGCTTGGCGGCGCGGCGCGGGTGCAGTGGGGTGTGGTGTGCGGTGCGGGACCGGTTCGGGTCCTCAGGCGCGGGCTGCCGACGCGAGTGCCAGGTAGACGGCCGCGAAGTCGGTGACCGCGAGGAGTTCGGCCAGGGCTTCGAGCTCGGTGCCCTCGTCCGGTTCGAGCTCGCTGATCGCCGTGTCGTGGCCGAGGGCCAGTTCGCGGGCGGCGGGGCCGGCGCTCAGTCCGCCGGTGGGGCGGTCGCGGAGCAGTACGACGCGGGCGTGCAGCGGCTCCGGCTCCTCGACCCGGTCGCGGAAGAAGTCGTCGGGGTCGGCCCCGGCGGCGAAGGTGCCCGCCAGCAGCGCGCCGTGGGCGGGAAGTGCCTCGGGGAGTTCGGCGGCGAGGGCCGGTCGGCCGGACAGCTCGGCCAGGACCGCGGCGAATCTACGGCCGACCGGGGCCGCGGATTCGCCCTCCGTCCAGATGAGGGGCAGGCTGTCGGCGAGTTCGGCGGCGAGGGTCTTGGCCGGGTTGCTGTATGTGGCGATGGCCGGACCGCAGCGTTCCGCTGTGCGGTCCAGGCGGTCGGCGACACTCTGCAGTGCCTCGGCGGACGCGGTGACCAGGCCCACCCGGTCGAGCAGCGCGAGCAAGGGGGTGAACAGGGCCCACAGCGTGCCGGGTCCCGCCGCGGACGTCTCGGCGTCGTACTCGCCGTGCGGGGCGGTGGCCATCGGTACGAGGAGTCCGTGTGCCCCGTCGATCGCCTCGCGCAAGGGTGACTGACGGGGGGCGACGGCGACGACGCTGCAGCCGCGGCGGTACGCCTGTTCGGCGAGGAGGGAGAGGCCGGGTTCGGAACCTTCGGCCGTGACGATGAGCAGCAGGTCCACGGGGCCGGCCCAGCCGGGAAGCGTCCAGCGCAGCGCGCCCGCGGCAGGGGCGACCCCGGTGGGGTGGATGCGGGTGACGGGCGCGGAGGCTCCTGCCAGGGCGGTGATCAGGTCGGCCACGCCGGACGCGGCGGTGCCGGAGCCCGCGATGAGTACGGCGCGGGGGCGGCCTTCCGGGTTCAGCGCGGCGATCCCGGCCTCCGCCGCGTGCCGGGCGGCCGTGCGGACCCGGGCCCCGGCCTCGGCGGCGCCGCGGAGCAGGCCGCGGCGGTCGGCTCGGGCCAGCGATTCCGGGGCGTCGAGCAGCGACTCGTCGAGCATGGGGACGGTCCTCCGATCACATGCTGATCACCGTGCGGGTTAGGGCACGGATGCCGTTACGCGGGGCGGCGGGCCTCGTCGACGAGGAGGACGGGGATGCCGTCCCGTACCGGGTAGGCCAGACCGCAGTCCTTGCCGGTGCAGATCAGCTCGGGGCTGTCGGCTGCCGACCGGTCGTCGAGCGGAGAGTGACAGGCCGGGCAGGCGAGGATCTCCAGGAGGCCGGCTTCGAGCGGCATGGGGTGAGTCCCTTCAAGCAATCGAACAAGCGGTTCGGGTTCACACGGATCGGGCGACGTCAGCCTACCGCCGGGGTACGGGGGGCGCGGGCCGGGGCGAGGCGGGGTCGAGGAGCGCGAGGGCCGGGTGCGGGCTCGGCCGGGCGGGGGTCGCGGGGCAGGCCGATCGGCACCGCTCGGCAGGCCGGAATCGCTCGACCGGGCCGAATCCCCGGCCCTCGGACTCTCGCGGCAGTGCCCGTCCCCGTCCGCCCGGTCCCGCCCTACGCGGCCCGTGCCCGGACCAGGGCCAGGACCTCGTCCCGTACCGCCGTCATCGTCCGCTCGTCGCGGGCCTCGACGTTCAGGCGCAGCAGCGGTTCCGTGTTGGAGGCCCGCAGGTTGAACCACCAGTCCGGGCCCATGACCGTCAGGCCGTCCAGGTCGTCGGTCCTCACGCCGTCGCGGGGTGCGAAGGATTCGCGTACCGCCGCCGTGCGGCCAGGCTGGTCGGCGACCGTGGAGTTGATCTCGCCGGACCCGGTGTAGCGGTCGTACTGGGCGACCAGTTCCGACAGGGTGCCGTTCTGGCTCCCGAGCGCGGCCAGGACGTGGAGCGCGGCGAGCATCCCCGTATCGGCGTTCCAGAAGTCGCGGAAGTAGTAGTGCGCGGAGTGCTCGCCGCCGAAGATCGCGCCGTGCTCGGCCATCTCCGCCTTGATGAAGGAGTGACCCACGCGGGTGCGGACCGGCGTTCCGCCGTTCTCGCGGACGACCTCGGGGACGGAGAGCGAGGTGATCAGATTGTGGATGACGGTGCCGCTGCCGCCGTTGCGGGCGAGTTCGCGGGCCGCGACCAGGGCCGTGATCGCGGACGGGGAGACGCCCGCGCCCCGCTCGTCGACGACGAAGCAGCGGTCGGCGTCGCCGTCGAAGGCGAGACCCAGATCCGCGCCCTCGGCCACGACCCGGGCCTGGAGGTCGACGAGGTTCTTCGGGTCGAGAGGGTTGGCCTCATGATTGGGGAAGGTGCCGTCGAGCTCGAAGTACATCGGTACGAGGTCCACGGGAAGGCCGGCGAAGACGGTGGGGACGGTGTGGCCGCCCATGCCGTTGCCCGCGTCGACGACCACCTTCAGCGGGCGGATCGATGCGAGGTCGACCAGCGACAGCAGGTGTGCGGCGTAGTCGGGAAGCGTCTCGCGTTCGGTGAGGGTGCCCGGGGTGACGGCGGGCTGCGGCACGCCGGTCTCGGACCACTTCTCGACCAGGGCGCGGATCTCGGCGAGCCCGGTGTCCTGGCCCACGGGTGCGGCGCCGGCCCGGCAGAGCTTGATGCCGTTGTACCGCGCCGGATTGTGCGAAGCGGTGAACATGGCGCCGGGGAGACCGAGGCTGCCCGAGGCGAAGTACAGCTGGTCGGTCGAGCAGAGGCCGATCATGGTGACGTCCGCGCCGCGCGCCGCCGCACCGTGCGCGAAGGCTGCCGCGAGGCCGGGCGACGAGGGCCGCATGTCGTGGCCGATCACGATCGCGTCGGCGTCCGTCACCTCGACGAACGCGGCCCCGAAATGCTCGGCCAGCGACTCGTCCCACTGGTCGGGCACCACTCCGCGCACGTCGTACGCCTTCACGATCTGCGACAGATCAGCAGCCACGGGCCGGTCCTCCTGAGATTTCTTCGGACCGCCCAAACTACCCGGCGGCCGATCGGGCGGGCCGTGAGGTCCTGCGGCCGCAAGGCTGCACGGCTGCCCGGTCGTGCCCACGGTGCCGGTAGGCCGGTTGCTGCTCGGTCGTCCGGCGGCGGGCGGGACAGCCCTCGGGGCAGCATCCGTCCCAGCACCGTCGTGCTCCGCGCCAGGACCGGTCAGTCCGTCGATCGGGGACGTCGAGGAACGACCAGGCGAACACGCGAACGAGACGTGCCACTGCACGCCTCGCTCAGGAGTTCAGGAGTCCGGTGAACGATGCCTCGCTCAGGAGTCCGGTGAGCGCAGCACCCGCAGATGGCCGCGGCGTGCCACCTCCATCGGATCCGCTGCCTGCGGGCCGTCGCCCCTGCCGTCGGGGCCGCGGTCGTGCGGCCGCGCCGCTTCCCGTACGGCGTTGGCGAGCGCTTCGAGGTCGTCGCCGCTGGGGCGCGTGGGGGCGGAGGGGTCGGAGAGCCTGACGACTTCCCAGCCGCGTGGTGCGGTCAGCCGCTCACTGTGCTCGGCACAGAGGTCGTAGCAGTGGGGCTCGGCATAGGTGGCGAGCGGGCCGAGGACCGCAGTCGAGTCGGCATAGACGTACGTCAGTGTCGCGACGGCAGGGCGGCCGCACGCGGTGCGCGAACAGCGACGTACAGGGCTCACGATGTTGGACGGTACCGCACTCTTGAGCGGGCTGCGACGACTCTCCCTCAGCTCACCCCTCCGTGTCGCCCTGTCACCTCCGGCACGAGCGCCTTCCGGACACTCCTCCTGACCTGCGAAGGAACACAGAACCGCAGGTCATACCGGCAACGATTCCGGTCACCACTCGGCACAAAAGCTGTCATTCAGCAGGAGATCAACGGTCAGGAGCTGGGCCGGAAACGAGCTCCTGCTTGGCCGGATTGTTCAGGATTGGACAGGCCGACGCTCCGTCAGGGAGCGGCGGTCCGGCCGCCCCGTGGAGGGTTACCCTGCGTCAGTGATGGACAGTCCCGTACCGCCCCACCCGTCCGAGCCGCGCCCGCGTCGTCGTGACCGCCATGGCCGCGGCATGCGCGGACCCGTCGCCCCGCCCCAGGTGCCGCTCTCGGTCAGTCGGGCGGAGAACTTCCGTGATCTCGTGCAGGACTCGGTGGAGCGGCTGGAGCGGCGCTGGCCGCAGCTGGCCGATGTCGACTTCATGGTGCTCGATGTGCCGGGGACGCAGGAGGAGACCGTGCCGCTGGGGCGCGCGGTCTCCGCGGAGAAGGGCCGGCCCGCGCAGATCGTCGTCTACCGGCGGCCCGTCGAGATCCGTACCAAGAGTCGCGACGAGCGCGCCCTGCTGGTGCACGAGGTCGTGGTGGAACAGGTCGCGGAGCTGCTCGGGCTCTCGCCGGAGTCGGTGGATCCGCGGTACGGGCAGGAGTAGGACCGGCCGTCCGGGCAGGACGGCCGGTTCCACCGGGACCGTCCGCTCAGTCGTCCAGGACGGCCAGGTCCTGGACGGCCGCGGGCACCTCCACCGTTCCTCCGTCGTCCGGCAGGGTCTGCACGGTGAACATCTGGACGCCGTTCAGCGGAATGCTCAGTGTGCGCGCGGCGTACACCGGGCCGCCCGACTCCGTCCGGACCGTCAGCGCGTAGCCGCCCTTGAGCCCGGACGGTACGGGCGGGGTGACCGCGAGCGTCGTACGGCCCTTGACCGTGTACGTCTTGACGACCTGCTCGCCGCCCTCGCTGCCCGCGGAGGCGGTGACCTTCACGGTGGCGGTGGCGTCCGGTGCGGTGAGTGAGAGCGTGGACCCCTTGGCGCGGTTGTCGGCCACGGTCGCCTGGGCACCCACCGGGGCGGTCGCCGGGATGTAGCCGACCTCCTGCCCGGAGCCCTTGCCGCGGACCACGCGCAGTGCGGCCACCACCGGGGTGCTCTTGTTGCTCCGGGCCGGGGTCAGCAGCAGGGAGCCGGGCTCGCCCTTGGTGATGTCCTTCAGGTCGATGCTCGCGGTCATCCTCGACTTGACGTGGAGGTCCTCGTGCCCGACCGGGGAGATCGCGCCGTTCTTGCCGAGCAGTTTCACGTTCAGATCGGCGTCGGCGTCGCTGGGCGCGAAGACCACCAGGCGGACCGAGGTGGCGTCCGCGGGGATGCCGGGGAGCACCAGGGTGCCCGACGGGTCGGCGGAGGCGGCCAGCCAGTCGCTGCCGGTCTCGTCGTCCGCGGTCCGGATGACCGCGCCGACGCGTCCGGTACGGGTGGTGACGTGGACGGTCACGTCCTCGGCCACCTCGCTGGTCAGTGTGGAGATCAGGACCGGGACGCTGGACCGGGCGGGCACGGTGATGCCCTCGCCCACGTCGGACTTGAGACTGCCGTCCGGGCCGTACAGCTCGATGTCGGCGACGGCCGCGGTGTCGTCGGGGTTGGTGAGGTGGACGTAGTCCTCGCGGGACTTCGCGGTGCTCGCGGCCGGGAACCAGAAGTCGGTGTCGGGCCCGGTGCAGCTGACACCGAGCAGACCGCGGCCGCTGCCCGCCTCGACGGTGGTGGTCTGCTGCGCGGTCCAGCCGGGGGCCAGACGGCCGGTGGCGGTACCGACCAGCGCGGGGGTGTCGGCACCGGACGCGTCGGCGGTGGCGGGTTTGCCGGGTTCCTTGAGGGAGACGACCGGCTTTCCGGCATCCGCCGTCTTCTTGTCCTTCTTGTTCTTGCTCCCGCCCTTGCCCGTGGCGTCCTCGGCCGTGGCGGACGTGGACTGCTTCAGTTCGGCCGTACCGGCTTCACCACCACCGCCACCGCCGCCCGCCGGGGTGAAGGACGTGTACGTCGTCTCCGCGAGGTCCGAGAGGCCGGGCGCGGGGCAGAGCAGGCTGGACCGTTCGACGGGCAGTCGCGTGGCGGTCTTCGCCTCCGTCGTGCCCCCGTCGCCCGGCGCGGTGGCCGCGGCGAATCCGGTGACGGCGGCGAGGGCGACGACGCCCGCGATGAGGGACAGGCTGGTGGACTTCACTCGGACTCGCCTCGCGATGCGTTACCGGTCGGCCACGGGTGCTGGCCCGGGGCGTTCCCGTCGGGGTTCTGCGGGTCGTACTGGCTCTGCCCGCCGTAATGGGCCTGGGGGTCGTACGGGGCCTGCGGATCGTACTGCTGGTCCTGCGCGACGTACGGGGCCTGCGGGTCGTACGACTGCTGGTGCTGCTGTTGTGCGTAGCCGTACAGGTCGTAGGCCTGCTGCTGGTACGGGTCGGCGGTCGCCGAGTGGTCCTGATGCGTGCCGTACTGGCCGTCCTGGTACTGCTGTCCGCCCTGGTACTGCTGGTAGTCGCCGCCCTGGTACTGCTGCGCGTCCCATTCGCCGTACTGCTGCTGCGGCACCGCCGCGTACTGGCCGCTGTCGGGCTGCGCGGCGTACGCGTCCTGGCCGTCGGGCTGCGCGGCGTACGCGTCCTGACCGTCGGACTGCGTGGCGTACGCGTCCTGACCGTCGGACTGTGAGGCGTACGCGTCCTGACCGTCGGTCCGCGGCGGCTGCGGCTCGGCCGTCTGCTGCGCGGGAATGTGCTCACCCGCCTGCTCCGCCGGGACGTACTCCCCCGCCGTCCCGGGTGGCTCCTCGGCATGTCCGTCCCCGGCCGGTTCCCGCGCGGCCTCGGCCTCGGCCTGGGCGGCCGCCCGGAGCCTGCGCGCCCGGCGCCCCTCACCCGCGAACGACTCCGCCGGAACCGTCATGGTCTCCTCCGGCAGGTCGTCGTCGATCTCCCTACGGCGGCCCGGCAGGGCGAGGACCAGCAGGACCACGGCCAGCGCGGTCTGGGCCCAGACCCAGGCGGTGTGGGTGAACGGGGCGTTGTAAGTGAGGTCCAGCGTGCCGCCCTCGGTGGGAAGCTCGAAGCCCTGGGCCCAGCCGTCGACGGTCTTGCGGGTCAGGGCCCGTCCGTCGAGCGTCGCCTCCCAGCCGGGGTCGGCGGCGTCGGCGATCCGCAGGACCCGGCCGGAGCCGCCTGCCGGGATCTTGGCGTGCGCCTCGACGGGGAGGGAACCGACGGGCAGCTGTTCGCCGTCGGTACCGGAGGGGACGATCATGATCCGGGCGACCTGCCGGTCGACCCGCCACAGGGCACTGCCGTCCAGCTGACTGAGCCGGCTGAGACCCGGGGTGGCGTCGAGGACCCGGCTCATCTCCTTCGGAGCGCCGTCCCGCACCAATACATAACGGATCGCGAAGCCGCTGAGCTGGCTGCCCTGGTCGGCACCGGAGCCCGCGACCAGATTGGCGACGACCTTGTCGAGGTGGCTGTTGCTGCCGCCCGCCTCGGCCAGTTCGGCGTCGCCGAGCCGCGCACCGGAGCCACGGACCAGGGTGTACGACACGCTGGCGGGCGAGGTGCCGCCGAGGACCAGGGTGCGCGGCTGGTCGCGCGTGGTGCTCTCCTCCGCGACGAAAGCGGGCACCTGCACCGGGTCGCGGCGCTCCAGCGGGCCCGCGGCGCCACCGATCATCCAGCCCGCGGCGGCCAGCACCGGGGCGAGGCCCGCGGCGACGGCGATCAGCGCGGCGACGGGCTGGCGCCAGCCGAAGCTGAGCTCGGCCACACGCACCCGGGCGCCGTCCGCGCCGACCAGCGCGGCCGCGATCAGTGCGATGCCGTAGACGAGGGTGGCGGGGCCCGCCCAGCCCGAGCCGTTGGCGAGAGCGGCGAAGACCAGCCCCACCAGCGCGACGGCCCACGCGGTGCGTACCGCGAACTGCCGCTCCCCGCGCAGCAGCGCGGCCAGCGCGGCGAACACGATGCCGAGCAGCAGCACGCCACCCGCGGCCTTGGGGCCGCCGGGGCTGATGCCGAGCAGGTCGAGGGCGGAGGCCGTGCCCGAACCGATGTCCAGGCCCGCCTCCTTCAGGAACGCGGACGGGCTGGTGAGGAGCGAGAGCGACCACGGCGCGAGAACCAGCATCGGCGTGCCGACCGTCGCGAGGAAGCGGAGCCCGTACGCGGCGATGTCGTCGCGGCGCAGTGCGAGCACGCCGATGCCGAGGACCACGGCGAGCGGCCAGACGATGGGGGTGAAGGCCATCGTGAAGGTGAGGAGCAGGGTGTACGCCCAGGTGGCGCGCCAGCTGCCGCGGGCGTCGCCGTCGGCGCGCATACCGTGCGCGGAGACTGCGGCACGGGCGATCAGCGGCAGCAGGACGGCCAGTACGGCGGTGCCGAGACGGCCCGTCGCCAGGGCGCCGGTCGCTGCGGGCAGGAAGGCGTACGCGACGCTCGCCCAGGCCCGCAGCAGCCTCGATTCGAGCAGCGGCCGGGAGACGAAGTACGCGGTGAGTCCGGCGAGCGGGACCGAGCAGACCAGCAGCAGTGTGAGTGCGAAGCCGGTCGATCCGAGGAACAGCGCGGACAGCGCGGAGATCACGGCCAGGTAGGGCGGCGCGGTCTGGGTGCCGCCCGTGCCGATCGTGTGCCAGCCGTCCGCGTACTTGCCCCACAGGTCGGAGACGTCCGCGGGGGCCGGCAGCAGCGCACCGCCCGCGAGCGCACCGCCGCCGAGCAGGCCGCGACAGGCGACGAGCGACCCGAGCAGCAGCACGGCGAAGAGCACCGGGCCCGGCTTGCGCCCGATCCGCTTCAGCCGCGCGAACTGCTCGACCTCCAGGAAGTCGGCGTCGTCACCGCCGGGACCGGACTCCACGGCGCCGTGCCGGGAGCCGCCCGAGTCTGCGTCGGAACCGCTGCCGAGGTTTCCGGCGACCTGCTCGACGGTGGCGCGGACGGTGGCACCGGGCGGCGGGAAGAGTCCGCGCAGTTCGGCCTGGTCGACCGCGCCCTTGCCGCGATCGCGCCGGGCCGAGAGGATCCGTCCGGGGCGGAGCAGCGTGCCGAAGAGCCCGGCAACCTCGTCGACGGCCTGGCCGGGCACCTTGCCGACGAGATAGGCGAGGGTGCGCAGCAGCGTACCGACGACGAGCCGGAGCAGCACCCAGGGCAGCACCTTGGCGCGTGCGTTGGCCAGCATCGTGTAGACGGCACCGGCCTTGTCGACGCGGTGCGGGGAGGCGACCGAGCGGCCCGCGCAGTCGATGGGGCGACGCTCCCGGGCGGACGCCTCGGCGTGCCTGAGGACGGCGTCGGGGGCGACGAGCACCCGGTGCCCCGCGGTGTGGGCGCGCCAGCACAGGTCGACGTCGTCGCGCATCAGCGGAAGCCTGCGGTCGAACCCGCCGAGTTCTTCCCAGATGTCACGGCGGATCAGCATGCCCGCGGTGGAGACGGAGAGCACGGTGCGGACCTGGTCGTGCTGGCCCTGGTCCTGCTCACGCCGGTCGAGTCCGGTCCAGCGGCGACCGCTGTTGGCGATGGAGACGCCGACTTCGAGCAGTTGCTTGCGGTCGTACCAGCCACGGAGTTTGGGCCCGACGATCCCGGCGTGCGGGTCGGTGTCGACGACGCGCAGCAGTTCGGCGAGGGCGTCGGGCTCCGGTGCGCAGTCGTCGTGGAGCAGCCAGAGCCACTGCACGGGTTCGCCGTGCGGCAGTTCGGGCAGGTCGTACGCGTCGTCGCGCCAGGTCCTGCTGACGGGGTCCCAGCTGCTGGGGCGCTTGAGGTACGGCAGGTCCTCGGGGGTGAGGACGCCGGCCGTGCGGGTCGCCTCGTCGACGGCAGTGCCGAAGCTCGTACGGCGCGCGAGGTGCAGGACCCGTTCGGCGCCGAGCGCCTCGGTGACCAGCTGCGCGGAATCGTCGGCGCTGCCGGTGTCGGCGGCGACGACGTTCTGTACGGGGCGTTCCTGCCCGAGCAGTCCCGCGAGCGCGTCGGGCAGCCAGCGTGCGCCGTCATGGGAGACGAGCACGGCGGTGACGACATGCCGGGGGAACTCTGGGGCGGCGGCGGCCGCGTACGGCGCCGTCGGTTGGCTGTGCACGGACATCGAGGTACGGGCCCTCCGGCCGGGTCCGGGGGGCGTCCCCCCGGGGGCTGCATCGGTGTACACGCGCGCTCCGTCGGGGCGTTGGCGCGTCTCGGACGGAGCCCCACACTAACGGTACGGACAGCCACGACGGCGCCGAGCGGTTGAACGGGGGCGACGACGAGGGGCGGCGGGCACGGCTATGGCCCGTCGTCCGCGGGCGGGGTGCAGGCGGCGGGCCATGGTCGGTCAGTGATCCGGTACGCGTTCTCACGCGCGTCCGGCGAGTGGGTCGTGAAGATCCGGTGCGCGGTCCGGACCCTCCCTTGTTCTGTTGTTCTGCATTCACGTGTCCCGCTGTTCCGCTGTCACGGCGGTTCACGGTCGCGGTGGTTCACGGTCATGGCGGTTCACGGTCGTGGTGTTCCGCCTGTCGCGGTGTTCCGCCTGTCATGCCGGTTCGCGGTCGCGGCGGCCCGCCGTCGAGCTGTTCGCGGTCAGACAGCGGCCTTCTTCAGGCGGCGCCGTTCACGCTCGGAAAGGCCACCCCAGATTCCGAACCGCTCGTCATTGGAAAGGGCGTACTCAAGGCATTCGGACCGGACTTCACAGGCGAGACAGACCTTCTTGGCCTCGCGGGTGGATCCGCCCTTCTCGGGGAAGAAGGACTCGGGATCGGTCTGGGCGCACAGTGCGCGCTCCTGCCAGCCGAGTTCCTCGTCCGCGTCCTCGACCAGCAGTTGCTGGAACAGCTCGGTCATGTGCGCCCCTCGTCTGTCTCTTGCGTCCCCGTGATGCAGCCGTTACTGATTGCGGCCGAACGACACGAGTGAAATTACAAGTGTGTAGCTCCAGGCCAGTCAAGCGAAGATCTGCTATTGGCCCCGGTATTCACTCTGCGGAACCAAGGGTATGCGGAAAGTGTGCAAATCACCAAAAACCTGACATATGCCATGCGTCCCACCGTGCCCCCTTCTCTCACCGAGTGAGACGACCGGGACCGTCTTCATGTTTCGATTCGATCACCGAAGCGACCGAGATCACAGTCAGGTCACGGGGCACCAATGACGTTTACGGGCGCGGCTGATGCGCCACATCTCCGCCTCGCCGACCGCACAAACCTTTCCCTCGGTTCAGTAACCGGATGAGGTGAAACATTACCCCCAAATCGGGCATCAAGTTGACAGCGAAGGATCGAGCCGGTCTCCTTGACTGCATGCCAGCGACCGCAGCGATGTACGCCACCCACATCCGTGGGTTCCGCAGCGCTGTCCTGACTCGCTGTTGCTGTTCCAGCTGTCACAGCTGTTGATGCCCCAGGGCACCGGCTCTGATCCAGCTCCTCTCCGCCGAGCCCCTCGCAGAGCGTCTCCCTAGACCTTTCTCTCTGCGTTTCCCCGGCTCTCCGGTCTCCGCGACACCCCGCACATGCACCCCCCATGCCGAGGAACCACCGCTTCCATGAACAGCGACAGCGACCTTCAGATCGCCGGCGACATCCTTGAGGTCCAGCACCTCCTCCAGCCGGCCCGCGAGCACCCCACCACCGTGGCCGAGTTCGTCGGACTCGCCCGCACCATCGCCGCCGACCGCGCGCAATGGGCGCCGCTCGTCCGCTACGACGCCACCACCCGCTGGTACCACCGGCTGCGCGCCGTTCCCCGAACTCTCGGCTCCGCTCAGGCGGGGGAGACCCCGCCCGGATACGAGATCTGGCTGCTCAGCTGGGTCCCCGGCCAGGGCACCGGCCGTCATGACCACGGCCCGTCCTCCGGTGTACTGACCGTCCTGGAAGGCCGGTTGACCGAGCACACCGAACGCGGCACGCGGACGCTGGAGCCCGGCGCCCAGCGCGTCTTCGCACCCGGCTATGTGCACGAAGTGGTCAACGACTCCCTCGAACCGGCCATCAGTCTGCACATCTACTACCCGGGCCTGACCGAAATGCCGATGCACGCAGCGCAATGCGCCCCGACCGCCGCGGATGCCGTACTCGCCTGACAGTCCCACCCGTCGCCCGCCACCACCCCCACAAGGACCAGGCTCCGCCTGACAGTCCCACCCGTCGCCCACCACCACCCCCACAAGGACCAGGCTCCGCCTGACAGACTGTTGGGCATGCGCATTGTGGTTCTGGCCGGCGGTATCGGTGGTGCTCGTTTCCTGCGTGGCCTCAAGCAGGCCGCCCCCGACGCGGACATCACGGTCATCGGCAACACCGGTGACGACATCCATCTGTTCGGGCTGAAGGTGTGCCCCGACCTCGACACCGTGATGTACACCCTCGGCGGTGGCATCAACGAGGAGCAGGGCTGGGGGCGTACGGACGAGAGCTTCCAGGTCAAGGCCGAGCTCGCCGCGTACGGGGTGGGACCCGAATGGTTCGGGCTCGGCGACCGTGACTTCGCGACGCACATCGTCCGCACCCAGATGCTGGGCGCGGGCTATCCGCTGAGCGCCGTCACCGAGGCGCTGTGCGCGCGTTGGAAGCCGGGAGTCCGGCTGCTGCCGATGTCCGACGACCGGGTCGAGACCCATGTCGCGGTCGACATCGACGGCGAGCGCAGGGCGATCCACTTCCAGGAGTACTGGGTGAAGCTGCGCGCCTCGGTCGAGGCGCAGGCGATCGTGCCGGTCGGTGCCGAGCAGGCCAAGCCGGCGCCCGGCGTGCTGGAGGCCGTCGCCGAGGCCGACGTCATCCTCTTCCCGCCGTCCAACCCCGTCGTGTCGGTCGGGACCATCCTGGCCGTGCCCGGGATCCGGGAGGCGATCGCCGAGGCCGGGGTCCCGGTCGTCGGCCTCTCCCCCATCGTCGGGGACGCGCCCGTGCGCGGCATGGCGGACAAGGTGCTCGCCGCCGTGGGCGTCGAGTCGACGGCGTCGGCCGTGGCCCGGCACTACGGCTCCGGGCTGCTCGACGGGTGGCTGGTCGACACCGTGGACGCCGGGGCCGTCGACGAGGTGGAGGCCGCCGGCATCCGCTGCCGGGCGGTGCCGCTGATGATGACGGATGTCGACGCGACGGCGGAGATGGCCCGGCGCGCGCTGGCGCTGGCCGAGGAGGTACGGGCGTGAGCACCGAGTCCTCCGGTTCCGCCCCGGCACCTTCCTACCGCGTCTGGGCACTGCCCGGGATGCCCGAGGTGCGGGCCGGGGACGACCTGGCGAAGCTGATCGCCGCGACCGAACCGGGGCTGGCCGACGGCGACGTCCTGCTGGTCACTTCGAAGATCGTCTCCAAGGCGGAGGGCCGGATCGTCGAAGCCACCGACCGGGAGGCGGCGATCGACGCCGAGACGGTACGGGTGGTGGCGCGGCGCGGCACGCTCCGGATCGTCGAGAACCGGCAGGGTCTGGTCATGGCCGCCGCCGGTGTCGACGCCTCGAACACCCCCGCCGGAACAGTGCTGTTGCTGCCCGAGGACCCGGACGCATCGGCGCGCGCGATCCGGGACGGGCTGCGGGACACCCTGGGCGTCGAGGTCGGGGTCGTCGTCACGGACACCTTCGGGCGCCCGTGGCGCAACGGGCTGACCGATGTCGCGATCGGCGCGGCCGGGGTCCTGGTGCTGGACGATCTGCGCGGCGGTACGGACGCGTACGGCAATCCGCTCAGCGCGACGGTGGTCGCCACCGCCGATGAGCTGGCCTCGGCAGGCGACCTGGTCAAGGGCAAGGCCTCGGGACTGCCCGTCGCCGTGGTCCGGGGCCTCGGCCATGTCGTGGACCCGACGGATTCGTCGGGCGGGGCCCGCGCGATGGTGCGGGTCGCGGCCGACGACATGTTCCGGCTCGGCACGTCGGAGGCGGTGCGGGAAGCGGTGACCCAGCGGCGGACGGTGCGCGAGTTCACCGACGAACCGGTGGATCCGGGGGCGGTGCGGCGGGCCGTGGCCGCGGCGGTGACGGCGCCCGCGCCGCATCACACGACGCCGTGGCGGTTCGTCCTGCTGAAGTCCGAGGAGGCACGGACCCGGCTGCTCGACGCGATGCGGGAGGCGTGGATCGCGGATCTGCGCCGGGACGGCCGGAGCGAGGAGTCGGTCACGAAGCGGGTGCGACGGGGCGATGTGCTGCGCCGGGCGCCGTATCTGGTGGTGCCGTGCCTGGTGATGGACGGCTCCCACACGTACGGGGACACGCGGCGGGACACCGCGGAGCGCGAGATGTTCGTCGTCGCCGCGGGGGCCGGCATCCAGAACTTCCTGGTGGCGCTGGCGGGCGAGCGGCTCGGCTCGGCGTGGGTGTCGTCGACCATGTTCTGCCGCGAGGTGGTGCGCGAGGTGCTGCAGCTGCCGGAGTCCTGGGATCCGCTGGGGGCGGTCGCGGTGGGGCGTCCGGCAGGCGCACCTGTCCCGCGGGCGGGGCGGGACCCGGAGGGGTTCGTCACGGTGCGGTGAGGCGGGGGCGCGGGCGGGGGGCGTCTCTCCCCGTCACAGGCGGGCGATGTCGCCGCGGGTCATGCGTGGGGCCCGGCGGGGCGGGACGCGGCCCGAGAGCAGGATGAGTCGGGTCGCCCGGTGGCGCTGGCCCGCGTAGGGGGCGAGCAGGGCCAGCATCTCCTCGTCGTCGGCGTTCCGGTTGTCCGCCAGCGCGTGGCCGACGATGCCGGGGAGGTGGAGATCGCCGACCGTGACCGCGTCGGCCGCGCCGTTCGACCGCTGCAGGGTCTCGGCCGAGGTCCAGGGACCGATGCCGGGGATCAGTTCCAGGCGGGCCATGGCCTGAGGGAGTTCCATG
Organism: Streptomyces sp. NPDC093149; assembly: GCF_044754145.1. Classification (NCBI taxonomy): domain Bacteria; kingdom Bacillati; phylum Actinomycetota; class Actinomycetes; order Kitasatosporales; family Streptomycetaceae; genus Streptomyces; species Streptomyces sp. NPDC093149. Next base: position 22,263 of record NZ_JBIVON010000006.1, read on the forward strand.
GCCGACGCCTCCTCCAGACGACGGGCCACCCGTACCGCGCGCAGGATCGTGGCCGAGCGTTTGGAGTCGACGCCCGCGCGGTGCCATTCCCAGGACGGGATCAGCGACCAGGTGCGGGCGTCCGGCATGACATGCAGGCCGAGAGCGGTGAACGCGGCGTCGTCCGTGGGGCCGGGCGCCGGGCTGCCGTGCCCACGGACCAGGTGGCGCCAGGCCCGGTACGCCTCGTCCGTGGTCACCTTCTGTTCGAGGATCGACGGGATCAGGGACTCCATGACCAGCCCGGTGCGCAGCAGGCGCAGGCCGGGGCGGCTGTGCCGGGTCAGGGCGAGCAGCCGGTGGCGCGGGCGGAAGGCGTCCGGGTCGTCCGTGGCGCCGAGCAGCATGGGCAGCTGGTCCAGCAGCCAGGACGCGCCCGGTCCCCAGGCCGTCGCCTCGATCCGGCCGCCCCGGGCCGTGACGCGGAGGGTGCCGGGGCCGGCGGGGGTGCGGCAGGCCCGCCAGACCGCGCCGTCCCGCGTCATCCGGAACGTGGGGTCGGCGGGGCCTCGACGCAGTGGCCCGAGGACCAGACGCAGGTCGAGCGGGCCGGGCGGGGTCCAGTCGCGGGTCAGCGCGTCCGTCGCCGGAGCCGCCGCCTGGCGCGGGACGGCAGCGCGAGAGGCGCTGCGTGGTGCGAATCGTCCTGCCACGGTGAGGTCCTCGGTCGTCAGGGGTGCCTGTCGAGGGTAACGGCCTGGTCCGCTCTCCATCGTGCGCACCGGGCCGTAACGGCTTCTCCCGGAGGGGACCGTACGCGCACGGGCGGGTGCGCGGCGGTGTGCCGGACCGTTCCGCCGTGCTACTCGTCGGACGAGAAGCGCACCGCCGCGTCCGGCAGGACCGCCCCGCACCAGACACGGATGCCGTCGCGGAGTTCGTTGTCGGCGCCGATCCGGGCCCCGTCCCCGATGACCGCGCCCTCCATCACCGTACGGCTGCCGATCCTGGCACCGGCTCCGACCAGCGAGTCCGTGATCACGGCCCCCGGTTCGACGACCGCCCCGGCCAGTACCGCCGAACCGTCGATCCGGGCCCCCGCGCCGATCAGGGCGCCCTCGCCGATGACCGTACCGCCGCTGAGCTTGGCGTCGGCCGCCACGGAGGCCGTCGGCAGGACGAGCCGCTCGCCGCAGCGGCCGGGGACGGCCGGGGACGGGACGTGGCCCAGGACCAGGTCGGCGGAGCCGCGCACGAAGGCCTGCGGGGTGCCGAGGTCCAGCCAGTACGTGGAGTCGACCATGCCTTGGAGGTGTGCGCCGGAGGCCAGCAGTCCGGGGAAGGTCTCGCGCTCGACGGAGACCGGCCGGCCGGCCGGGATGGCGTCGATGATCCGGCGTCGGAAGATGTACGCCCCCGCGTTGATCTGGTCGGTGACGATCTCCTCGGGCGTCTCGGGCTTCTCCAGGAACGCGGTGACCCTGCCGTCGGCGTCCGTCGGTACGAGACCGAAGGCGCGCGGGTCCTCGACCCGGGTGAGGTGGAGGGAGACATCCGCCCCGGAGGCGGTGTGCGAGGCGACCAGCGCCTGGATGTCGAGGCCCGTGAGGATGTCGCCGTTGAAGATGAGCACCGGTTCGTCGGGCCCCGAGGTGAGCCGGGAGGCGACGTTGCGTATCGCTCCGCCGGTGCCGAGCGGTTCGCGTTCGGTGACGTACTCGATGTGCAGACCCAGCGACGAACCGTCCCCGAAGTACGGTTCGAAGACCTCCGCCAGGTACGAGGTCGCGAGCACGATGTGCTCGACCCCGGCGGCTCGGGCCCGCGCCAACTGGTGGGTGAGGAACGGGACGCCCGCCGCCGGAACCATGGGCTTGGGGGTGTGGACCGTGAGCGGGCGCAGCCGCGTTCCCTTGCCGCCGACCAGGAGGATCGCTTCTCTTGCCTCTGTCACAGCGCTGACTCTGCTTCCTGGTGGGGCCCGGCCGGTTTCGGCTGGCCAGTGTATGCAGTCCGGTTCGCTACGGTTCGGCCGTCCCCGGTCAGCGGCCCGCAGCGGCCCGCGGTGGTCTTTCGCGGTCGTCCGGTCAGCGGCCCTGCAGACGGGCGGAACTGGTCCTGGTCGAGCCGAGCTTCTTGTAGAGACGCGCTCCGGGGCATTCGGTTGCGAAGCCGTCCCGATGGCCGGAGATGACGTTGAGTGTGGCCTTGGTGCCCTTCTTGAACTTGTTCCCGCCACCCGAGACGAGCGTCGTCCTGCCGCTCGGGTCGGCTCCGGACAGGCCGAGTTTCCAGGCGGTGAGCTTCGCGATGGCGTTCACCGCGGAGGCCGACGGGTTCGACCCGGTGAAGGTGCCGAGCACTGCGATGCCCGTGCTGTTGGCGTTGAAGCCGAGCGTGTGAGCTCCCAGGACGGGCTTCGTCACGCCGCCCGCGCGTCCCTCGTAGATGTTTCCGCACTTGTCGACGGCGAAGTTGTAGCCGATGTCCCGCCAGCCGCTGCTCTCGACGTGGTAGCGGTAGATGCCGCGCAGGACGGCGGGTGCCTGGGCGCACGTGTAGTTGTTGCCCGTGGCGCTGTGGTGGATGAACGCGGCCTTGACGGTCTTGGTGTAGACGAAGGCGCGCTCCCTGAGCTTCTCGTCGGCGCCCCAGCCCTTGCGGGTGATGATGCGCGGCCGGGGTCCGATGTACGGCTGGGCGCCGGGGGCGAGCCCGGCCTCCGCCTCGGCGAGTGCCTCGGACTCCGCCTTGCTCAGGGCGGGGAGCACGCGGCCGTCGAGCACTGTGGTGCGACCGTCCTCGTCGTCGCCGGAGGACTCGGGACCCGCCGCGGGGTCCTGCTGCGGGTCCTTGCCGGGGTCGACGAGTTCGAGGCGCAGACCGGTGGGCAGCGGTACGGCGGATTCGGTCCGGTCCTGCGGATCGGGCGCCGCCGGGCGTACGCGGACCGAGACGCCGTCCGAGTCTCCGACCCAGAGCGGAGCGGTGGAGCCGCGGACGGTGCCGGATTCGCGCTCGGTGGTCCCGGGGTCGGCGCCGTGCTCGGCGTTGTGCGTCTCCAGGTCCTGCCAGCCGGACCAGCGAGTGGTGCCGAGGGCTCGGGTTCGGACCTGGACGGTGCCGTGGAGTTCGGTGTCCGGGTCGTCCCAGACGACGCCGACCAGGGAGAAGGAGCGGACGTCACGTTCGAGCAGCCCCTGTTCGGCGGCCGCGGTGGTCCTGGTGGGGTCGCCGGTGGATTCGTCGAACGGTGCCGGCAGGGGCGACAACGGCAGGGACTGCGTCGAGCCCGCGGCGTCGGAGGGCTCGGCGGACCCGGCGGGGGCGGTGAAGGTGTCCGGGGCGGCGCTCGCGGGCGCGGCCGACGGCAGTACGAGTACCGCCGCGCAAGTGACACCGATCGAGGATGCAAGGAAGGAACGCATACGAACGATCCTGGGCACATTCCTACAAGTCCTGCTACCGGGATGTCCCGGCACAATTGACGGGCCGTCTGCCGAACCGGTGTACCCGGTGCCCGTCGATCCCGCCCGGCCCGGCGCCGCCGCGTACCCTTGCGCGGATGAACGCCACCGACCGCACCCCCGCCGACCTGCTGCGTTCCGCGCTCGCCGCGGACCCGGCCCGCCCCTTGGTCACTTTCTACGACGACGCCACCGGAGAACGCGTCGAACTGTCGGTGGCCACCTTCGCCAATTGGGTGGCCAAGACCGCCAATCTCCTGCAGGGCGACCTCGCCGCGGAACCCGGCGACCGGCTGGCCCTGCTGCTGCCCGCGCACTGGCAGTCCGCGGTCTGGCTGCTGGCGTGTTCCTCGGTCGGTGTGGTCGCCGATGTGCAGGGCGACCCGGCCGGCGCCGATCTCGTCGTCAGCGGCCCCGACACGCTGGAGGCCGCGCGCGCCTGCCGCGGCGAGCGGGTCGCCCTGGCGCTGCGCCCGCTGGGCGGCAGGTTCCCGCAGACGCCCGAGGGCTTCGCGGACTACGCGGTCGAGGTGCCGAGCCAGGGCGACCGGTTCGCCCCGTTCGCACCGGTGGACCCGACCGCTCCGGCGCTGGCGGTGGGCGGGGTCGAGCTGACGGCGGCGGAACTGGTGGCGCGGGCCCACGAGGACGCGGCCGGTCTCGGGCTGACCGCAGGATCGCGGCTGCTGACGGGGCGCGCGTACGACACCTGGGAGGGCCTGAGCTCGGGGCTGTTCGCGCCACTGGCCGCCGGGGGGTCCGTGGTCCTGTGCCGGCACCTGGAGCAGTTGGGTGAGGACGGTCTGGCGAAGCGCGTCGAGAGTGAACGGGTCACCAACACCGCGGTATGACAAGCGCCCTGAGGACCACTCGTCCGGCCCATAGCGGGTCGAGTCCTCAGGGCTGTGCCTCAACTCCGGTACATGATCGGCGGTACAGACCACTCGGGACACAACCAAGCGTGAGGTTCAGCCGTCTACTCCTGCGACCGGCGGCCCAGCGCGCCGCCGAACGTGAAGGATGGACGCAGACGTGAGCGAAAGCGCCGGCCCGCCGGAGAACTCCGACGACTCGGCCACGGGCGAGGGCCCGTCGCAGGCGGGGGACGACTCCGGTGTCTCTCCCGAGACCCCCGCCGGGCACCGGCACCACTGGCTGCGCTGGACCGCGCTCGGCGTCTCGCTCGTGGTCCTGGTCGCGGCGGGCGGCGGCTGGTGGCTGTACCGGAAGCTCGACGGCAACATCAGGACCGACACCTCGGCGGCCGCCGAACTCAAGACGTACGAGCGGGAGCGGCCCGCCACCGTGGTGCACGACGCGGAGAACATCCTGCTCATCGGCTCCGACAGCCGGGCCGGTGACAACCGCGAGTACGGTCGCGACGACGGCGGCAGCCAGCGCTCGGACACCACGATCCTGCTGCACCTGGCCGCGGACCGGAAGAGCGCCACCGCGATGTCCCTGCCGCGCGACCTGATGGTGTGGATCCCGGCCTGCCACAAGGCGGACGGTACGGCCACGAAGAAGCAATTCGCCCAGTTCAACTGGGCCTTCGAGTTCGGCGGCACCGCGTGCACGATCCGTACGGTCGAGAAGTTGACCGGCATCCGGATCGACCACCAGATGGTCGTCGACTTCAACGGTTTCAAGGACATGGTCGACGCCGTGGGCGGTGTCGAGGTCTGCCTCAAGAAGCCGGTGGACGACCCCGACGCCCACCTCAAGCTCCCCGCCGGACGCCAGAAGCTCGACGGCGAGGAGGCCCTGGGCTACGTACGGGCCCGCAAGTCGATCGGCAACGGCAGCGACACCGAACGCATGGACCGCCAGCAGCAGTTCCTGGGCGCGCTGGTGAACAAGGTGCAGAGCAATGGTGTCCTGCTCAATCCGACCAGGCTGTACCCGGTGCTGGACGCCGCCACCAAGTCGCTGACCACGGATCCCGGGCTGGACAGCCTCAAGGACCTGTACGACCTGGTGCGCGGCCTGCGCGACGTACCGACCGACAAGGTGCAGTTCCTGACCGTGCCCCGGCAGCCGTACGCCGCCGACCCGAACCGGGACGAACTCGTCCAGCCCGATGCGAACCGGCTTTTCAAGCGGCTGCGCGAGGACGCCCCGGTCACGGTGGTCCCGGCGGACCGCCTCAAGAACGACGACGGGAAGAACACCGGGAAGAGCAATGCCGCGACCGATGCGCCGGACGCCGCGGGCCCGAACCCCACACCGACCTATTCGGGCAACAACGCGGCTGCCGACCTGTGCAAGCAGTAAAGCAATTCCCAAGCAGAAGCCGGTGATCGGGGTGCAATGAGCAGAATGACCAGTTGTAAGGACCGTGGAATTTGTCACGCTCGTCGCTCGACGTAGAACTGGGCCGATAGTGTGACGCGATCCGGTGCTTCCGGCCTTCGGGCCGCGCACTTCCGGAGCGAAAGATCGAGCGCCTGAACGGGGGAGGCGCCTCGCGTGGCACCGACGGAGGACTCAAGCAACCGTGGATGCGCAAAGCCGTGGGCGGGCGGATGAATTCGACCCCGCAGACCAGTGGGTCCTCAACCCGCACACCGGCGATTACGAACTGCGACTGAATAATTCCGGAGGGGATTCGGCCGGCACTTCCCAGCCGTCCACCCCGCGTATCCCCCGTCGCAGAGAACCGGTCCGAGACGGTGACGGCGAGCGCAGAACCACGACGCGTGACAGCGGCGGTGAGCGCCGGGGTCCGGCCCGTGACGGGCAGGGGTCGGGTCCGCGCGGCGAGGTGCCGGGACAGCGTGGCCGCCGTTCGGCCAACGGCCCGCGCGGCCAGGAGCGTTCCGGTCACGGCGAGCCGGCGGGCCGCCGCAGCCGCAAGGCCCCCAAGGCCCGCCGCAAGAAGGCGCTGCTGTGGACGGGTGGCACGATGGCCTTCGTGCTCGTCGGCCTGTCGGTGGGCGGGTACGCGCTGTACCAGCACTTCAACGGCAACCTGAACACGGTCGACGTGGGCGGGGCCGGCAACAAGAACGTCTTCGACAACGACGCCCCGATCAACATCCTGATCATCGGCACCGACAAGCGCACCGGCAAGGGCAACGAGGGCTACGGCGACAAGGGCAGCGTGGGCCACGCCGACACCAACATCCTCTTCCACGTCTCCGAGGACCGCACCAACGCGACGGCGCTGAGCATCCCCCGCGACCTGATCACCAACATCCCGGACTGCACCGTCAAGCAGGACGACGGCACGGAGAAGCTCGTCCCGGGTACGTCGAACGTCCGCTTCAACCAGAGCCTCGGCCAGGAGGGCCGTAACGCCGGCTGCACCATGGAGACGGTCAGGGAGATCACCGGCCTGAAGGTCGACCACTTCATGATGGTCGACTTCAACGCGGTGAAGGAGCTGTCCACGGCGGTCGGCGGGGTCGAGATCTGCCTGGCCAAGCCGGTCAAGGACCCGGACTCGCACCTGGACCTGCCGGCCGGTGAGCATCGCGTCCAGGGCGAGGACGCCCTGGCGTTCGTACGGACCCGGCACAGCTTCGGCAACCATGGCGACCTGGACCGGATCAAGGTCCAGCAGCAGTTCATCGCCTCGATGATCCGGCAGATGCAGTCCGACTCCACCCTGACCAGCCCGACCAAGCTCTACAAGCTGGCGGACGCGGCGACCAAGGCACTCACCGTCGACACCGGCATCGGCACGGGGAAGAAGCTGGCCGCGCTGGCTCAGGAGCTCAGCAAGGTCAACACCAAGAACATCACCTTCGCCACGGTGCCGGTGCTCGACAATCCGGCCGAGAAGACACCGGTCACCGTCGTGCTGAACCCGGCCAAGTCCGACCAGCTGTTCGCCATGATGCGCGACGACACCTCGCTGACCGAGGTGAAGTCGAAGAAGAAGGCCGCGAAGAGCAAGCAGGACGCGCTCCTCAAGGGCTCGAAGGCGGCCGCAGGCGACGTACGCGTCGATGTGTACAACGGCGGCAAGGTGCCCGGCGCCGCACAGGCGACCGTCACCTGGCTCCAGAACGAGCAGGGTGTGCTCAAGTCGACCAACAAGGCCAACGCCCCGGCGAAGGCCACGAAGACGACGCTGGAGTACGCGCCGAACCAGGCGGACCAGGCCCGCGCGCTGGCCGCCATGATGGGCCTGCCCGGCTCGGCCATGAAGCAGGGCACCACGGACGCCGAAGGGCTCCAGGCGATGGTGCTGACGCTGGGCGACGACTTCAAGGGCGCGGGCACTCCCATCACCGGGCCGGCCAAGGTGCCGGCCGACATTCAGCAAGCAAACGCCGACAAGGCAGAGTGCGCCAAGTGACATCGGGTCACTGCGCCAAACCACGAGTCTGAGCAGCAGGGGGGTCCTGGTGGGACGGAGCGGTACACCCGGAGAGGAGACGCGACCACGCGTCCGGCACGCCGGTCAACTCGGCTGGGACGACGGGCTCTACGAGGACGCGTCGGCGAAGTCCCCGGACTCCGCCGACGACGGCCGACAGCCCGGCGCGGCGGACGACGGTCACCGGCGCGACGGCCGCAAGAGGCGCGGCAAGAAGGGCAAACGCCGGGCGCTGCGCTGGGTCGCGTCGGTGACCGCGCTGCTCATAATCGGCGGCGCGGGGGCCGGATACCTCTACTACGAGCACCTCAACAGCAATATCAAGAAGGCGGATCTGACCCTCGGCGACAAGAAGATGGCCGACCACAAGGCCAACGCCGCCGGTCAGACCCCGCTGAACATCCTGCTCATCGGCTCGGACGCGCGGGACTCCAAGGAGAACCAGAAGCTCGGCGGGGCCAAGGACACCTTCGGGGCGCCGCCCCTGGCCGACGTGCAGATGCTGCTCCACCTCTCAGCCGACCGCAGCAACATGTCGGTGATCAGCATGCCGCGCGACACCATGCTGAAGATCCCGAAGTGCACCGACCCGGAGACGAAGCGCGTCTACCCCGCGACCACCGGTCTGGCGATGACCAACGAGACGCTCGGCCGCGGCGGTCCCGGATGTTCCGTGGCCACCTGGTACGAGCTCACCGGCATCACCATCGACCACTTCATGATGATCGACTTCTCCGGTGTGGTCTCGATGGCGGACGCGATCGGCGGCGTCCCGGTCTGTGTCAAGGGCAATGTCTACTCCCACACCAGCGAGGGCCACGGCTCCGGGCTGAAGCTGGAGAAGGGCACCACGAAGATCAAGGGCAAGCAGGCCCTCCAGTGGCTGCGGACCCGCTACGGCTTCGAGGACGGCACCGACCTCGGCCGCACCCACGCCCAGCACATGTACATGAACTCGATGGTCCGTGAGCTGCGCAAGGGCACCAAGCTCACCGACCCGGGCAAGCTGATGAGTCTCGCCGACGCGGCGACGGACGCGCTGACGGTCGACAAGGGCCTCGACACGGTCAAGAAGCTCTACGACCTCGCGGAGGAGCTCAAGAAGGCGCCCACCAAGCGCATCACCATGACGACGATGCCGAACGTCTACGGGACGGGCGACCTGAAGGAGCGGGTGCTCCCCAAGCCCGGCGAAGCCGACCAGCTCTTCCAGATGGTCCGCGACGACATCCCGCTCGACGGCAGGGCGTCCAAGCGCAAGAAGAAGGCCCCGGTCGCCGAGAAGCCCACCTCGACCCCGGCCGAGACCCCTGTGACCGTCCGCAACGGCACCCGTACCGAGACCGAGTACCCGGCCAAGGGCCGTGCGACGACGGTCAAGGACCTGCTGGCCGAGAAGGGCTTCACCCAGGGCTCGATCGACGCGCAGAACACCGAGTCGGCGGTCCGGACCACGGTGTCCTACCCCAGCGTGGACATGAAGGGCAACGCCCAGGCGGTCGCCAAGGCGCTGGGCATTCCGCTGAGCGCGGTGAAGAAGTCGACCGCCGTCTCGGGCATCACGCTGACCGTGGGCGCCGACTGGCGGGACGACGGGGACTACCACGCGCCCTCCGCCGAGGAGAAGACCCCGGACAGCGCACGGGCGCTCAATGGCGACGACGAGGGGGCCTGCATGGACATCCAGCCGGGCTTCGGCTGGTAGCGCCGTAACGGGCACGACGCACGGTGGGGGGCCTTCCGACGCTTCGGAAGGCCCCCACATCCTGTCGACGGCTGTACGGCGACGGCCGGGCCCCGGACCACGGTCATGCCGTGACGGCCGGAACCCGAGCGACGATCACGCGGTGACGGCCGGACGCCGGCTGGCGATGACCTTCTTGGCCAGCGAGCGCGGGCTGGTCAGGAAGCCGTACCCCCACGACATGTGCATGGTCGCGAGGGCCACCGGGATCTGGGCCCGCGCCTTCAGCGACAGACCCTTGCCGGCCGGCACGGACCCGGCGACGATCGCCGCGACGTAACCGGCGGGGACGACGAAGGCCCACGGGGTGACGGCCGCGCCGACCACGATGCCCGCCGCGATGGCACAGACGGCGGTGGGCGGCGCCAGATAGCGCAGGTTGATCGAGCCGGAGTGGTAGCGGGCGACGACGTGCCGCCAGCGGCCGTAGTCCTTGTACTGCTTGGCGAGCGCCCGCACGGAGGGGCGCGGCCGGTACTGCACCTTCAGCTCGGGCGAGAACCAGATCAGTCCGCCCGCCTCGCGGATGCGGAAGTTCAGCTCCCAGTCCTGGGCGCGGATGAACTCCACGTTGTAGCCGTCCGCCTTCTCCAGGGCCTCACGGCGGAAGACACCGAGATACACGGTCTCCGCCGGGCCCGCCTGGCCGCCGGTGTGGAAGGCCGCGTTGCCGACGCCGATCTTCGACGTCATGGCGGCGGCCACGGCGTCCTCCCAGGCGTTCTCGCCCTCGGCGTGCATGATGCCGCCGACGTTCTGCGCACCGGTCTCCTCCAGGAGGCGGACGGCCGTCGCGATGTAGTTCGGCGAGAGCATGCCGTGGCCGTCGACCCGCACGACTATGGGATGCCGGGAGGCCTTGATCGCGGCGTTGAGGGCGGCCGGGGTGCGACCGGTCGGGTTCGGGACGGTGTGGACGCGGGGGTCCTCGCGTACCAGTTCCGCGGCGATCTCGTCCGTACGGTCCGTGGAGGGGCCCAGCGCGATCACCACCTCCATCTCACCGGCGTACTCCTGCTCCAGGATGTGCCGGACGGAGTTCCTGAGATGGCGTTCCTCATTGAGCACCGGCATGATCACGGAGACGGCGGGGAGCTGCGCGGCAGACATGGTGGTCCTCGGGTGGTCCTCGGGAGCGCCGGGGGTTCGCACCCCACAAGGCGGCGTTATTCGGCCGCCACGTTACCGCGAATGGGGGACCCGGGCGCGCGCCGCCGGGTCGCTCGGCGGAGTGCAGATCATATGGGCCTACTGTGCGAACGATCCCCCCTGTACCACGGAGGTTCCCCCCGTGCCCACGCCGCACTCCTCCCCCCGTTCGCCACGCCGCCGCGGAGTTCCGCCGCAGCGCAGGTCCAGAAGGCAGGACGAGCGGCCACGCTGGGGCATGCGGGTGGTGACCGGCATTTCCGTGCTGGTCCTCGGTGCCGGAGGGATCGGCCACGCGGTGGTGACGAGCCTGGAGAGCGGGATCGACCGGATCGACCCGTTCAAGGACATGAAGAACCGGCCCCGGGCCGGTCACGGCATGAATCTGCTGCTCGTGGGCACGGACGGCCGCGACCGGATCACCGCGGAGGAGAAGCGGAAGTACCGGTTGGGCGGTGCGCCCTGCAACTGCACCGACACGGTCATGCTGGTGCATCTGTCGGCGGACAAGGAGCGCGCGAGCGTCGTCTCGTTGCCGCGGGACAGCTACGCGGAGATCCCGGAGCACAAGGACCGCAACAGCGGCGAGACGCACGCCGCCCACCCGCTGAAGCTGAACGCCGCGTACGCCGAGGGCGGACCCGGTCTGACGGTGCGGACCGTGGAACAGATGACGGGCATCAAGATCGACCACTACCTGGAGGTCGACTTCACCAGCTTCATGAAGACGGTGGACACCCTGGGCGGGGTGCGGATCTGCATGGCCCGGCCGATGAAGGACTCGTACACCGGTCTCGATCTCGCCGCGGGCACCCACGAGCTGAACGGCGGGCAGGCACTCCAGTACGTCCGCTCCCGGCACGTCGACGGGGCCGCCGACCTGGGCCGGATGCAGCGCCAGCAGAAGTTTCTCGCCTCACTGATCAAACAGGTGACCAGCAACGGTGTGCTGCTGAACCCGGTGAAGTTCCGGGACGTGGCCTCGACGATGCTCCGCTCGGTCCGGGCCGACAAGGGCTTCGGTACGGAGCAGATGCTGGAGCTCGGCCAGGCGATGCGCGGTTTCTCACCCGCCTCGTCCGAGTTCACCTCCGTACCGCTGGGGAACGTCGCCTTCCCGGTCAACGGCGTCGGCTCCACGGTCAAATGGGACGAGCCGAAGTCGAAGAAGCTCTTCCAGGCACTGCGCGACGACAGGCCGCTCGCCCCGGACCGCTCCGGACAGCCGAAGTCCGTGCAGGTCGAAGTCGCCCCGCAGCGGATCCGGGTCCAGGTCTACAACGGGACCCCGAGGGACGGGCTCGGCAAGACGGTCGACGACGCACTGCACGCCACCGGCTTCGACACCACGCGAGCCCCGCTGAACGGCGAACCGAGTGATCTCAAGCGCACCCTGATCACCTACGACCCGCGCTGGGACCGGTCCGCGAAGTCCCTGGCCGGCGCGTTGCCCGGGGCCGAGCTGCGGGCGGTGAACGGGCAGGGCGCCATGCTGAAGGTGACGGCGGGTGCGGACTTCGAGAAGGTGCGGACGGTACGGGGCAAGGAGATGAGCCAGGGCGAGTTCGGCACGGTCACGGGTGACCAGGTGGCGTGCCCATGACCGTACGCGACCGCCCCTGACCGTTCGTGTCCGTGGGCGAGTCCGTGGGCGAGTCCGTGCTCAGTCGACGTCGATCCCGTCCGCCACGCGCTTCTCGCGCAGTTCCTTGATCGCGCGGCGCCGGGCGAGACGGTGGGTGCGCCGGATCTGTGCCTCCTGGTAGCGCCGCTTGTCGCGCTCCGTCTCCGGTATCACCTGCGGTACGGGGCGGGGCTTGCCGTCCGCGTCGACCGCGGCGAACACCAGATACGCGCTGCCGACCTGCTGGGCGGGGGTGGATTCGTTCCACCGCTCGGCCATGACGCGGACGCCGACCTCCATCGAGGAGCGGCCGGTCCAGTTCACCTGGGCGCGGACGTGAACAAGGTCACCCACGCGGACCGGCTCCAGGAAGACCATCTCGTCCATCGAGGCCGTCACCGCGGGTCCGCCGGAGTGCCGGCCGGCCACGGCACCCGCCGCGTCGTCGACCAGCTTCATGATCACGCCACCGTGCACCGTACCCAGCAGATTGGTGTCGCTGCCGGTCATGATGTGGCTGAGGGTGGTCCGGGAAGCGGCGGTCGACTTGCCTGGAATGTCGCCCTCCGGGCGCGGGGCCTGATCTGTCATACCGTCCACCTTATGCGGGGGCTTCCGTCCGGCGGCAATGCATCAGCTTCGCAACAGCCCTGATGCGATTTCCCGCACCCCCTGTAATACCGGCACACCCGGCCTGCACACTGGACCGCATGAACGATTGGCCCGAGGGATGGTCCGACGACAACCGCGGCGGCAACCGCTACGGGCAGGGCAGCGCCGGCGAGCGGCCCGAGGGCGCCCGCTCGATGCCGCACATCCAGCGGCGCCCCGCCCCGCCGAGGCAGCGGCCGATCCCCCAGCAGCCGGGCGGCTACGACAACGGTGGTCCGCAGTACGACAGCGGGTACAACACGGGCCAGGTCTACGGCGGCGGCAACGCCGGCGGCCGGGGCAACGGCAGCGGCCAGGGCGGCGGCGGTTACACGCAGGGGCGCCCTGCGCCGAACTGGGGCCGCCGGATAAAGATAGGCACGCTGTCCCTGGTCGTCGTGGTGCTCGCGGTCTCCATAGGCACGTACTTCTGGGCCGACTCCAAGCTCAAGCGCGAGGTGGACCTCTCCAAGGTCATCGAGCGGCCGAAGGCCGGCGACGGCACCAACTACCTGATCGTCGGCTCCGACAGCCGCGCGGGCATGACGGCCGACGACAAGAAGCGGCTGCACACCGGCTCCGCCGAGGGCAAGCGCACCGACTCGATGATGATCCTGCACGACGGGTCGAACGGGCCGACGCTCGTCTCCCTGCCCCGTGACTCGAACGTCGAGATCCCCTCGTACAAGGGCTCCGAGTCCGGCAAGCTCTACCCGGCCCGCGGCCGGTTCACCAAGCTGAACGCCGCGTACGCCGAGGACGGCCCCGAACTCCTCGTCCGTACCGTCGAGTTCAACACCGGGCTGCACATCGACCACTACGTCGAGATCGGCTTCGGCGGCTTCGCCAAGATCGTGGACGCGATCGGCGGGGTGGAGCTGGACATCCCCAAGGGTTTCAAGGACAAGAAGTCCGGCGCCGACTTCAAGGCGGGCAAGCAGACACTGAACGGCGAGCAGTCGCTGGCCTTCGTCCGCACCCGGTACGCGTTCGCCGAGTCGGACCTGGCCCGTACGAAGAACCAGCAGAAGTTCCTCGCGGCGCTGGCGAGCCAGACGGCGACGCCGTCCACGATCCTCAACCCGTTCAAGTTCTACCCGACGATGAGCGCCGGCCTGGACACGCTGATCGTGGACAAGGACATGTCGCTCTGGTCCCTGGGGCAGATGTTCTTCGCCATGAAGGGCGTCACGGGTGGCGACGGCACGTCGATGAACATGCCGATCTCGGGCTCCGTCGGCGGCAATCTGGTCTGGGACAAGGCCAAGGTGAAGCAGCTCGTGGAGCAGCTCAACAACGACGAGAAGGTCACCGTCTCCGGCAACTGACCGCAGGCGGCAGGCGGCAGGAACGATCAGGGCTCGGACGGTTCGCGGTCCGAGCCCTGTTTCCTGCCCGGCGGTCCCGGGAAGCCCGGCCCGTCCGCGCGGTCACTCTCCCGGCCTGCGCCCCCGGGCCAGCAGCGCCACATGCGGGAGCGCCAACCGGCCGTCGTCCGCTGTGAGTTCGGTGCACAGCATGTCGTACTCCCGCTTGGCCGCGGCCACCCCGGCCGGGCCCCGGCTGTTGACGAGCTGCCCGATCGCGCCCACCCCGGCGGCCGGCCCGCCCCTCCCGGCTCCGTCGCCCGCCCACGTCGAACGCGGTCATCCCACGCCTCCCATGGGCCCCTGCGGCTCGGTCTCGTCCAGGTCCTCGTACAGCGCGTCCAGGATCCGCCCCGTGGGCTCGCCCTGCGGCGACAGCTCGGCCAGGCACCAGCCGGGCAGTTGTCGCTCCACCTCGGGCGGGAGGTCGCCGTCGGCCGGGTCGGCCAGCCCGTAGAGGAGACCGAACGCGGTCTCCTTCGCCACCTCGCGGGCTATCTCCCCCAGGTCACCGGGGCTCAGGCCGAGGGCCAGCGCCCGCTCGACCGCGCCACCGGCGAGCCCGTCCTTCCGGTACGCCTCGACCCAGTCGGGGGCCGCGGCACTCCACCCGTCGATGTCCTGCCAGACCATGCGCAGGAACCGGTAACGGGCGAGCTGCGGAATGTTCTCCTCGGCCTCGGAGTCGGCCCAGCCCGCGGCGTCGTCGGCGCCGAGCACGGTGAACAGGTCGGTGAGCCTCTCGATGTCGGTCATGAACGTGGAAGGTACGGCACGGGCGCGCGGGCCGGTCCCGAGGGGCCGGCCCGCGCTGTTTCACGGAAGCAGGGTCACGAGGCCTTCTTCAACGTGAAGTTGCCGGTCGTCGTCTCCCCCTTCTTGATCTTCACAGTGGTGACCACCGGCTGGTAGCCGTCCTTGGCCACGATCACGGTGACGGGGTTGTTGCGGGCGTCGAACCACAGGGCGAAGGTGCCGTCCTTGGCGGTCCGCAGGGTGTAGCTGTTCGCCCAGCTGTCGATCTGGACGGTCGCCCCGGCCAGTGGCGCGGTGCCGCCCTTGCCGTCGGCGCCCAGCACGGTGCCGGCGTACTTGCCCCAGTCCTTCGGCGGGTTGACGTGCATCTTCACGCCGACGTCGGCGACCGAGTACGGGGTGTCGGTCCGGACGGTCAGCGCCGCGGTGTAGTCGCCGGGCTGCGTGACCTCGGGGACCGTGGCGTCCAGGCCGACGGTGATCGTGGTGCTCTCCCCGGGCTGGAGTGTCACCTTGTCCTTGCTCGTGGACAGCCAACTGACGTCCGAGGACTCGCCGCCCTGGTCGTAGCCGGGCAGCACCTCGACGGTGGACACCGGCGGCGTCGAGCTGCCGCCGGGGTTGCCGCCGACCTTGTAGAAGCCGGAGGCAGCACCCACACGGTAGACGCTGGTGTTGGCGTTGGGCAGGGCGGTCCAGCTGCCGGTGCCCGGGTCGAAGGCGTAGCCCTGGTTGGTGATGGCGGCGCTGTCGTTGACGACACCGCTGGAGACCAGCAGCTTGCCGCTACCCACGCCGTACGCCGAACCCCACAGGTCGGCGGGCATGTCGGCGACGGCCGACCAGCTGTCGGTGCCCGGGTCGTAGACGTAGGCGTGCTTGGTCGAACTGCTGCCGCCGCTGCCACCGGCGCAGTAGAGCTTGCCGCCGATGCCGCCGCAGGACTGCCAGGAGATCGGCTCCGGGTAGGCGGCGATCTGGGACCAGCTGTCCGACGACGGGTCGTAGACCGTGGCGTCCGTGGTGCCACAGCTGTCGGTGCAGCCGCCGACGACGTACAGCTTGCCGCCGAGCACCGCGCTGCCCGAACCGGCGTACGGCTTGGGCGAGGACGCCTTGGTGGACCAGCTGTTCGACGCCGGGTCGTAGACCTCCAGCTTGGCGTCGGGGTCGCCGTCGGCACCCCAGCCGCCGACCACGTACAGCTTGCCGCCGATGAAGCCGTGGGCCGGGCTGCCCTCGCGGGTGTCGGCCGCGGAGGCCAGCTTGGTCCAGGAGCCGCTGTCGGGGTCGTAGGCGTAGAGCGCGTTGGTGTCCGCGCTGCCTGTGTAGCCGAAGGCGGAGTAGACCTTGCCGTCGTGGACGGCGACCACGTTGTCCTGCACAGCGGTCGGCAGGTTGGCCACCGGCTGCCAGGCGTCACCGGCCGCGTTGGCCACCACAGCCGCATCCGAGGTCTTGCCCTTGCGCAGGGCCAGCGGGGAGTAGTCGCCCTTCACCAGGTTGAGCGGCGCGCCGCCCTTCAACTGCTGGGTGAAGCCGCCCGGCTGCTCGCCCAGGGTGAGGCCGGCAGGCGCACCGCCGGTGTTCTTCACCGTCAGGCTCTGGGTGGCCTGCTTGCCCCAGCCGAGCGTTTTGTCGACCGAGCCGGGGGTGACCACCAACTTGCCGGTCTTCAGGTCGAAGACCGCCTGGGTGGTGCTGTCCGGAGCCACCTTCACCGTCTTGGCCAGGTCGGCGTATTGCGACTTGGAAGCGGTGTACGTGTGGCTGCCGGTCTTGGAGGTGAACATCCAGTAGAAGCCGCCGCCGAGGGCCGGATCGTCCGGGGTGGCCGCGGTGATGGCCTTGTCCTGCGAGGCGTCGGCGTTGACGACGGTGGCGCCGACGACACCGTCGCCGGTGTTGGCGTCCTTCACGGTACCGGCCACCAGACCACCAGTGACAGGCTCGTAGGTCCGCTTGCCCACGAACACGTTGTCGAGCTCCCACCAGTAGCCGTAGCTGCCCGTGAAGTGGAACCGCAGCTGCACGCCGGACTTCCCGGCGTAGTCGGTCAGCGGAAGCTCGACATGGGCAGGGCCGGTCAGGGTGGTGGTGCGGTTCCAGATGTTGGTCCAGGTCGCACCGCCGTCAGTGCTGACGTCGATGTTGCCGGCCTGGTTGGAGTAGCTCTTGTAGTCGGTGTCGAACTCCAGTTGCGGGCTGTCGTTGCCGGTCAGGTCGAAGACCGGCGAGATCAACGAGGTGTCCTGCTTCTTGCCGCTGCCGATCTTGTCACTGTCGACCATGGCGAAGGCGCCGGAACCACCGGTCTTGTTGCCCCGGTTGCCGAAGTCGTCGAAGGCCCAGCCGCCGGTGGTGCCGTCGGCGTTGACCACGCTCCAGCCCTCGGGGGCGCCGGCGGTGGAGTCGAAGGGCTCGGTCGGGCCGGACCGCTTGACCTGGTAACCGGGCGCCGTGGCCGCCTGGGCGTCCACCGGGACCGCGACGTTCACGGTCTGCGCCGCGTCATCCACGGCCACCTGCTTGGTGACCGCCTTGTAGCCGGGGTACACGGAGGTGAAGTGCAGGGTGTAGTCGGCGCCCTGCGGCAGGTCGACGCTGTACGCGCCGGTGTACGGGTCGGTGAAGACCGGGGCGCCGGGCACGTCATCGATGGTGATCTTGGTGTAGAGCGGCCAGCCGTGGCCGGATCCGTCGGTCACCTTGCCGGTCACGGTCTGCCGGGCCACCGCGTCCAGCGCGAAGTCCATCGTGACGGTGCCATCGTCGACGACGACGCCGTGGGCCTTCTTGGGCGCGTACCCGTAGGCGTACGCGGCCATGTTGTAGGTGTCAGGCGGCACCGTCAGGTTGTAGTGCCCCTGGGCGTCGGTGGTCGACCGGTAGATACCGGCTACGACGGAGGCGCCGGAAAGCGCCTTGCCTGAGCTGTCGGTGACGGCGCCGGAGATCTCGCCGTGCGAGCCGACGCCGGAGGCGGCGAGACCGCCCCCGGGATGCGTCGCGGTGGCGACGGTGCCCGGAGCGG
This sequence comes from Streptomyces sp. NPDC093149, assembly GCF_044754145.1. Taxonomy (NCBI): domain Bacteria; kingdom Bacillati; phylum Actinomycetota; class Actinomycetes; order Kitasatosporales; family Streptomycetaceae; genus Streptomyces; species Streptomyces sp. NPDC093149. Next base: position 40,361 of record NZ_JBIVON010000006.1, read on the forward strand.
CTGCCGCGGCACCGGTGGCAGCCTGGGCTGCGGGTAATCCCGCAGCCATGACTGCGACAGCCGCCGCGGTGAATGCGGCCAGTCGCGCGGAGATCCTCCGCGCGGCCGGTCTGGAACGCCTCGAAGTGCGCAATGTGTGACTCCCATGCAGCTGAGCTGGGGTCGACCCGTGCGCTGGTTCTCGGTCGACAGCAGATGGATTCATCCGCCGGGACACACTAAACATCTTTGCCATGTTCTCGACAAGAAGGCGTCCACGACGGAACACGACGCAACATGGACCCGCCCATTTGCGATGATCCATCAGCTACCGGTCACGCACCCTGGCGATGCCGGCGGCGGTGACGGTCCCGAATCGCTCAGCTCGTCAAAGTGCCCTGGTGGAAGTACATACGCCAGCCCACTTCCGTCAGACGCCACACGGAGCTCCGCCATGCCCGGCGCCCGCTGTGGTCGGCGAAGTACGTCAGATGAACGATGCCGGGAGCGAGTACGACCCCCGACATATCGCTGACCTCGACCGGAGCTTCGGGGGTCACCGAACCGTCACTCGTCACCGTGAGGATCGACGTCGCGTCCCAACGCCGTCCCGACGCTCCGATCTCCAGGAACTCCGGGTCCAGAAGCTCCGAGACCAGGGCCGGCGAAGCACGCACGTCAGGGTCGAGCAGCCGCATCTCCGCCTCAGTGGCCGCTTGAACGGCACTCTCACTCTCGTCTGCCATACACGGACCCTACGGACGTTCCTCGTCACGTCACAGCGAATTGTTCACGCAACGCAAGCGGCGACACCGGCGATGACATCATCTCCCGTCACCTTTATGGCTGGGTTGATCACCAACTGCCGCCGGTGTCCTGATCGGCCGCCGGTGTCCTGATCGTTCTCACCGAAGCCGGTCACCGTCTCATCCAATCCGGTCGGGGTGGAGGCCCGAAAGGACATCCGCGCCCGGCCGTCACGCGGGCCGATGTCCGGCCGGCCACTCCCCAGTGCGGGCGAACCGCTCGATCTCGGCCTCGTAGGGTGTGGGGTCGAGGCCTCGCGCACGCACCCAAGCCGTGTTGAGGGGGCGAGTGCGTGTGGGATCAGTGACCGGCGGCGTACGAGACGAAGCCCACCCAAGCACCTGCCGCGAAAGCGAGCCGGGGCCCCTGCAAGTTCTTGGAGTCGCGGACGTGGACCGTACCGGGTGCGGACGCCACCTCAACGCAGTCGTTACCGTCGCCGCTGCTGCTGTAACTGCTCTTGAACCACTCCAGCTCCGAGGCGTCCCTGGCAAAGGGCTTGTGGATCATGTCTCTCCCAGAACTTGCTCGATGAAGGCCAGCGACTCCCGTGGCGAAAGAGCCTGGGCCCGGATCATCCCATAGCGCAGCCCAAGGATCCTGAGCTGCTTCGGGTCGGAGACCGGGCGTCCGCCGAACGCTCCCTCGGAACGCCCCACCGCACTGCCGTCGGGGAACTTCAGAACCTCGATCAGCCCACCGGTCCCGGGATGCTCCTCGCGATGGGTCGGCATCACTTGGATCGCCATATTCCGCAACCGCCCTACTTCCAAGAGGCGTTCGAGTTGTCGGCGCAACACCATTGTGCCTCCGACCGGACGGCGAAGCGTCACCTCTTCCTGGACAAAACTCAGCGATGGAAGGGGATCCCGGTCGAAGATGGATCGCCGGGCCATGCGAGCAGCCACCACACGGTCCATCTCGTCCAACGTGTAGGCGGGCAGCCATGACGCGAACAAGGCCCGCATATGCTCCTCGGTCTGCAACAGGCCGTTGATGTTGTGGTGGTGGTACGCCTCCAGCTCGACAACCTTGGCCTCTAGCTTCGCCAGATCCCGCACCTTCTTCGGGTACCGGACCTCCGCCACATCCCGCTTCATGGCGGCCAGCTTCCCGCCCGCGCCCAACACTTCGTCCGCCCGGTCCAGGAACTCCGGCCGGGGGATGCGCCGCCCGCCCTCCACCTTGTAGACCAGGTCCTCCCCGTACCCGATCGCGGCCCCGAACTCGCCGGCCCGCAGCCCCACCGACTCCCGCCACGCCTTGATCTGACGGCCCACCGCAGCGACCACCGCCACCCCGGACTCGTCGTCAGGGTCGACGTCCCAGCCCGGCTCGTCCGCCCCGCCGTCGCGGCGCTCCGTACCGGTCTCATCCACGCTCATCCGTGCCCCACTTCCAACGTGCATGCGGTCTTTGCTCAACCCCTGGTGTCCCCAGCACGCCACCCCGGACAGCCGGGACAGCACTGGACAAGCACGGGACAATCACCGTACGCAAGGGGCTCGTTGCCGTTCACGGTACGCACGCCCCGCCCACGCTGAGTGGCGTGAACCAACACATCACTCGAACCGAACATTTCGCTCACGTCCGGCAGTTCACCGTGCTGCTCTCTCCCACCCGCCGGGCGCCCGGCTCGCCCGTCTCCTGGCCACGGTGCATCTGGGCGACTGGGGGATCGTCTGCCAACCGGCCGCGCACATCGTCGCCGAGCTGGCCGCCAACGCCGCCGTCCACGGCCGCGTACCGGGTCGGGACTTCCGACTCAGTCTCACCGTCCGCCGCGACGAACTCCTGCAGATCGAGGCGACCGACACCCGGGCCGAGCAACTGCCCGTCGCTTCCGGACCCGACCGGCACGCGGAGAGCGGGCGCGGTCTGCTGATCGTCGAGGCACTCGCCGACCGCTGGGGCGTCGACCTCGGACCCGTCCCGCACAAGACGATCTGGGCCGAACTCGACCTCGTACCGCGACCGTTCCACCATGTCGCGGAAACCCACGACCCGGCTAACCACGTCGCCGCGTTCCACGACGCATAAGGCTTTTAAGGACCTGGGGAAAATACCCTTCCCACCCAAACCCGACCCCGGTCCCGTCGCCGTCACTCACTCGGGTGACATGGGGCAACTGGGCTGGATTTCAAGCAGGTTGGCTGGCATATGCTCGCCGCGACAACTCCAGAACATGCGACGGCCCCCGACCGAGATTCGCACTCTCAACCGGGGGCCTGACCACCGAGGAAGTAGGAGCTTCCCGATGGATACCCCGCAGGTTACCGCGCCCCCGCGCGCCCCGTATCCCGTACCCGGAGACGCCACACCGGCGTCCGGTGTCATCCACATCAACGTCCGGCACGCCGCAGGCTTCACCGTCATCGGCAATCACCTCGCCCAGCACCACGGGCTCTCCCTCGCTGCGATCGGGCTCGCCGCCCACATCCAGTCGCTCCCCGCCGGAGCCAGGATCGGCATCAAGCACCTCGCCGAACGCTTCCCCGACAGCGAAACCCGCATCGCCGCGGCCCTGCGTGAACTCGAAGCCCACGGCTACCTCCACCGCAGCCGCGTACGCCTCGCCGACGGCCGCATCGTCACCCGCACCGTCTCGTACAACCGGCCCGACGCGGTCGCACACCCCGCCCCGGCCCCTCGCCCCCGGACGAGTCCCAGCAAGCCGGCCCAGCTGCCCGCACCACCGCAGCCACGTGTAGCCGCTCCCGAGCCACCCCCCGCACCCACACCGCAACCGCCCGTGCCGCCGCCCGTCCTCGCACCGGCCCCCACCGCCCGCACGACGCCGTCTCTGCCGCTCCCCCATCCGCAGGAACTCACGCCGGAGCTCCAGCGTGTGGCCACCGCGCTCCTCGCCGACCTGCGCCGCCACACGCCTCGACTCGTCCTCTCCGAGAACGACATCCGCGCCCTCACCCCCGGCGTCGCCACCTGGCTCGAACGCGACGCCCACCCCGACACCGTCCGCCACGCCCTCACCACCGACCTCCCGAATCCCCTGAAGCACCCGGCCAGGCTTCTGCACCACCGGATCACGGCGCTCCTGCCACCGCCGTTGCCGGAAGCCCAAGACCTCGCACCCGCACGCCCCGGCGTCATCGTCATCCCGCTCCAGAACTGCGACCGCTGCGACCGCGCCTTCCGCTCCCGCCACCCCGGCCACTGCCGCGACTGCCGACCAGACCTCCACACAGCCGCCTGACGGAAACGCCACTCAACCCGAACGGACCTCCATGGTCAGCTCGCCCCACGAGGCAATGCACCGCATCTTCCAGGAGTACCCCAGCCTCTTCTCCCGCGTCTCCGAGGTGCTCGGAGTCGACATCCCACCGCCCACCTCGGCCACCGCCCTGCCCACCGACCTCACCGAGGCCCGTCCCGTCGAACGCCGGGTGGACACCCTCCTGCGCATCGAAACAGAGCACGACGGGCCTTCCTCCTCGCCATCGAAGCCCAGGGCAAGAAGGACCCGCGCAAAACCGCCAGTTGGCCGTACTACGTCAGCTATCTCCACAACAGATACGCTCTGCCCATCCTGTTGCTGGTCGTCTGCCAGGACCACACCACCGCCGAACGGGCCGCACGCCCCATCTCCATCGGCGTCCGTCAATGGCAGACACTCGCTCTGAACCCCCTCGTCGCGGGTCCGCACAACATGCCTGTCATCACCGATGTGGCCGAAGCCCGCAAAGACCTCGCGCTCGCCACCCTGGCCGCCATCACACACGCCGACAATCCGGACGTCGGTGCCATACTGAAAACCCTGTCCGCCGCACTGCGGGACACACCGGAAGCAACCGCCGACCCCCTCGTCGAACTCACCGCGCAAGGCCTGGGCAACCGCCCGGCCGCACAACAGTGGAGGAATCTGGTGGCCGTGGACCTCTCTTTCTACAAGTCCTTCATGTCGGAAGAAATCCGGGACGAAGGCCGGGCAAAGGGCCGAGTAGAAAGCCTGCTACTGGTTCTCGAAGCGCGCGGAATCGCCATTACCGACGAGATCCACGAGAAGATCACCACCTGCGACGACCCCCAGCTCCTGCGCCAGTGGCTCAACCGCGCCGCCACCGCCGCCACCGCCGAGGACGTCTTCGCCGAGGAGTAGCCCCGCGCCGGCGACTGCACCCCTCCTGGCCGCATACGCACGTCCGGCCCCCGATGCGCGCATCGGGGGCCGGACACCACGGCGATAACCGTCCTACGGCAGGTTCCGCGCCATCACGATCCGCTGCACCTGGTTCGTGCCCTCGTAGATCTGCGTGATCTTCGCGTCGCGCATCATCCGCTCCACCGGGTAGTCCCGCGTGTAGCCGTAGCCGCCGAGCAGCTGGACCGCGTCGGTGGTGATCTCCATCGCGACGTCGGAGGCGAAGCACTTGGCCGCCGCGCCGAAGAAGGTGAGGTCGCCGTCGAGGCGCTCGGACTTGGCGGCGGCCGAGTAGGTGAGCTGGCGGGCCGCCTCCAGCTTCATGGCCATGTCGGCGAGCATGAACTGGATGCCCTGGAAGTCGGCGATGGGCTTGCCGAACTGCTTGCGCTCCTGGACGTATCCCTTGGCGTAGTCGAGGGCGCCCTGCGCGATGCCGAGGGCCTGGGCCGCGATGGTGATGCGGGTGTGGTCCAGGGTCTTCATCGCGGTGGCGAAGCCGGTGCCCTCCTCGCCGATGATGCGGTCGGCGGGGATGCGGACGTTGTCGAAGTAGACCTCGCGGGTCGGGGAGCCCTTGATGCCGAGCTTCTTCTCCGGGGCGCCGAAGGAGACGCCCTCGTCCGACTTCTCGACGACGAAGGCCGAGATGCCCTTGGAGCGCTTGGTCGGGTCGGTGACGGCCATCACCGTGTAGTACTCGGAGACACCCGCGTTGGTGATCCAGCGCTTCACGCCGTTGAGCACCCAGAAGTCGCCGTCGCGCACGGCCCTGGTCTTCATGCCCGCCGCGTCGGAACCCGCGTCGGGCTCGGAGAGGCAGTACGAGAACATGCCGTCGCCCTTGGCCAGCGGGCCCAGGTACTTCTTCTTCAGGTCCTCGGAACCGGAGAGGATCACCGGGAGCGAGCCGAGCTTGTTCACGGCCGGGATGAGGGAGGAGGAGGCGCAGACACGGGCCACCTCCTCGATCACGATGACCGTGGCGAGGGCGTCGGCGCCCGCGCCGCCGTACTCCTCGGGTACGTGCACCGCGTGCAGGTCCGCGGCGGTCAGTGCGTCCAGCGCCTCCTGCGGGAAGCGCGCCTCCTCGTCGACCGCCGCCGCGTGAGGGGCGATCTTCGCCTCGGCGAGCGCGCGCACCGTCTCGCGGAGCATCTCGTGCTCCTCGGCCGGACGGTACAGGTCGAAATCGGTCGAACCCGCCAAGACGCTCACTCCCCATGAAGCTAACTACCGTTAAGTAACCCAATTTTAGAGCCCGGCTCCCGTGATGGCCTATGCAATGCACGCGTGAGCTTCATGACAGGGGTGGGAGAGGAGAACCCACGCGGGCTGCCGGAAACCGGGCCTTCGAGGGCACGACTATGCTCGTTCACCGCACGTCTGTCCGCATCTTCCAGGAGCACCCCATGGCCCTCAGGATCACTGTGATCGGCACCGGCTACCTCGGCGCCACCCACGCCGCGGCCATGGCGGAACTGGGCTTCGAGGTCCTCGGCCTCGATGTCGTGCCCGAGAAGATCGAGATGCTGGGCGCCGGCCGGGTCCCGATGTACGAGCCGGGCCTGGAGGAGCTGCTCCACCAGCACGTCGAGGGCATCGAGGGATCGACCGGGCGGCTGCGGTTCACCACCTCGTGGGAAGAGGTGGCGGACTTCGGCGACGTCCACTTCGTCTGCGTGAACACTCCGCAGAAGCACGGTGAGTACGCCTGCGACATGAGCTACGTCGACAGCGCCTTCGAGTCGCTGGCACCGCATCTGACCCGGCCCGCCCTGGTCGTCGGGAAGTCGACCGTCCCGGTGGGCTCGGCGGCCCGGCTCGCGGCGCGGCTGGCGGAGCTGGCCCCGGCGGGCGCGGACGCGGAGCTGGCCTGGAACCCGGAGTTCCTGCGCGAGGGCTTCGCAGTGAAGGACACCCTGCACCCGGACCGGATCGTCGTCGGCGTCGCGAGCGAGCGGGCCGAGAGGCTGCTGCGCGAGGTGTACGCGGTGCCGGTCGCCGAGGGTTCGCCGTTCGTGGTGACGGACTTCCCGACCGCCGAGCTGGTGAAGACCGCGGCCAACTCCTTCCTGGCCACGAAGATCTCGTTCATCAACGCCATGGCCGAGGTCTGCGAGGCCGCCGACGGTGATGTGGTGAAGCTGGCCGAGGCGATCGGGCACGACGAGCGGATCGGCTCGAAGTTCCTGCGGGCCGGGATCGGCTTCGGGGGCGGCTGCCTGCCGAAGGACATCCGGGCCTTCATGGCACGCGCCGGCGAGCTGGGCGCGGACCAGGCGCTGACCTTCCTGCGCGAGGTCGACTCGGTCAACATGCGGCGCCGCGGCCACATGGTGGAGCTGGCCCGGGAAGCCGTGGGCGGCGATTCGTTTCTCGGTAAGCGGGTGGCAGTTCTCGGCGCGACGTTCAAGCCGGACTCGGACGACGTACGGGACTCGCCGGCGCTGAACGTGGCAGGGCAGATACAGCTGCAGGGCGGCCAGGTCACGGTCTTCGACCCGAAGGGCATGGACAACGCCCGCAGGCTCTTCCCCACGCTCGGTTACGCGGGCTCGGCGCTGGACGCGGTGCGCGGCGCGGATGTGGTGCTGCATCTGACGGAGTGGCGGGAGTTCCGCGAGCTGGACCCGGCGGCGCTCGGCGAGGTCGCCTCCCGCCGGATCATCCTGGACGGCCGCAACGCGCTCGACAGCGAGCTGTGGCGCAAGGCCGGCTGGACGTTCCGGGCGATGGGACGCCCGACGGCCTGACCCGCCCCCTCAGAGCCTGTCGGGGGGACCTCCGACCGAGCGGCCACGCCCTGGCCACGCACGCCTCCCGCGTCGTCGTCGGTCGCCGACTCCCTCCTCCGCCTCGGAATCGCACGCACCGGACCGCGCCCGCCATCCGGTCCGAGGTCACCCGACGGGCTCTCAGCCGCGCTTCGCGCGGTAGGTGCGCATTTTGGCGCGGGCGCCGCACACCGACATGGAGCACCAGCGGCGGCGCCCCGCCGGGCTGCGGTCGTAGTACGCCCACTGGCAGTGCTCGGCCTCGCACGCCTTGAGCCGGGCCCAGGTGCCATCGGCCGCCGCGGTGGCGATGGCCGCCGCGACGCGCGCGGTCAGCCCTGCCGGTTCGGCCGCGGGGCGCAGTGCGGCGGCGCCCGCCGCATCCACGCTGACGCGCAGGGGCGCTGCGGCGAGCAGCCGGTCGAGCGGGGGCGCGGCGGCGCCGTCCGGCGGGCGGTGACCGGCGTGGGCGAGGCATGCGGTGCGGAGCGCCTCGCGCAGCACGCGCGCGCCCGGCACCTCGGACTCGGTGAGAGAGAAGACGGAGCGCCCGTCCGCAGTGTCGAGGGCGTCCGCACCGGTCTCGATGTCCAGTGTGTTGACCAGGGCCTCGATCAGGGCGAGTCCACCGGGCGCGGAGTCCTTCGCATTCATGGTTGCGACGTTACCTCCGATGCGGCAGCATGCAGTAACGGTTACCTGTTGAGACGTTCTAGGGGTAACTTTTCCTGCCCGAAGTGTCTTCCCGTTCGAAGGAGGAAGTGCCATGGCTGTCGCCACGCTGGGTGCTGTCGTTCTGGACTGCCCCGACCCCGCCGCGCTCGCCGGCTTCTACGCCGGGCTGCTCGGCGGACAGGTCGAGGACGACGGCGAGGGCTGGGTGGAGCTGACCGGGGCCGGGGGCACACGGCTCGCGTTCCAGAGCGCGCCCGGTCACGTACCGCCGCAGTGGCCGCGTCCGGACGGTTCGCAGCAGTTCCATCTGGATCTGTCCGTGCCGGATCTGGACGCGGCGGAGAAGGAGGTGCTCGCACAGGGCGCGACCGTGCTGGACGCGGCGGACCGGGAGCGGACTTTCCGGGTGTACGCGGATCCCGCGGGGCACCCGTTCTGTCTGTGTGCGTGTTAGAAGCGGGCGGAAAAACGTGCGGGGCGCCCCGAGGGGCGCCCCGCACTCAGGAACTCCGGCTCAGCCGGCCCGGCCGTCCAGCTGCTCGATCGTGGCGTGCGACGGTGCCCGGCGCGTGCCCAGCTCGCGCGCGACGTCCTCGGCGTCGCGCAGCACCCGTACCGCGTTCTGCCAGGTGAGCTTGGCGAGATCGGCGCTCGACCAGCCGCGGCCGAACAGCTCCGCGATCAGGTTCGGATAGCCCGCGACGTCCCCGAGGCCCTCCGGGAGGAAGGCGGTGCCGTCGTAGTCGCCGCCGATGCCGATGTGGTCGATCCCGGCGACCTCGCGCATGTGGTCGAGGTGATCGGCGATCGTCGCCACGGTCGCCATCGGGCGGGGGTTGGCCGCCTCGAAGGCTGCGTGGATCTCCATGGCCCGCGCGGTGGTGTCGAGGTGGTGCAGGCCGTGGGCGCGCAGGTTGTCGTCCGCGGCACGGGTCCAGTCGACGGCCGCCGGGAGGACGAACTTCGGTACGAAGGTCGCCATGGCGATGCCGCCGTTGGCCGGAAGGCGGCCGAGGACGTCGTCCGGGATGTTGCGCGGGTGGTCGCAGACTGCTCGCGACGAGGAGTGCGAGAAGATCACCGGCGCCGAGGAGGTGTCGAGCGCGTCGCGCATGGTGGTGGCCGCCACATGGGAGAGGTCGACCAGCATGCCGGTGCGGTTCATCTCCCGTACGACCTCGTGGCCGAAGGGCGAGAGACCGCCGACGCCCGGCTCGTCGGTCGCCGAGTCCGCCCACGCGATGTTGTCGTTGTGGGTGAGCGTCATGTAGCGGACGCCCAGGGCGTGCAGGGCACGCAGGGTGCCCAGCGAGTTGTTGATGGAGTGGCCGCCCTCGGCACCCATCAGGGAGGCGATGCGGCCCTCGGCGCGGGCCGCCTCCATGTCGTCGGCGGTCACGGCGCGCCGCAGGTCCGCGGGGTGGCGCTCCAGCAGCTCGGCGACCACGTCGATCTGTTCGAGCGTGGCGCTGACGGCTTCGTCGCCCGCCATGTCGGACCGCACGTAGACGGACCAGAACTGGGCGCCGACGCCGCCCGCGCGCAGCCGCGGGATGTCGGTGTGCAGATGAGCGGACTGGTCGGTGGCGATGTCGCGGGCGTCCAGGTCGTAGCCGACCTGTTCGCGCAGCGCCCACGGCAGGTCGTTGTGCCCGTCGACGACGGGGTACTCGGCGAGGAGCTCCGCCACCCGCTCGAGCCGTTCGGCCTTCTCCACCGGGGCCTACTTCCCGAAGCCGAAGGAGTCGGCGCCCTGGACCTTGCTGCGGAGCCGCTTGCCCTTCTCCGTCGCCTGGTCGTTCAGCTCCTGCTGGAACTCCCGCATCCGGGCCAGCAGCTCGCTGTCGTGGGCGGCGAGGACACGGGCGGCCAGCAGGCCCGCGTTGCGCGCGCCGCCGACCGAGACGGTCGCGACGGGGACACCGGCGGGCATCTGCACGATGGAGAGCAGGCTGTCCATGCCGTCCAGGTACTTCAGCGGGACCGGCACGCCGATGACCGGAAGCGGGGTGACGGAGGCGAGCATGCCGGGCAGATGGGCGGCACCGCCCGCGCCCGCGACGATCACCTTGAGACCGCGCTCCGCGGCCTGCTCGCCGTACGCGATCATCTCGCGCGGCATGCGGTGGGCGGAGACGACGTCGACCTCGTAGGGGATCTCGAACTCGTCGAGGGCCTTGGCGGCCGCTTCCATGACGGGCCAGTCGGAGTCCGAGCCCATGACGATGCCGACGACCGGCGCGGCGGAGGCGGGGGAAGTCATTCGGTGATCGTTCCTCGCAGGTAGTCGGCCGCGTGCCGGGCGCGCTCACGCACGTCCGCCAGGTCGTCGCCGTAGGTGTTGACGTGTCCGACCTTGCGGCCGGGCTTCACGTCCTTGCCGTACATGTGGATCTTGAGCTGCGGGTCGCGGGCCATGCAGTGCAGATACGCCTGGTACATGTCCGGGTAGTCGCCGCCGAGGACGTTGGACATGACCGTCCAGGTGGCACGCGGACGCGGATCGCCGAGCGGCAGGTCGAGGACGGCCCGGACGTGGTTGGCGAACTGCGAGGTGATCGCGCCGTCCTGGGTCCAGTGCCCGGAGTTGTGCGGACGCATGGCCAGTTCGTTGACCAGGATGCCGGGCTTCCCGTCGGGTCCACGGGTCTCGAAGAGCTCGACGGCGAGGTGGCCGACGACACCGAGTTCGGAGGCGATCCGGAGGGCGAGCTGCTGGGCCTCGCCGGCGAGCCGCTCGTCCAGCTCCGGGGCCGGGGCGATCACCGTGTCGCAGACCCCACCGACCTGGATCGACTCGACGACCGGGTAGGCGACGGCCTGGCCGTGCGGCGAGCGGACGATGTTGGCCGCCAGCTCCCGTACGAAGTCGACCTTCTCCTCGGCGAGGACCGGGACACCGGCCCGAAAGGGGTCGGCCGCGTCCGTCTCGGAGCGGACCACCCACACACCCTTGCCGTCGTAGCCGCCGCGGACCGTCTTGAGGACGACGGGGAAGCCCCCGACCTCCTGGGCGAAGGCCGCGACGTCCGCCGGGTCCGTCACGATGCGATGGCGGGGGCAGGGCGCGCCGATCTCGGTGAGCTTCGCGCGCATCACCCCCTTGTCCTGGGCGTGCACCAGCGCGTCCGGGCCGGGGCGCACGGGGATGCCGTCCGCCTCCAGGGCCCGCAGGTGTTCGGTCGGTACGTGCTCGTGATCGAAGGTGATCACGTCACAGCCGCGCGCGAAGGCACGCAGCGTGTCCAGGTCGCGATAGTCGCCGACGACGACTTCGTTCACCACCTGGGCCGCCGAGTCCTGGGGGGTGTCACTGAGGAGCTTGAACTTGATGCCGAGGGGGATGCCCGCCTCGTGGGTCATACGGGCGAGCTGACCGCCGCCGACCATACCGACTACCGGGAACGTCACTCCTCCAGGGTATCCGCCGCCCCGAAGCCTGCCCGACGACGCCCTCCGCCGCCCCTGCCGAGCGGGGTAGTCGAGCACGGCCACACCTGGCCACACCTGTCCGAACATCCCCGGGCGCCCCGTGGGGGAGACGGCTAGCATGGCGTGGCCGACGTAACCGACAGACAGGCTGAGCGATCACCATGAGCGAACGGGGCGCGCTGCGGGCCCGGCTGGATCTGCTGGCCCGGGAGGTCGCCAAGTTCGGCGCGGTCGGCGCCTTCGGCCTGGTCGTCAATATCGCGGTGTCCAACCTGCTCTGGCGCACCACGGATCTCCAGGTGGTACGGGCGGGGCTGCTGGCGACGCTCGTCGCGATCCTCTTCAATTACGTCGGCTTCCGCTACTGGACGTACCGGGACCGCGACAAGAGCGGACGGACCCGCGAGCTGACGCTGTTCCTGCTGTTCAGCGCGGCCGGTGCGGTCATCGAGACCGGTGTGCTGTACACGGCGACGTACGGGTTCGGGTGGAACAGCCCGGTCCAGAGCAATGTCTTCAAGATCCTCGGGATCGGCATCGCGACGCTGTTCCGCTTCTGGTCCTACCGGACGTGGGTGTTCAAGGCGCTGCCCGCGAAGGAGACCGTGCTGAACGCCGAGGGGTTCATCAAGCAGGGGCGTACGGAGCAGGTGCCGCGGGTCGAGGCGGATTCGGCCGGGCGGTAGCCGCTTCACCGCACCGGGCGTTCGGGTTCCCGTCTCTTCAGGGCGACGCGGCTGAGGAAGAGCGCGAAGACCGGTGGCTGCTGCTGGAGCAGTTCGAGCCGTCCGCCGTCCGCCTCCGCGAGGTCCCTGGCCACCGCGAGGCCGATGCCGGTGGAGTTGCGGCCGCTGATCGTCCGCTCGAAGATCCTGGCGCCGAGGTCGGGGGGCACGCCCGGACCCTCGTCCGTGACCTCGATGACGGCCTGGTTGCCGGTGACCCGGGTGCGCAGCGCGACCGTACCGCCGCCGTGCATCAGTGAGTTCTCGATCAGGGCGGCCAGCACCTGGGCGACCGCGCCGGGTGTACCGACGGCCCGCAGCCCCTGCTTTCCGGAGCGGACGATGGCGCGGCCCTCGCCCCGGTAGGCCGGGCGCCACTCCTCGATCTGCTGCTTGACGACCTCGTCGAGGTCGAAGACGACGGCGGAGCCGGTCCGCGGATCGCGGGCGTTGGTCAGCAGCCGCTCGACCACGTCGGTGAGCCGCTCGACCTGGGTGAGGGCGATGTTCGCCTCCTCCTTCACCGTGTCCGGGTCGTCGGTGACGGAGATCTCCTCGATCCGCATGGAGAGCGCGGTCAGCGGCGTACGGAGCTGGTGCGAGGCGTCGGCGGCCAGCCGGCGTTCCGCGGTGAGCATCCGGGCGATCCGTTCGGCGGAGGCGTCCAGGACGTCGGCGACCCGGTCCAGCTCCGGCACTCCGTACCGCTTGTGGCGCGGGCGCGGGTCGCCGGAGCCCAGGCGTTCGGCGGTCTCGGCGAGGTCGGTCAGCGGTGAGGTCAGTTTGTTGGCCTGGCGCACCGCGAGGAGCACCGCCGAGACGATGGCCAGCAGGGCCACCGCGCCGATGATCAGCAGGGTGCGGCCGACCTCGCGGGTGACGGCCGAGCTGGACTCCTCGACGGTGACCCGTTCGCCCTGCTCCCCCTCGGCCGTGCTGCTGATCACCCTGCCGGTGGGGCGCGTACCGACTTCGAGGGGGGCACGTCCGGGGATCTTGACCAGGGCGTAGCGCTTTCTGGAGATCTGCTCGGCCAGCAGCGCGGGGTTGATCCGCTCGTCGCCCAGGAGCCGGCTCTCGACGACGCTGATCAGCCGCAGCGCCTCGGAGTCGACGCTCTCCTGGGCGCTGTTGCTGATGGTGCGGCTCTCGACGATGACGAGGGAGACGCCGAAGACGGCGATCACCACGAGCACCACGGCGAGCGTGGAGTTGATCAGTCTGCGGCGCATGAGGCTTCTGTACGTCAGCTCTTCTCGAAGCGGAAGCCGACGCCCCGTACGGTCGCGATGTAGCGGGGGTTGGCCGCGTCGTCGCCGAGCTTCTTGCGGAGCCAGGAGATGTGCATGTCGAGGGTCTTGGTCGACGACCACCAGGTGGTGTCCCAGACCTCGCGCATCAGCTGGTCGCGGGTGACGACCCGGCCGGCGTCGCGGACCAGGACCCGCAGCAGGTCGAACTCCTTTGCCGTGAGCTGGAGTTCCTCGTCGCCCATCCAGGCCCGGTGCGACTCGACGTCGATCCTGACGCCGTGGGTGGCGGGCTGCGGGGCGGGCTCGCTGGCGCCGCGGCGCAGCAGGGCCCGGACACGGGCGAGCAGTTCGGCCAGGCGGAAGGGCTTGGTGACGTAGTCGTCGGCTCCCGCGTCCAGGCCGACGACGGTGTCCACCTCGTCGGCGCGGGCGGTGAGCACCAGGATCGGCACGGTGTGGCCGTCGGCACGGAGCCTGCGGGCGACTTCGAGGCCGTCCATCCCGGGCAGGCCCAGGTCGAGTACGACCAGGTCGATTCCGCCCTGGAGGCCGGCGTCGAGAGCGGTCGGACCGTCTTCGCGGACCTCGACCTCGTAACCCTCCCGACGCAGGGCGCGGGCCAGTGGCTCCGAGATGGATGCGTCGTCCTCGGCGAGCAGTACACGGGTCATGGAGTGATGGTAGTCCGCGCAGGGGGGATGCCGTGAGGTGATCGAAAAGCCCTGCGGGTCCGCAGGCAGATTGGGCTGACGCCTTCGAATATGGGAGTGCGGTTCCATCGGAACCTGTGATCCATCTCTCAAGTCCATTCAAATCCGGCACTGTCGTGTCGTATGGTGGCTTGACGCCTGTTGCACTACTCAAGGACCCTTGGGCAGCTTTTAGCGCCGAGGGTTCTTTTGTTTTGTCGGTTGGTACCCGCCAGCCGTGACTTCAGTGAATGACCTGTGGCCGGGCCCGGAGCGTGAGGATGCGCACCGGGCGTGGATCCCGATGCGGTCGGTCCCCGTCTCCTCCAGTCGGCTCCCCATGAGTCCGGCGGTCGGGACGAATCCCCTGTCAGGCGTGGGGGTGGGGTGCGGCCGGGTCGGTGCCGGCCTCCCCCCACCGGGCGCGTCACGCTCACAAGGCGCCGCGTCCCGAGCAAGCAAGGATCGACCATGGCGTCCAGCCTGACGAAGGACCCGGCCAGTACTTCTGGATCCGAGAAGACCTTCTTCGGCCACCCCCGCGGCCTGGCCACTCTCTTCATGACCGAGATGTGGGAGCGCTTCAGCTATTACGGCATGAGGGCCCTGCTCCCCCTCTACTTGATCGCCCCCAACGGGCTTCACATGAACCCGGCCACGGCCACGGCGATCTATTCGGTCTACGTGTCGCTGGTCTACCTGCTCGCCATGCCCGGCGGCTGGTTCGGCGACCGTGTCTGGGGTCCCCGCAAGACCGTCGCCGTCGCCGGTGCCGTCATCATGATCGGCCACCTGGCGCTGGCGCTGCCCTTGCAGGGCACCTTCTTCGCCGGTCTCGGACTGGTGGCCATCGGCTCCGGTCTGCTGAAGTCCAACATCTCGACGATGGTCGGCCACCTCTACGACGGCCCGGACGACCCGCGCCGCGACGGTGGCTTCACGATCTTCTACATGGGCATCAACGCGGGTGCCTTCGCGGCGCCGCTGATCATCGGTACCATCGGTGAGAACGTCAACTGGCACCTGGGCTTCGCGCTCGCGGCGGTCGGCATGGGACTCGGCCTCGCCCAGTTCCTGATGGGCACCCGCCACCTGAACGAGCGCAGCCTCGTCGTCCCGAAGCCGCTGTCCGCCGCCGAGCGGGCGAGCACGCTGCGCAAGGGCATGATCTGGCTGGCCGTCGCGGCCGTCTTCTACTTCATCACGGTCGTCACCGGCGTCTACACGCTCAACTGGCTCCTGGTCCCCATCACCGTCGCGGGCCTGGTCATTCCGGTCGTCGTCCTGGCGCGCATCAAGCGCGACAAGGAGCTCAGCGCCACCGAGCAGTCGAAGATGTCCGGCTACATCTGGTTCTTCGTCGCCGCCGCCGTCTTCTGGATGATCTACGACCAGGGCGGTTCGACGGTCGCGATCTTCGCCGAATCCTCGGCCGACAACAGTGTCTTCGGCTGGAACTTCCCGGTCTCCTGGTACCAGTCGGTCAACCCGGTCCTGATCATGGCGCTGGCCCCGCTCTTCGCCGCGTTCTGGCTGTCGCTGAACCGCCGCGGCAAGGAGCCCAGCACCATCGTGAAGTTCAGCTCCGGCCTGGTGCTGGCCGGTGCGTCGTTCTTCCTCTTCCTGATGCCGCTGACGATCGCGACCGACGGCCACAAGGCCGCCGCGATGTGGCTGGTCGCGATCTACTTCGTCCAGACGGTCGCCGAGCTGACGCTGTCCCCGGTGGGCCTCTCCGTCACCACGAAGATGGCTCCGGCCAAGTACGCCAGCCAGATGATGGGTGTCTGGTTCCTGGCCGTCACCGCCGGTGACTGCACCACGGGTCTGCTCTCCACCGCGGGTGTGGAGCTCAACGGCACCGGCGTGGTCACCCTGGAGGCCTGCCTCGCCGTTGCCGCGGGTGTCGCGGTCTTCATGTACCGCGGCAAGGTCAAGCAGCTCATGGGCGACGTGCGCTGACGCACCGGACCCGGCTGTACGAAGGGCCGCTGGAAACCGTCCCATGGCGGTTTCCAGCGGCCCTTCGCATGCATCCGTACGGAGCTCAGCTCACCTGGTGCCGCGCAGCCTGCGCCACGGGGTGAAGGTGAACACGGCGCCGCCCAGCAGGATCGCCGTCCCCGCGACCAGGCCGAGCGCACGCAGGGTGCCGTTGTCCTCGGCCCCGGTGGCGGCCAGTCCGCCGCCGGAGGCCGTGCCGCCGGCCGCGGAGCCGGTGGAGCCCGTCGTGGTGGAACCGGAGGCGCCGCCCTGCTGGGCGGTGGTGTCGAGTTCCAGTGACGGGGTCACCGATCCCTTGACCTTGCAGGGGATGTTGATCTTCGAGGCGCCCAGGGTGACATCGATCGTCAGGGTGCCGGGGCTGAGCGTGGACTTCCCGGACGCGCCCGGCTTGTAGGTGCCGGTCATGTCGGCCAGGTCGACCGGCTTGCCCTGCTCCAGCGGTGCGGCGTTGGCCGGTCCGGTGACCTTCACCGAGCCCTTGTCGGCGCCACCGACGGCGACGTCCATGGACGGCTTGAGCGCACCGGCGGGCAACGCGGCCGGGCTGTCCATCACGCCCTTGGCCGTCTTGACCGTGAGCGCGTAGCTCCCGCCGCTCTTCTTGGCGTTGATCGTCACCTTGGAGGCGATGTCGGCCGGTCCGGGGGACGTACAGGTGAAGTGGACCGAGACCTCCTTGCCGGGGAAGTCGGTCCGGCCGCCGCCGGAGCCCGCGGTGGCGCCGCCCGCGGTCGTGGAGCCGGACGACGTGCCGCCGGCCGCGGAGCCGGAGGTGGAACCGCTCGTCGTGCCGCCCGCCGCGGTGGAGCCCGAGGTCGTACCACCCGCCGTCGTGGAACCGGAGGTGGAGCCGGAGGACGTGCCGCCCGCCGTCGTGGATCCGCCGCCGTCCGTGACCTTGATGGTCGCGCCCGGCTGCACGGCCTCCTTCGGGGAGCACTTGGTGTCGGTGGAGATCGGCTTGGAGACGTTGATGTCGTACGCGTCCGGTGTGAGCGTGATCTCACCGGCCTTCTCCAGCTTCAGTGTGCCCTTCATGTCGGGCAGCACCATGGCGCTGTTCTTCGGGATCGGCGGGTTCTGCCGCGGCCCCTCCATCCGGAGGGTGCCGGTGGCCGCCCCGCCCACCTTGATCGTGCCGGTCGGCTTGACCGTGTCCTTGTCCAGATCGAGCACGTCGGGATTCTTGGAAGCGGCCTCGACCGTCTTCCACACCACCTCGACGGTGTCCCCGACCTTCGCCTCGGCGGGCGCGGTCAACTGCACCACGGTGGTGCCCTGCACGGCCGGCAGCCCGGAGATGGGCGGGGGGATGCACTCCGTCCGGTACGAGATGTCGGCGGCCTGGGCCGGGCTCGCGGCCAGCAGCAGGCCCGCGCCGCCGAGCATCATCGCGACTCCCGCCGCGACCGTCCTGCGTTGCGTACTCACGAATGTCCCTTCGTCGTCGGTCTGTTCTCTGACGGTGCGGAATCCGGTGTGAACCACGGCAGCGCGGCCGTCGTGGTCGTGGGCGCGGCGGCGGGGCTCCCGGCGGGCCGCGGTGGGCGGCGCAGCTTCGGGAGCCCGGCGGCCGTCCCGGTGGGTCGCGGGCGGCGACGGCGTCCGGAACGGGCCGGGGTGCGCGCGGAGCGGGGGCGTACCTTGTCGACGATCGCCATACCGATGCGGAACACGGCGGCCGGTACGACGACGCACAGCAGGATCCAGAACAGCGTGACGCCCCAGGGGCGGCCGACCCCCCACGGCTGCTCGGCCAGGACCTTGCCGCCGTACTTCAGCGAGATCTGGTAGTCGCCGTGGGCGCCCGCCGACAGTTCGACCGGCAGCTTGATCTGCGCCTTGCGGCCGGACTCGATGGTGCCGCGCCACTGCCGCTCCTCCCACTGCGGGGCGAAGACTCCGTGCGCGGTGCCGATCCGGAAGACCGGATCCTCGACGGGGGCGGAACCCAGATTGCCGACGGTGAAGACCAGTTGGCGGGCGGGCGGGGCGCCGAACCAGGTGAGGACGGAGCTGTCGCCCTCCAGCCGGGTGGTGGCCAGCACCGCCAGCCTGCCGCCCCCGGTCTCCTCGGGCAGCGCGGCGACCGGGTGGCCCGCGACGACGAACACGGCGTCGGCGGTGGCCTGTTCTCCGGTGACGGTCGCGACATGGACCACGCAGGGGCAGGGCACGGGCGGCTCGGCGACCGGCATCTTCTTGCGGAAGGCGCCCGCGGTACCGGTGGTGACGGCTCGGCCCTCGGCGTTGGCGCAGGAGTTCGTGCCGCCGATCACGCCGCGGTCGGGGGTGGACCGCCCGCAGATCAGCATCATCAGCAGGGTGTTCGGACGCCAGCCGCTGCCCTTGACGGTGATGTCACCGCCCTTGCCCGCCTGCTGCTTGGAGAGGGTGACCGAGGGCTTCGGGTCCGTGGCCCTCGTACCCGCCGCGTCGGCGCCGGTCGCGAAGAGCATCAGCAGGGCGGGCAGCAGTACGCCGAGCAGCACGGCGGCCCGCCGGCGGACGCCGCCGTGCAGTGGTGCCGGTCCGGCCTGTCCAGTCACGATTCCGCTCCCGCCTTCGCCAAGTGCCTGCTCTCCGAGTGCTGTCGTTCGCCCGAGGACGGTCCGGGGCGGCCGTCGTCGGCTCCGTCGGACGGCCGTCCGCGCGAGCGCCGGAGCCGGTACGCGTACGCTCCCGCCGCGACGGCGGCCAGGATCAGCAGCGCGCCGCCGGTCACCGGCAGCCAGGGGACGAAGACCGCGCGGGCCGTCGCCTCGCCGTGCGCACCGCCCGCCGCCGTGACGCGCAGTCGGACGGTCGCGGAGTCCAGGGCCGGGGCGTCCCGCCACGGTTCGGCGAGCCTGACGCGCTGTCCGGGCAGCAGCTCCACCGGCAGCGTGCGGGCATCGCGCCGCAGCAGCGTCCCGAACACCCCTTCGGCGCCGACCGTGATCCGCGGGACCAGGACGGTGTTGCCGCGGTTGACCAGCGTGTAGTGGATCGTCCGCCCGGACACGCCGACGTCCTCGACGGTGAGCGCGGCCAGCGTCGGCCCGCCCACCCGCAGTTGGACCCGTACGCCCGCCGAGCGGCCGCCGCCGCGTACGACGATCGCACCGGGGTGGTCGCCCGGCGTCGCGCCCGTCGGCACCGTGACCGAGAACGGCACATCGGCGCGGGTACGGGCCGGCACGGTCACCTCGGCGGCGGCGGTCCGCAGCCAGGCACCGGTCCCGTTGGAGCCCGTGCCGCGGCGTACCGAGAAACCGCCGTCCTCGGCGTTGTACGCGTCGGCACCGCTCAGCCGCACGGTGACCGGGGCCGTACCGGGGTTGGTGACGGAGAGCCGGTCCTGGAGCACGGTGCCGGGCGGGCCCTCCAGATAGAAGTACGGTCTGCCGTCGTCCGCTTCGGAACCGCTCACCGCGGGCCGGGCCGTCCACGCGGCCTCCCCGGACGTCGGCGTCCGGTCCGCGGCACCCGCCACCGGTGTCGTGGCGAGGACGAACAGCATGACGGTGAGGGCGAGTCGGGCGGCGTGACCGGGCGGCGACGGCATGGGCGGCTCCCTTGTACGTGACGGCGGCTGGCTCGTGGGCGGCCGGGGCCTGTTCGGATCCGTCCCGATCCGAAGAAATGCCCCGCTGTCCTACCGGCCCACGGCCCGCTGCCCGCGCCTGGTCAGCCAGAGCACTCCGGCCGCGCCGGTCAGCAGCACGGTGCCCCCGAGCGTGCCGAGCGCCACGGCCGAGTCGAGCGGGCCGGTCTTCGGCAGCTGCCCGCCGTCGTCCACCGGGGTGCTCTGCGCGTTGCCCGCGGCCGTCACTTCGAGCTGGAGCGACGGCCCCGGGTTGTTGGAGGGCGTACAGGTCGTGGTCGTACCGAGCGCCTTGATGGTGAGCACACCGGCGGTGAAGTCGACCTTGCCGCTCTTCTTCGGCGTGTACGTACCCGACAGGTCGCTGATCTTGATGGGGGTGTTGGCGGGTATGGCCGCGGAGTTCGACGCGCCGGAGACCTGGACCCGGCCCGGGTCGGCTCCCCCGACCTTGATGACCGCGCTGGGGCTCATCGCCCCCTTGCCCAGCTCGACGGGGCTGGACGACACGCCCTTCTGGAAGGACATCGTGAGCTTGTAGCCACCGCCGCTCTTGACGCTCTTGATGTCGATGGGAGACACGGCGCTCTTGTCGCCGATCGGGGTCTTGCACTGGTAGTCGACGTCCACGACCGTGGCGTGGGCGGCGGGCGCGGCCATCAGCACCACCGTGCCCGCCAGCGCGGACGCCAGCGCGAGAGCTGTTCGCTTCTGGTAGGACACCTCGAGTTTCCCCTCATGCCGGAAGTCGCCGCGCGCCCGTCTCTCACCGACGCAAGTTACTGACGACACATCAGATCGATCGGGCGCTCAAGGTACGCCTGGGGCCTTGTGGAGGGAAGACAAAGAGCGCGCCGATCCGGCGCGCTCTTCAAAGGTGCGAATGCGGGGCGCACACCCCCGGGGCCCGGCGGGGAACCGGGACCGTCATCAGGCCGGGGCGGCCAGCTCCGCCCAGACGGTCTTGCCGGCCCGGTCCGCCACCCGCAGGACACCCCAGTCCAGGCAGAGCCGCTGCACGATGAACATGCCGTGCCCGCCGGGCCGCCCGGCCCGGTGCGGGGTGCGCGGCGCGGGCTGGCCCGCGCCCGAGTCGACGACCTCCACCCGCAGCACCTTCGCCGTGCAGGCGATGCGCAGTTCCTCGGGGCCGTCCGCGTGCAGACAGGCGTTGGTGACCAGTTCGGAGACGACCAGCAGGACGTCCTCGGCGGCGGCGCGTCCGTCGGCGCTCGACGCGGGGAGCCAGCCCCAGTCGTGGAGCGCCTGGCGGGCGAAGTCACGGGCCGTCGGCACGATGCCGGCGATCCCCCGCAGCGACAACGTGCGCCATTGCCGCTCGGCCGGCCCGGGGGGTGCCGCGCCGGCGTCCGCGTCCTCGCGTACGCCCGCTCCGGCGCCCTCCGGCTCGCGGCCGAGGTCGCCCGGCGGATGCTGCCGGGTGGTGCTCATCAGCGCTTCACCTCACCGATTCACCATGTCGCCATCGAACAGATACAAGTACAGATACGGAGTGCGCGGTCACCCAGGGCCCCGCCGGATGTCTTCTGCCCGGCCGAATCGTGACAACACCCGCTTCATCCACATGGACCGCGTGACACGGGCAACACAGGAGGCACCCGGGCCGCGGAACGCGCCACGATCAGGCGTCCAGGGCCTCTTCGAGGGAGTCGTGGACGGTGAAGACCGCCTCGGCCCCCGTGATCTCGAAGACCCGCGCCACCACCGGCAGCATTCCGGCCAAATGGACCCCTCCCCCGGCCGCCTCCGCCTTGAGGCGGGCACCGAGCAGCACATTGAGCCCGGTGGAATCACAGAATTCGAGTCGCGAGCAGTCGACCACCAGGCGTACTCGCCCTTGTTCGACCGCGCTCTCCAGGGGCTCCCGCAGCAGATCCGCCGTGTGGTGATCCAGCTCACCCACCGGCGTCACGACCTCGCTGCGCCCCTCGGTACGGGCCTCGACCTGAAGCCGACCCCGATGCGCACTGCCGACCGTCCCGCGGTCCATGCCCGTCCCTCTTCGCCGTTCGTCACTGCCTGCGTCTTTACGTATGCAGATTCGTTGTAGCTGTCGCTGACGTCACTGAAACAGTACGCGTTCCGTTCGCCACGCGGTACCTGAAGACCTCAACAAACCGGACATATAGCCTCAATTGGAGCTTGTAAGTGCCTGTCCGAACCGGGTAAGGGTAGGAGGACACCCAAAACACGGCCGGCTTCGGAGGCGCCGCTTCACCGCAGGAACACGTATGGGCATCGGCAGCCATATGCCGAGAACGATGGAGGAGACCATGTCACCCCGGCTCGACGCACCGCGCTCGCACGACGCGACGTCAGCATGTCCTCAGGGACCGACCCCCTCGGACTCCCCTACCGCGAACGCCTCGGGCGGCACGCGCGACAGCGACATCAGCACCATCGGCGCGGACACCGCCGCCGACACCGACGACCACGGCGTCACGGACGGTCTCGAAGGACTTCCCGAGATCCCTCCCTACGACGAGGTGGGGCCGCTGGACGCCAGGGCCCTGTCGAAGACGCTCTTCGAACGGCTCGAATCCCTCGAAGAGGGCACCCACGAGTACTCGTACGTCCGCAACACGCTCGTCGAACTGAACCTGGCCCTGGTCAAGTTCGCCGCCTCCCGGTTCCGCTCCCGCAGCGAACCGATGGAGGACATCGTCCAGGTCGGCACCATCGGCCTGATCAAGGCGATCGACCGCTTCGAGCTCAGTCGGGGCGTGGAGTTCCCGACGTTCGCGATGCCGACCATCGTCGGCGAGATCAAGCGCTTCTTCCGTGACACCAGTTGGTCCGTGCGCGTCCCGCGCCGGCTGCAGGAGCTGCGGCTCGACCTGGCCAAGGCGGGCGACGAGCTCGCCCAGCAGCTGGATCGTTCGCCCACCGTGGGCGAGCTCGCCGACCGGCTCGGCATCAGTCACGACGAGGTCGTCGAGGGCATGGCCGCGAGCAACGCGTACACCGCGAGCTCACTGGACGCCAAGCCCGAGGAGAACGACCACGAAGGAGCGCTGGCGGACCGCATCGGCTACGAGGACCACGGACTCGAAGGCATCGAGTACGTCGAGTCCCTGAAGCCGCTGATCGCCTCGCTGCCAGGCCGCGACCGCACGATCCTCTCGCTGCGATTCGTCGCCAACATGACACAGTCGGAGATCGGTGAGGAGCTGGGCATCTCCCAGATGCATGTGTCGCGGCTGCTGTCCCGCACACTGGTCAAGCTCCGCAAGGGGCTGACGCTGGAGGAGTGACGGGCAGCTCGCGTGCCCGCGGAACACCCGCGCGCGGCATACCGCGAGCCCCCTTGCGGAAGGACCCGCACCGGCAACGGGCGGGTCCTTCCGCATGTGTGACGCCGAGTCACGGGTGCCGGATCCACGGGCTCCCCGGCCGCACGGGCTCCCCGGCCGCGGCGGTGTCGGTCCTCGACGGGCTACCGACCGCGGCGGCAAGGACTCAGACGACGCGTTCGCCGCGCTGCCAGACCGCGTGGACCAGGGGGACACCCGGCCGGTAGGCGAGGTGGACATGGCTGGGTGCGTCGAGCAGGACCAGGTCCGCGCGGGCGCCGGGGGCGATGCGGCCGATGTCCGTACGGCGCAGGGCCGCGGCGCCGCCCGCGGTGGCGGACCAGAGGGCCTCGTCCGGGGTCATGCCCATGTCGCGTACGGCGAGAGCGATGCAGAAGGGCATGGAGGACGTGAAGGACGAGCCCGGGTTGCAGTCGGTGGAGAGTGCGACGGTGGCGCCCGCGTCGAGGATGCGGCGGGCGTCCGGCCAGGTCGCGCGGGTGGAGAACTCGGCGCCGGGGAGCAGGGTGGCCACGGTGTTGCCGTGGGCCAGGGCGTCGATGTCCGCGTCGGTGAGATGGGTGCAGTGATCGGCGGACGCGGCGTCGAGCTCGACGGCGAGCTGGACGCCGGGGCCGTGGCCGAGCTGGTTGGCGTGGACGCGGGGGTGCAGGCCCTTGGCGCGGCCGGCGGTGAGGACGGCGCGGGCCTGGTCCCCGTCGAAGGCACCCTTCTCGCAGAAGACGTCGACCCAACGGGCGTACGGGGCACAGGCGTCGAGCATCGGCCCGGTGACCAGGTCGACGTAGCCGGCCGGGTCGTCGGCGTAGTCCGGGGAGACGATGTGGGCGCCGAGGTAGGTGACCTCTTCGGTGTGCCGGGCGGCGATGCGCAGGGCACGTGCCTCGTCCTCGACGGTGAGGCCGTAGCCCGACTTGGTCTCGATGGTGGTGGTGCCCTGGCGCAGCGCCTCGGCGAGGTAGCGGGCGATGTTGGCGGAGAGTTCCTCGTCGGTGGCGGCGCGGGTGGCGGCGACCGTGGTCCGGATGCCGCCCGCGCTGTAGGCGCGGCCGGACATCCGGGCGTTGAACTCCTCGGTGCGGTCGCCCGCGAACAGGAGGTGGGAGTGGGAGTCCACGAAGCCGGGGATCGCCGCCCGGCCGCCCGCGTCGACGGCGTTGTCAGTGGCGGGTGTTTTGCTTGACTCACCGGTCCAGACGACCCGGTCGTCCTCGATGACGACGGCCGCGTCCCGGATCAGACCCAGGGGGGAATCCGCGCGGAGGGAGGGGTCGTTGGTGACCAGACTGGCGATGTGGGTGATGGCGGTCGTCGTCATGGGGAGACTGCTCTCCTTGGGTGTCGGCGTGCGGGGCGGCCCGTGGCGAGGCTTGTGGGGAGCGGGTCGGGGCGCCGCCCCTCATCGCGGTCCCGGGGTCGGGGCCCCTGGAGCCGGGGCCTCGGGGGCGGCGACCGGCGGGCCGGGAGCCTTGGAATCGGGGGCTTCGGAGTCGGAGGTCCCGGAGTCGGCGATCCGCGGGCCGGGGGGCCCGGGGATCGCCGGTCTCCGGGCCGGCTCGCTCAGCGGTGGAGTGCGTCGATCGCCGAGGCGAGCGCCGCGGGGACGTCCTCGACCAGCGTGTGCCGCCCGTCGCGGACGATGTGCCGGCCTGCCACGACCGTGTGCCGCACATCGGCTGCGGAGGCGGCGAATACGACTGTCTCGGCGGCCAGCCTCGGCACCGGCCCCGCTGTTCTGACCGAGTCCAGGGCGACGGTCGTCAGATCGGCGGGGGCCCCCGGTTCGAGGATGCCCGCCTCGGGCCGGCCGAGCGCGGCATGCCCGTCGACGGTCGCGGCGCGCAGCAGTGCGGCCGCCGTCCAGTGACCGCGCGCCCGGGTGCGCAGGCGTTCGTCGAGCTCCATCGCCCGGGCCTCCTCGAAGAGGTCGATCACGGCGTGGCTGTCGCTGCCGAGCGAGAGCGGCGAGCCGGCGCGCTGGAGGGCCGCGGCGGGACCGATCCCGTCGGCGAGGTCGCGTTCCGTGGTGGGGCACATGCAGGTGCCCGTCGCCGAGGAGCCGAGGAGTGTGATGTCCTCGCCGGTCAGGTGGGTGTTGTGGATGCCGGTGGTGCGCGGGCCGAGGACGCCGTGGTCGGCGAGGAGCCGGGTGGGGGTGCAGCCGTGGGCGGCGAGGCAGGCGTCGTTCTCCGCGGTCTGTTCGGAGAGGTGGACATGGAGCGGGGCCTGCCGCTCCTCGGCCCACGCGGCCACGGTGGCGAGCTGCGCGGCCGGGACGGCGCGCACGGAGTGGACGGCCGCACCGATCAGGGCGTGGTCGCCGCCCTTGAGGAGGGAAGCGCGTTCCGCCCAGGCGTCGGCGGTGGTGTCGGAGAAGCGCAGTTGGTGGTGATCGGGCTGCTGGTACTGGGTGGGGCGCCGGCCGAATCCGGCGGAGAGGTAGGCGGTGTCCAGCAGTGTGATCCGGATACCGGCCTCACCCGCGGCCGCGATCAGCGCCTCGCCCATGGCGTTCGGGTTGTTGTACGGGGTGCCGCCCGGCGCGTGGTGCAGATAGTGGAATTCGCCGACCGCGGTGATACCGGCCAGGGCCATCTCGGCGTACACGGCACGGGCGAGGTCGTAGTAGGAGTCGGGGGTGAGCCGGGCGGCGATCTGGTACATGGTCTCGCGCCAGGTCCAGAAGGTGCCGGAGCCGACCTGGACGGTGGAGCGCAGGGCGCGGTGGAAGGCGTGCGAGTGGGTGTTGGCGAGTCCGGGGAGGGTGAGTCCGCGCAGCACGGTGGCGCCCGGTGGCGGGGCAAGGACGCCGGTGCGGACGCCCGCGACGATCCCGCCGGACACGTCCAGGGCCACGTCCGGCTCGACATGCGTGCCGAGCCAGGCGTGGGACAACCAGTACGTCACGGTGACGGGCCTGCCCGTCGGCTCCGTTGTCAGCTGCACGCGAGACCTTCCAGTACATCGGCGAGTGCGATCACCCCGGCCACGCAGTCGTCCTCGGCGGCGTGCTCGGCCGGCGAGTGCGAGATCCCGGTGGGGTTCCGTACGAACAGCATGGCGGTCGGGACCGAAGCGGACAAAATACCCGCGTCGTGTCCGGCTCCGGTACCGAGGACGGGTACGGCCCGGTCCGCATCGCCCCGGCCCCTGAGGATCTTGCCGAGTTCGTCGCGCAGGGCGTGCTCGAACTCCACGACGGGCGTGAAGGACTCCCGTACGACATCGAGGTCGATCCCGGCCCGCTCGGCGTGTTCCCGGGCGGCCCGCTCGATGCCGCCGACGACGGCGTCGAGGCGGTCCTGGTCGGCGGCGCGGGAGTCGAGCCAGCCACGGACGAGGGAGGGGATGGCGTTGACACCGTTCGGCTCGACGGCGACCTTGCCGAAGGTGGCGAGGGCTCCGGCGAGCTCCGCCTCGCGGCGGGCCGCCAGCACCGTCTCGGCGTACGTGAGCATCGGGTCACGGCGGTCCGTCAGCCGGGTGGTGCCCGCGTGGTTGGCCTCGCCCCGGAAGTCGAACCTCCAGCGTCCGTGCGGCCAGATCGCGGAGGCGATGCCGACCGGGTCGCCGGTGAGGTCGAGGGCGCGCCCCTGCTCGACGTGGAGTTCGACGAACGCGCCGATGCGGGCGAGCCGTTCGGGGTCGGGACCGATGGCATCGGCGTCGTATCCGGCCGCCTCCATGGCCTGTGGCAGCGTGATGCCGTCGCCGTCGCGCAGCCGGTGGGCCGCCTCGACGGTCAGCTGCCCCGCGGCGAGCCGGGAGCCCACACAGGCCAGCCCGAAGCGGGCCCCCTCCTCGTCACCGAAGTTGCTGATGGCCAGCGGCCGGGTGAACTCCGCTCCTCTGCGGCGGAGTTCGTCGAGCGCGGCGAAGGAGGAGACCACACCGAGCGGCCCGTCGAAGGCGCCGCCGTCCGGTACGGAGTCGAGGTGCGATCCGGTGACGACGGCGTCCCCGGCCAGGGGGTCACCGAGCCAGGCCCACTGATTGCCGTTCCGGTCGACCTCGTGGGTGAGTCCGCGTGCCTCGGCCTGGGCGCGGAACCACGCGCGGCAGTCGGCGTCGGCCCCGGTCCAGGCGTAGCGGCGGTAACCGCCGCTGTCCCGGTGCCGGCCGATGGGCGCCAGCTCGCGCCACATGGCCCGGAACGACGCTCCGGCCCCGGACGGTCCGGTTCCGGCCCGGGACGGGGGGACGCCGCCGCGGCTTGTGCCCCCGGACGGCTCGCTCATCGTTCGTCCTCCGTCATCGGTACGCGCACGCCCTTGTCCGCGGCGACCGACTCCGCGATGTCGTACCCGGCGTCCACGTGCCGGATGACGCCCATGCCCGGGTCGTTGGTGAGCACGCGGCGGATCTTCTCGCCCGCCAGCTTCGTACCGTCGGCGACGGTCACCTGCCCGGCGTGGATGGAACGCCCCATCCCGACGCCGCCGCCGTGGTGGATGGAGACCCAGGAGGCCCCCGACGCCACATTGACCATGGCGTTCAGCAGCGGCCAGTCGGCGATCGCGTCGGACCCGTCGAGCATGGCTTCGGTCTCCCGGTACGGGGAGGCCACGGAGCCGCAGTCCAGGTGGTCGCGCCCGATGGCCAGCGGAGCGGCCAGTTCACCGCTCGCCACCATGTCGTTGAACCGCTCACCGGCCCGGTCGCGCTCGCCGTAACCGAGCCAGCAGATCCGGGCGGGCAGTCCCTGGAAGTGGACGCGTTCACCGGCCATCCTGATCCAGCGGTGCAGCGACTCGTTCTCCGGAAAGAGTTCGAGCATCGCCTTGTCGGTCTTGTGGATGTCCGACGCCTCGCCGGACAGGGCGGCCCAGCGGAACGGTCCCTTGCCCTCGCAGAAGAGCGGCCTGATGTAGGCGGGCACGAATCCGGGGAAGTCGAACGCCCGGTCGTACCCCGCGAGCCGGGCCTCGCCACGGATCGAGTTGCCGTAGTCGAAGACCTCGGCCCCGGCGTCCATGAAGCCGACCATCGCCTCGACGTGCTTGGCCATCGACTCCCGTGCGCGCTGTGTGAAGTCGGCGGGCTTCTCGGCGGCGTACGAGGCCATGTCGTCGAAGTCGACACCGAGCGGGAGGTACGAGAGCGGGTCGTGCGCGCTGGTCTGGTCGGTGACGATGTCGATCGGTGCGCCCTCGGCGAGCATCCGCGGCAGCAGCTCCGCCGCGTTGCCCAGCAGGCCGATGGAGAGCGGCTTGCGGGCGTCCCGGGCCTCGGTGGCCAGCTGGAGCGCGTGCTCCAGGGAGTCGGCGCGCACATCCAGATAGCGGTGCTCGATCCGGCGCTCGATGGCGCGCGGGTCGCAGTCGATGCAGATCGCGACACCGTCGTTCATGGTCACGGCGAGCGGTTGGGCGCCGCCCATGCCGCCGAGTCCGGCGGTGAGGGTGATCGTGCCGGCCAGCGTCCCGTCGAACTTCTTCGCGGCGACGGCGGCGAACGTCTCGTACGTGCCCTGCAGGATGCCCTGCGTACCGATGTAGATCCATGATCCGGCGGTCATCTGGCCGTACATGGTGAGCCCGAGCGCCTCCAGGCGGCGGAACTCCTCCCAGTTCGCCCAGTCGCCCACCAGGTTGGAGTTGGCGATCAGGACCCGCGGCGCCCACTCGTGGGTCTGCATGACGCCGACCGGACGCCCGGACTGGACGAGCATCGTCTCGTCCTGCTTGAGCGTCCGCAGTGTGCGCACCATCGCGTCGAACGAGCGCCAGTCGCGGGCCGCCTTGCCGGTGCCGCCGTAGACGACGAGCTTGTCGGGGTGCTCGGCGACCTCGGGGTCGAGGTTGTTCTGCAGCATGCGCAGAGCGGCCTCCTGCTGCCATCCCAGGGTGCTCAGTTCCGTACCGCGCGGTGCCCGTACGGGGCGGGGTCCTGACATGGCGGTGCCTCCTCGCGTCTGTAAATCTTCTATTCACATCCTGATGACCTGAATAGTCATAGTCAACAGCCTCGCACCGACACCGCGGATCGACGACACCCGCCCGCCGTACGCCGGGGCGTTCCGGCGCACCTCCCGCACCCCCCGCGAAGATCCACCGCGCACGCATCCGAAGATCTCTTGCGCATGTACCTATGGAAAATGCCAGAACTCCCGCCCGGCGCGGGCACGTTGCGTAGCCTCTGGGTCACAGCCGTACGCCACGTCGGGAGGGGAGTGCGCGTGCCCGGAATCGACGAGTGCCTGCTCGAAGTCATGAGGCTGCCCGGTGCCCGCGGCGCCGCGGTGGTCGACTGGACGAGCGGCCTCGCCCTCGGCACCATCGGCGAATCGCCCAACGGCGACCACGAGGCCACCGCCGCGGAGACCGCCGAGGTCGCACGGATGGCGGCCGAGCAGCCCGCCTTCGCCCAGGAGGCGACCGGGCCGTCGACCGCGGTGCCGGAAGAGGCGGTCGGCGGATCGCCGCCCCCTGTCGAGGACGTCATCGTCACCACCCGCACCGGGTACCACATCCTCCGTTTCGTCGAGACCGCCTTCGACAGCAGCGTCTTCGTCCATCTCTGGCTCGATCGCGCGGAGGGCAATCTGGCTCTCGCCCGGATACGGCTGGGCGAGATGGCCGAGCGGCTGGTCCTGGCGTGAGGACGGCCATCCCCGCCGGGGGCACGTCCCTCTCCCCCATGCTGCGGCGTCTCGCCGCCGAGCGCGCCACCGGCGCCCTGATCCGGGACCGCGGCACCCTCTACCTCGACGAGGGCCAGGTGGTGCACGCCGAGAGCCCGGCGACCCCCGGCATCGACGTCCTGCTCACCACGGGCGGCGCCCTGCATCGCGACGGCTGGTGGGAGGCGGTCGCGAGGGCGGGCGCCGGACAACGGGTCGGCCGCCACCTGGTGGACAGCGGGAGGGTGCCGGCCGGGGCGCTGGAACTGTGTCATCTGGGCGCGCTCTACGACGCCGCGTTCTTCGCGCTGGCGCCCACCCGGACCCCGGCACGCTTCCGCCACGGGGTCTCGCACTGGATCGGCATCGTCCGCCCCGTCCCCGTCGACGCCGTGCAGCGCGAGACCTTCCGGCGCCGCGAGCTGCTGGAGCGGATCTGGCCCGACGCGATGACGGACAGCGCACCGCTGGTACGCACGGACCGTTCCGTCGACGCGCCCGTCCCGCCGGGCCGTCGCCGCGTGCTCGATCTCGTGGACGGGGCGCGCACCGCGTCGGACATCGCCCGGCAACTGGGCAGGCCGGCGTTCCACGTCCTGGTCGGTCTGCGGCGCCTGGCCGCGGCCGGACTGGTCGAGGCGGTACGGGAACCGACGGCCGCGACCGACTCCGGCCGGATCCCGCTTCCCGACGTCACGGCCGACCCCGACATCGCCCTGCTGCGCCGGCTCCGAGACGCATTGGAGGCCCTGTGATACGCGCGCTCAGACAGCGTGCCGGAAGGAGACAGCTGATGGTGCCCGAATCCGAAGTGCGGGACGTCCTGGCCGAGCTCCAGCGGTTACGGGCCCGGGTTCCTCTCCTCTCCGGCGCCCTGGCGGCCGGCGTCGACGGCCTCGTCCTGGCCCACGACACCCCGGGGGTGGAGGCGGAGGGCGTCGCCGCACTGACCGCCGCCGCGCTCGGGGTCGCGATCCGGATGGCGGAGGCGACCGGCCGGGGCGGCTTCCGGGAACTTCTCGTACGCGGCGAGACCGGCTACATCGCGACCTACGCCGCGGGTTCCTCGGCCGTCCTCACCCTGCTGGCCGAGGACCGGATCAACGTCGGCAGGCTCCATCTGGAGGGCCGCCGGGCGGGCGCCCGGATCGGCGAACTGATCGACCCCGTGCTGCGGCGCGCCGAACAACACCCGGTGCCCCCGGTCCACGCCCCCGAGCAGCACGACCCGCGTCCCGGGCCGCTGCCCCACCGCACCTGAGACCCCATGCCCCGGAGACAACCCACGGATCCGGTCGACCCGGCCGGCCAGGAAAGGAAACCACTGCACATGGCGAACACCGAAGCGTCACTCAAGGAAGCGATGTCGTCCATCGAGGGCACGGTCGCTGTCGCTCTCGTCGACTACACCAGCGGAATGGCGCTGGGCACCCTCGGCGGCGGCAAGGACTTCAACCTGGAGGTCGCGGCGGCGGGCAACACCGATGTCGTACGCTCCAAGCTCCGCACCATGGAACACCTCGGGCTCAAGGACGAGATCGAGGACATCCTGATCACGCTCGGCACCCAGTACCACCTGATCAGACTGCTCAAGGCCCGTGGCGGCAACGGTCTTTTCCTGTACCTGGTGCTGGACTCGCAACGTGCCAACCTGGCGATGGCCCGCCATCAGCTGAAGCGGATCGAGGCCGAACTGGAGGTCTGACCCGACGGCCTCAACGGTGACGCCGCGCCCCGCCGGGCGCGGCGTCACCCGCCATCGGGCCGGTCGTCCGATACCCCTTCACCTGCTTGCCCGCGGGCCGTCCGCGCTCCACCCAGTCGGTCCGCACCCAGTACAGGACGTCGTCCCGGCGCTCGCGCTGCCCGATCCTGACGGCCTTGAGCCACAGTCCGGCCCCCGCCCCCGCGAGAACCAGGCCACCGGCCCCGGGCAGCAGAAAGGCACTCGCCACCGCCGCCAGGAAGGCCCCGAGCAGCCACCACCGGTGCCCGCGCCGCCAGTTGCGTACGGTCACGGCCCGGTCCTGGAGGAAGTCGGACCGTCCGGCGCGGGTGGCGCCCCCGGCCAGTTCCGCGTACCGGCGGTCGCGCACGAGCGCCACCACGGCCGCGGTGATCAGGAACAGCGCCGCTCCGGCCAGCAGCCCGATCCGGCGTCCGGTGAGCCCCGGCACCAGTGCGCCGATCGCCGCGGCGAGCAGCCCCGGCCACCACAGCGGCGCGGAACCGGCCCGTACGATCACGGCCACTCTCGCCAACGACTGTGCTCCGCGCCCCACGTCCGTACCCCTCTCCGCAACTCCTTCTGGTCCTTCCGGGGCCGGAGACTAGTAGCCGTAGATGAGCGGTGTCTGAGAGCCTGTCGGGTGGCCTCCGACCGGGCGGCCACGCCCTGGCACGCACGCCATCCGATCCGAGGCCACCCGACAGGCTCTCGGAGCGGTGCCCGTCACTCGGCGAAGAGCCCCCGTGCCGCCGCTCGGGTGTCGAACTCCTCCAGCCGTGCCTGCGCGTCGGGCAGGTTGTCGCACATCGCCTCCAGCAGCACCCGTCCCAGCAGCATGGGCGCACACGCGGTGTCGAAGGCGAGCCCGGTGCCGACGGCGGCCGGGATCAGCAGGTCGCTGCATTTGGCGACGGGCGCGAAAGCGGAATCCGCGACCGATACGACCGTCAGTCCTTGCTCCCGCGCGTACGCGAGCGCGTCCACGACCTCCTTCGGGTGCCGGGGCAGCGCGAAGCAGATCAGCGCCGAGGCGCCCGCCCGCCGGGCGGCGTCGATCCGGTCGTGCAGCATGCTGCCGCCCTCGTCGAGCACCCGCACGTCGGGATGCACCTTGGCCGCGAAGTACCCGAACCCGCGTGCCTGCGAGGAGGCGGCCCGCAGCCCGAGCACCGGCAGCGGACGCGACGCCGCCAGCAGCCTGCCCGCGCGCTCGACCGGGCCGGGGTCGGCGAGCAGCTCGGCCAGATGCCGAAGGTTCTCGATCTCGCCGAGGACGGCCTGCTGGTACTCGTTGTACGCGTCGTCCCCGCCCCCCGCCACGGACCCGGCGGGGGTGACCTCGCGCAGGTGCCTGCGGAGTGCCGGGTAGCCGTCGAAGCCGAGCGCCACGGCGAACCGGGTGACGGACGGCTGGCTGACCCCGGCGAGTTCGGCGAGCTCCACGCTCGACAGGAACGGCACGTCCCCGGCCCTGCGCACCATCGAGTGCGCGATGCGCCGCTGGGTGGGTGTGAGCCGGTGCCCCTCGAAGAGCTGCTGCAACCGCGCGGCCGGGCTGCTCCCGCTCATGCTGTCCCCTCGGTAGATCCGTCGCACCACGGTCCGGCGCCGACAAATCCATTCAGCCAGTAAGGCGTCTGCATGTCCATATGCAGCCGCGGCGAGGGCCCGGCCTCCCCCCGCGCTCAGAAACCACGCGGCCCCGCTCGGCCGCCGCGCCCAGGCACCCCGCGGACCCGGTCGGACCACCGCGCCCAGGCACCCCGCGGACCCGATGGGACCACCACACCCAAGCACCGCCCAGCCCCGGTCGAACCACATCGCTCAGGAACCGCGCACGCCGTCCAGGACCTCGGTGACCGAGACCCACGAGTTCCAGCGCCGCGTGAACACCCGCAGCGTACGGCCGCTCTCCACCGGGCCTGCCCAGGAGCCGCTCCCGTCCTCCGCCTTCCCCGAGTTCCCCGGTGCCGACCGCAGACCGCCCGATTCCAGTGCGTCCCCCATCTTCCTCAGCTGCTCCCGGGCCGTGGCCTCGTCGTCGTACTCGACGATGCACTGCTGGGCCACGGCACCGTCCCTGCCCGTGTACCACCGGCTGTAGCCGATCCGGTTGACCGCGCCCACCGAAGAGGGCGCATCCGCGCAGGCTCCGTCGAGACCCGGGTACGGCAGGGGATCGCCCTGCGAACCGGCTCCGGTGGTCGGCCGCTCGTCCTCCTTCCAGTGCCACGTCCCGTGAAGGGGCACCTCGTCCGCCCGCATCGTCTGGATCACGCCGTCCTTGCGGAACGGGTTGTCCGGTGCGGTGGCGACCGTTGCGTGCTTGTGCCGCTGATCCGCTCCGGTCGGCAGCACGGCCCAGGCCCCGGCGGCCATCAGCGCCACCGTGCACACCACCGCCGTCGTGGTCCTGCGGCGCGAACGCCGCCTCCCCTTCGCCCGGATCTCCTCGGCGGCGGGCAACCGCACCACGACGCCGTCCAGCAGTTCCTCGACCTCAGCCATGGTGAACGCCCTCCACTCGCCCGGCAGTGACTATGGTTTCGGCGAGCCGGTCGCCGAGGATCTTGCGGGCCCGGTGGAGCCGGGTCCGTACCGCGCCGTTCGACACTCCCGCCTCACGTGCCACGTCTTCCACCGGCAGATCCAGCAGATGGTGCAGGACCACGGCCTGGCGCTGTTCGACGCTCAGCTCGCCCAGTGCCCCGACCAGTGCCACCCGGTCCACCGAGAGACCGGGCACCTCTGTGGGCGGCCCGTGCCGGAAGTGCGCCCGTACGCGGTTGCGCGTCCTTCGCCAGGTACTGATGGCCAGCCGTACGGCCACCGTCCGCACCCAGGGCAGCGGATCCCCCTCGCGTGCCAGGCGGTCCCACCGCTGCCACGCCCGCACGTAGGCCTCCTGCACCGCGTCCTCCGCCTCCGCCAGATCGCCGGTCACCGCATAGACCGTGGCCACCAGGCGTTTGGCCGTCGCCGTGTAGAAAGCATCGAAATCCTCGGATCCCGTCGGCATCGTCCCCGTCCGTTCATCGCGCCAGAAACGCTCTTGCCATGAACACGCTCCGGCTGCGCCGGATGTTACGGACGACTTTCCAGGCGGCCTTCGGACCACTCCCGGACGGCCGGACGAGGAGAGCGGCAAGGGGCGAAGGGGCAGACGCGGGAGGGCCGAAGGAGGCGGCACGAAAGAGGGGGGTTAGCCCCACTGCCCCTGGCGCCCCCGATTCTTACCGTAAAGGACATGGATACCCGTGACCCTGAGCTCAAGAGCGAGCTCGATGCCACCCTGCACGCCCGTAGTGAGCTGGGTTCGGATTACGAGGCCGCGCTCGTCGAGTCCTTCCTGGAGAAGGTCGAGCAGCGCCTCGACACCACGCTCGACCGCCGCGTACGGCGTCATCTCGCCGAGCAGCAGGTGAGCGTCGCCAGGGGTGCACGCCCGCCGCAGCCCATGGGGAACTTCGGCGAGCGCTACGGCTTCGGGATCATCTCGCTGATCCTGGCCATCCCGTTGTCGGCGATCGGCGCCGCGGCCGCCCATACGTCGGGCCTGGTCGTCGCCTGGGTCGGAATCGTCGCTGTCAACGCCGTGCACGCGGCCCGGAACTGGCCCTGGTTCCAGCGCCGTTCCCGGCGCACGGAGTCCGACTGGGAGGACTGAGGTCCGCGGTGCGCCCCTCGGCCGCCGCCACCGGGTCGGCTGTGAAGGCCCGGATGCTGCCCGACACTCCCGCCACGTCGGCGTCGAGCATCCGCTGCCACGCGTCCGTCCGGCCCGCGTCCACCGGGTTCGGCAGCATCACCCCGTCCGGCGTGCACCGCGTATCACGCACGGGCGTACGGATGTGTCGCGGGGACCGCCGCACCCCCGGTTCCCCGGGGGGCGGGACGACGGCGGTCCCCGCGAAGGGACACGGTCCGGGTCAGGGCCGGTCACCGCGTCCGGGCGACGGTGGAGGTCCGGGAGCCGCTCCGTAGTCCGTGTCGCCGTATCGGGTGTCAGTGGGTTGCCTGGGTTCCCCCGCCGACACCCATCAATGTGCCGGACCCGTGTTAAGCCGGTGCTGCGTGTACGTGTCGCGCTCGTACCGTTTTCGCGAAGCCCGGCCCCGCGGGCCGCTGTGCCTCGCCGGCCACCACGGCTTCCCGGCCGTTACGGCTTCCCGGTCGCAGCGTCCTTGGCGAGGAACGCCAGCAGGTCCTGCCGGCTGACTACGCCCTTCGGCTTGCCCTCCACCAGGACGATCGCCGCGTCCGCCGCGTTCGTGCCGCCGAGCACCGCCATCAGGTCCTCGACCGGTTCGCCGGAACCGACCTGCGGCAGCGGCGGCGACATGTGCTTCTCCAGCGGGTCGGAGAGGGAGGCGCGCTGCGCGAACAGCGCGTTCAGCAGCTCGCGCTCCACGACCGAGCCGATGACCTCGGCGGCCATGACGTCCGGGTGGCCCGCGCCCGGCTTCACGATCGGCATCTGCGAGACGCCGTACTCGCGCAGGACGTCGATCGCCTCGCCGACGGTCTCCTCGGGGTGCATGTGGACGAGCGTCGGGATCGGGCCGTCCTTGTGGTCGAGCACGTCCCCGACCCGCGCGGACGGGCCGGTGTCCTCCAGGAAGCCGTAGTCGGCCATCCACTCGTCGTTGAAGATCTTGCTCAGGTAGCCGCGTCCGCTGTCGGGCAGCAGCACGACGACCACGTCGTCCGGGCCCAGCCGCTTCGCGACCTCCAGGGCGGCGACGACCGCCATGCCGCAGGAACCGCCGACCAGCAGCCCCTCCTCCTTGGCGAGGCGGCGGGTCATCTGGAAGGAGTCCTTGTCGGACACGGCGACGATCTCGTCCGTGACCGTCCGGTCGTACGCGCTCGGCCAGAAGTCCTCGCCGACGCCCTCGACGAGGTACGGCCGCCCGGAGCCGCCGGAGTAGACCGAGCCCTCCGGGTCCGCGCCGACGACCTTGACCGAGCCGCCGCTGATCTCCTTCAGATAGCGGCCGGTGCCGCTGATGGTGCCGCCGGTGCCGACGCCCGCGACGAAGTGGGTGATCTTCCCGTCCGTCTGCTCCCACAGTTCGGGACCGGTGGTCTCGTAGTGGGAACGCGGGTTGTTGGGATTGGAGTACTGGTCGGGCTTCCAGGCGCCGGGAGTCTCACGGACGAGCCGGTCGGAGACGTTGTAGTACGAGTCGGGGTGCTCGGGGTCGACGGCCGTCGGGCAGACGACGACCTCGGCACCGTAGGCGCGCAGCACATTGATCTTGTCCGTGGACACCTTGTCCGGGCAGACGAAGATGCACTTGTACCCCTTCTGCTGGGCGACGATCGCCAGGCCGACGCCCGTGTTGCCACTCGTCGGCTCGACGATCGTGCCGCCGGGCTGCAGTTCGCCGCTCTGCTCGGCGGCCTCGATCATGCGCAGGGCGATGCGGTCCTTGACCGAACCGCCGGGGTTGAAGTACTCGACCTTGGCCAGGACCGTCGCCTGGATGCCGGCCGTCACACTGCGCAGCCTCACCAGCGGGGTATTGCCTACGAGACTGATCATCGAATCGTGGAATTGCACCGTGTACTCCGGGGTCTCCGAGATGGTCCGGCAAGGGTATGCGTACGGGCGCGAGATTGGGCGAAGCGATTGAGCAACGGCCACCGCGGGGCAGTTAGCTGTATGTACGGCGGTACGGCAACGAGGAGGTGGACCGGACTGTGTCAAGGGCAAGGGTGGCACGGCGGATCGCAGCGGGCGCGGCCTACGGCGGCGGCAGCATCGGGCTGCTCGGCGCGGCGGCGGTAGGCGTACTGCTGGCGGAGGTCCAGCTGGCGAAACGGCAGGTGGGCGGTGGCATCGCACCGGTGCCACCGAGCGCGGACGGGCGGTACGGGGTGGCGTTCACCGGCCCTGCGGAACCGTTGCGGCTGGGGTTGCTGGGCGACTCGACGGCGGCCGGGCAGGGGGTGCGCCGGGCCGGGCAGACACCGGGGGCGTTGCTGGCGTCGGGGCTCGCGGCGGTGTCGGAACGGCCGGTGGATCTGCGCAATGTGGCACAGCCGGGCGCCCGGTCGGACGATCTGGAGCGGCAGGTCTCACTGCTGCTCGCCGATCCGTCCCGCACGCCCGACGTCTGCGTGATCATGATCGGGGCCAACGATGTGACGCACCGGATGCCCGCCACCCAGTCGGTTCGCTGTCTGACCACCGCGGTACGCAGGCTGCGTACGGCGGGTGCGGAGGTGGTGGTCGGCACGTGCCCGGATCTCGGCACGATCGAGCCGGTCTATCAGCCGCTGCGCTGGCTGGCCCGGCGGGTGAGCCGACAGCTGGCGGCGGCGCAGACGATCGGTTCGGTCGAGCAGGGCGGGCGCACGGTGTCGCTGGGCGATCTGCTGGGGCCGGAGTTCGAGGCGAATCCGCGGGAGCTGTTCGGCCCGGACAACTACCACCCGTCGGCGGAGGGGTACGCCACGGCGGCGATGGCGGTCCTGCCCACGCTCTGCGCGGTCCTGGGGCTGTGGCCGGAGTCCGACCGGCTGGACGGGGCCCGGCGCGAGGACATGCTGCCGGTGGCCGAGGCGGCCTCCCAGGCGGCCAGGGAGGCCGGTACGGAGGTCACGGGGGCCCGAGCGCCCTGGGCGCTCCTCAAGCACCGCAGGCGGCGTCGTCTGCCCACGGCCACGGAGCCCCATCCGACCCCGGAGACACAGGGGGAACCCGAGCCGGACGCACGCGAGGACGCGCACGAGGACCCACGCGTGGGCCCGCGCACGGAGGCGTCCACGGAGACCCACGGGGAACCGTACGGAGAGCCGCACGGACGGCCGGACGGACAGTCGCGCGGCGGGACGAGCAAGGAGACGAGCGGAGAGACGAGCGGAGAGACCAGCGGGGAGACGCACAACCTCCCGGCCAATTGATCGACTGAGCGGTCGCTTAGAAAAGAGGTCGGCGTCACATGCGCAGCCCGGTGACCCAGCATCTACGTACAGGTAACTTCCAAGTCAGCACCTGTCAGAACCCGCCTTCCAGCCCTCATGGAGCCGCGTGATGCCCGAAGCCGTGATCGTCTCTGCTGCCCGTTCCCCCATCGGCCGGGCCTTCAAGGGGTCGCTGAAGGACCTGCGCGCGGACGACCTGACCGCCACGATCATCCGGACCGCGCTGGCCAGGGTTCCCGAGCTGGACCCGAAGGACATCGACGACCTGATGCTCGGCTGCGGCCTCCCCGGTGGCGAGCAGGGCAACAACCTGGGCCGCATCATCGCCGTGCGGATGGGCATGGACCACCTTCCCGGCTGTACGGTCACCCGCTACTGCTCGTCCTCCCTGCAGACCAGCCGGATGGCAATGCACGCCATCAAGGCCGGCGAGGGCGACGTCTTCATCTCGGCCGGTGTCGAGATGGTGTCCCGCTTCGTGAAGGGCAACTCCGACAGCCTGCCGGACACGCACAACCCTCTGTTCGCCGACGCCGAGGCCCGCACCGCGGCCCGCGCCGGGCAGGGTGGTGACGACTGGCACGACCCGCGCGAGGACGGCCTGGTCCCGGACGCGTACATCGCGATGGGGCAGACCGCGGAGAACCTGGCCCGGCTCAAGGGCGTCACCCGTCAGGACATGGACGAGTTCGGCGTGCGCTCGCAGAACCTCGCCGAGGAAGCCATCAAGAACGGCTTCTGGGAGCGTGAGATCACCCCGGTCACCACCCCGGACGGCACGGTCGTCTCGAAGGACGACGGCCCCCGCGCGGGCGTCACCCTGGAGGGCGTGCAGGGCCTGAAGCCGGTCTTCCGCCCCGACGGTCTGGTCACCGCGGGCAACTGCTGCCCGCTCAACGACGGTGCCGCCGCGCTCGTGATCATGTCCGACACCAAGGCGCGCGAGCTGGGCCTGACCCCGCTGGCCCGGATCGTCTCGACCGGTGTCTCCGCTCTCTCCCCCGAGATCATGGGATACGGGCCGGTGGAGGCCAGCAAGCAGGCACTGAAGCGCGCCGGGCTGACCATCGACGACATCGACCTGGCCGAGATCAACGAGGCGTTCGCCGCCCAGGTGATCCCTTCCTACCGCGACCTCGGTCTGCCGCTGGAGAAGGTCAACGTCAACGGCGGCGCCATCGCCGTCGGCCACCCCTTCGGCATGACCGGCGCCCGGATCACCGGCACGCTGATCAACAGCCTGCAGTTCCACGACAAGCAGTTCGGCCTGGAAACCATGTGCGTGGGCGGCGGCCAGGGCATGGCGATGGTCATCGAGCGGCTGAGCTGAGCTGTAGCGGAGGGTAGGGGTCGCCTGAGGAACGAAGGCGGCACCTGCCCGCAGCGGAAGCGAAGCGA
>NZ_JBIVON010000006.1:80565-152606 GCF_044754145.1 Streptomyces sp. NPDC093149
AACGCGACCACAAGACCGAGCGGCTGAGCCGAGCCGCAGCGGAGAGCAGGGGTCGCCTGAGGAACGAAGGCGGCACCTGCCCGCAGCGGACGCGAAGCGAACGCGACCACAAGACCGAGCGGCTGAGCCGAGCCGCAGCGGAGAGCAGGGGTCGCCTGAGGAACGAAGGCGGCACCTGCCCGCAGCGGACGCGAACGCACTCCAGCGCAACCACAAGATCGAGTGGCTGAGCAGTGGCCGGTTCCGAGCCCCGACCGTGACCGAATCTCCCCCAGGATGTGACCTATCTCCTGGGGGAGACTCGTTCCCGCAGGTCACACCGTTAACAGGGTTAAACCCCAGGCCCAAAGACCTGTCCAATTCGTGACGTAATGCACTGACACCGGGCGCAGGTAGAGGACAAGCTGAGGTAGGAAGTCGGGGGATCGATTGAAACCGGGAGTATGTCAGTGAGCGCCATGTCTCTTGCCCTGTTGCTGACCACCGCCGCCGCCACGGCCGTGGGCGCCGCTGCTCTGCACGCTGCTCACGGGCTGCGCAAGCAGATCACGGCCCTTCGGACGGAGCTGGCCGTGGCCCGCGCCCACGATGCCGCCGTGCCCGCGCAGCGCCACGACGTCACCCCGGCCGCCGAGATACGCGCGGCCGTCGCCGAGGCGCTCGCCGAGGAGCGGGAACGCGAGCTCGCCGAGGCCCGCGCCTTCTGGGCCTCCCAGGAAGCGCGCGATGCCGCCGACGCCCCGTCCCTGCTGGGCGGTCTGACCGGGATCGGTGACGACGCGCCGTTCTTCCTGCCGCGCCAGGCCGACTTCGCGGGCCTGGAGGCCATGGACTTCGACGCCACCGAGGCGCTCGAAGAGCTGACGGAACTGACCGAGCTGGCGGACGTGACCGAACTGCCCGAGACGGCGGAGTTCGCCGAGGACTCCCCCGAGCTGGCCGCGGCCCGTCGCCGCCACCCCTCGCACCCCGACTTCGTACCGGTGCAGACCCCGGTCGTCACCGACCACGAGCGCACCGTGAGCCGTCTGGAGGAGCTCGCCGACAGCGGCACGGAGCTCGCGGATGTGCGCCCCGGCCCGCTCGGCACCCTCGATGTCTATGTCTTCGCCGACGGCACCACG
This sequence comes from Streptomyces sp. NPDC093149, assembly GCF_044754145.1. Lineage (NCBI taxonomy): Bacteria > Bacillati > Actinomycetota > Actinomycetes > Kitasatosporales > Streptomycetaceae > Streptomyces > Streptomyces sp. NPDC093149. Next base: position 81,690 of record NZ_JBIVON010000006.1, read on the forward strand.
CTCTGTATGACCCCCGGCCACCGCGAGACGGCCGAGCGGCTGGCCGAGGCACTGCTCGCGGGCGAGCACCCCGTTCTGCTGGGCGGCTCCGGTGTCTCCGGCGCGTACGCCCTGACGTTCTCCTGCGGCGAGGACAGCGTCTACATCCTCGCCGACCGCGTCATCGCCTCGTTCTAGACCCCGGGTCCTCCGGGCGGTGCTGCTCTCGCCGGCCCCCGCCTCCGCGCCACCGCCCGCCCGCCCGCCGCTACGCGAACGCCCGCGCAGCCGCCTCCTCCACGAATTGCACGGCCTCGTCCAGCTCAGCCGACGGGGCCGTTTCCAGTGCCACGGCCAAGTCACGACCCGCTACCGCGAGTTGGTCGCCGATCGCAAAGATCCCGGCGTCCGGCATGATCCGCGGCTCCCGGTCCGGCGCCTCGATGCGCTGAGCCCGCACAGCCAGCTCTCTGGCCGTGGCCAGCCCCTCGGCAGCCGCTCCACGCTGCAGCCGGCTCTGCGGGGCGGCGCGCAGCCTGTCGGCGAATCGGTCCACGGCGGTGATCAGCGGGGTCGTATCGAGCACTCCGCGACCCTACGCGCCCTTGCGGGACGGTTGCCAACGAGCCGGCGCTCGGGCACCGCGTCGGGAAGGACCGGCCACGCGCCGAGCGCCAGGGGCGATGCTCCGCCGCAAGGACGCGGAACGGCCCGCAGGCGGTGAGCCTGCGGGCCGTTCCGTATCGCTTCGCGGGTCCGTACGTCAGTCGTCGCCGCTGAGGATGGAGAGCAGGCGCAGCATCTCCAGGTAGATCCACACCAGGGTCATGGTGAGGCCGAAGGCCGCCAGCCAGGACTCCTCGCGCGGAGCGCCGTACGCGATGCCGTCCTCGACCTGCTTGAAGTCCAGGGCCAGGAAGCACGCACCGAGCACGATCCCGATGACGCCGAAGAGGATGCCGAGGCCACCGCTGCGGAAGCCCAGGCCGTCACCGCCGCCGAAGACGGCGAACAGCAGGTTGACCACCATCAGGAGCATGAAGCCCATGGCGGCGGCCATCACGAAGCCGTAGAAGCGGCGGGTGACACGGATCCAGCGCATCTTGTACGCGAGCAGCACGCCGGCGAAGACGCACATGGTGCCCAGCACCGCCTGCATCACGACGCCCGGCCCGATGTACGTGCTGACCGCGCTGGAGATCACTCCGAGGAAGACGCCCTCGAAGGCCGCGTACGAGACGATCAGCGCCGGGGACGGCCTGCGCTTGAAGGACTGGACGAGCGACAGGACGAACGCCACCAGGGCGGCGCCGATCGCGATGCCGTAGGACTTGCCGAGATTGGCCTCGTCGACCGGCAGCAGGGCCCAGGCGAGCGCGGCACCGAGCACCACGGTGCCCAGCGTGATCGCCGTGCGCGTGACGACGTCGTCGATCGTCATGGCACCGGAACGCGCCGGTGCCTGCGGAACGCCGTACTGGGTGTCCTGCTGGGCGTAGGGGTTGGTGGCGTACGGGTTGGCGGCGGTGCCCTGCGCGTACGGGTTGGCACCCGCGACGGGGGCCCCGGCCTGCGGCGCCGCGTTGAAGCCCGCATATCCGTTGTCGCGGCTGAAGCCCCGTCGCGAGAAGACCGGGTTGCTGCTCCTCATCTCACTCCTCCATGGCCACCCTGCGTGGCCTTCCCACAAGAGTAATAGGTAGGCAAAGGAATCAGACTAGTGCTTGGGGAGGATCTTTGCGGAAGCCGAACGGCACGAGGACGGGCGCGAGCCGACGGCCGACGCCCGCCGGAGCCGTCCGGGCGGGTGGCCGCGGTACGGCCGGGACGGGAAGGAACCACGCGCGTCCCGGGTCATTCCCACTGGTCGGACCTTGCGCGCTGGGTGGTGCCCGGAACCGGACTCGAACCGGTACGCCCCCGAGGGGCAGCGAGGTTTAAGCTCGCCGTGTCTGCATTCCACCATCCGGGCCTGGCGCGCGGCTCCGCGTTGGCACATGACCCTATCCGGGCGCATCCTCCGATCAGCCGATCGGTGGCGCGATGTTGTCTTATTTTATTGACCGTTTGAGGGGTCGTCAGCACTCGCGGAAGGCCATCGTCACATGCCTGGGCGGGGTGACGAGCACCAAGACGGGTATTCCGGATTGACGTAAAGTCGCCGCACTCGGACGGCGCATTCGCCGGGCACGCGCCAGTGTTCGCCATGGGTGCGCCACCCGGCCGGACGACGGTGCCTGCGACGCACTGCGAAAAGGGGCCGGCGACGGCCCCTTCCCGGCGTCCGGGAACCCCTCGTCCGTGACGCGGAACACGGCGCCGTCCCGGCAGCGGGTTGACGGGTATGCGGCGCCGGGCGGGGCGGCCGGAGGGAATCGCGGGGCACTCGGCCGGACGGATGGACCTCTCGGGGTCGGTGTCATACCGAAGGAGGACACCGGAGCCCTTCGGTGCGACTCAAGACGGCCCCGGGAACGGGCATGGGGACTGACGATCCGCGGCGATACGGCGGTGACGATGGAGGGGTTCCGCACTCGAGCGGACGCAACCGAACGCACCCCCGGACGAAGCCCTCGGCCGGAGCCCGAATCAGGAGATTCCCGTGACCACTTCCACCGCACACCGCGTCACCACGGTGGCTGCCCGCGCCACGGATCTGTCGAAGGTCTACGGCGAGGGCGAGACCCGGGTGACGGCTCTGGACCGGGTCTCCGTGGACTTCCCGCGCGGCGAGTTCACCGCGATCATGGGCCCGTCCGGCTCCGGCAAGTCCACGCTGATGCACTGCGTGGCCGGCCTGGACAGCTTCAGCAGCGGTTCGGTGCGGATCGGCGAGACGGAGCTGGGCTCCCTCAAGGACAAGCAGCTCACCCAGCTCCGCCGGGACAAGATCGGCTTCATCTTCCAGGCGTTCAACCTGCTGCCGACGCTCACGGCCGAGGAGAACATCACGCTCCCCATGGACATCGCGGGCCGCAAGCCCGACGCGGAGTGGGTGCGCAAGGTCATCGACATGGTGGGCCTCTCCGACCGGCTGACCCACCGTCCGACCGAGCTCTCCGGCGGCCAGCAGCAGCGCGTCGCGGTGGCCCGCGCCCTGGCCTCGCAGCCGGAGATCATCTTCGGTGACGAGCCGACCGGGAACCTGGACTCCCGCTCCGGCGCCGAGGTCCTCGGCTTCCTGCGCAACTCGGTCCGCGAGATGGGGCAGACCGTGGTGATGGTGACCCACGACCCGGCGGCCGCCTCGTACGCGGACCGGGTCATCTTCCTCGCGGACGGCCGGATCGTCGACCAGATGATGCACCCCACCGCGGACGGGGTCCTCGACCGGATGAAGGCGTTCGACGCCAAGGGCCGTACCAGCTGATGCCCGCCCTTCCCCGCGCTCCTCGCCTGAACCCCTCTCCATCCCAGGACTGACAGACATGTTCCGTACCGCCCTGCGCAATGTGCTCGCGCACAAGGCCAGGCTGCTGATGACCGTGCTCGCCGTGATGCTCGGCGTGGCCTTCGTATCCGGCACCCTGGTCTTCACCGACACCCTCGGCAACGCCTTCCGCAACCAGTCGGCGAAGAGCTACGACAACGTCGCCGTCGCCGTCACCACCTACGCCGACCAGCGCGATGAGAAGTCGCACGGCATCACCACCGCCACCCTGGAGAAGATCCAGGGCCTGGACGGTGTGGACACCGCCACCGGCCGGGTCCGCGGCTTCGCCGGGGTCGCCGACCCCGACGGCAAGCTGATCGGCGACGGCTGGTCGAACACCGGCAGCAACTTCTCCCCCGGCAAGAACGGCAAGGACTCCGCGTACACCTTCGTCGACGGCAAGGGTCCGGACGCGGCCGACCGGATCGCGCTCGACGAGCAGACCGCGAGGAAGGGCAAGTACCAGGTCGGTGACACGGTCCGGGTCGCCACGAACGGGCCGGTGAAGGAGTTCACCCTCGCCGGTGTCTTCACCACCGAGGACGGTACGGTCAACGCGGGCGGCAGCCTGGTCCTGTTCGACACCCCGGTCGCCCAGAAGCTCTACCTGAGGCCCGGCGAGTTCCAGGACGTCGACATCGCCGCCGCGGCCGGTGCCTCCGCCGAGAAGCTGCTGGCCGATGTGAAGCCGTTGCTGCCCAAGAGCGCCGAGGCCAAGACCGGCAAGGCGCTCGCCGACGAGCAGGCCAAGCAGATCCAGAAGGGTCTGAGCGGCCTCAACACCATGCTGCTCGCCTTCGCGGCCATCGCGCTCTTCGTCGGTGTCTTCCTGATCGCCAACACCTTCACCATGCTGGTGGCCCAGCGCACCAAGGAACTGGCACTGATGCGCGCCGTCGGCGCCTCCCGCCGCCAGGTCAAGCGCTCCGTGCTCCTGGAAGCGGCCGTGGTCGGCGCGATCGCCTCGGTCATCGGGTTCGTGCTCGGCCTCGGACTCGCCACCGGTCTGCGCTCCGTGATGAGCCAGTTCGGCGGGAAGATCCCGGCCGGACCGCTGATCGTCTCGCCCACCGCGGTCGCGGCGGCGCTCGGCGTCGGCGTACTGATCACCGTCCTGGCCGCCTGGCTGCCCGCCCGCCGGGCCGCGAAGATCCCGCCGGTGGCCGCGATGAACAGCGTGCACGCGGCGGCGACGGTCAAGTCCCTGGTGCTGCGCAACTCGATCGGTGGTGTGCTCACCCTGCTCGGCGGCGTCGGCATCGTGGCAGGTGCGGCGGACGGTTCGGGCGGACGGACGATCATCGGGGTCGGTGCGTTCTTCGCGCTGGTCGGTGTCATCGTGCTGATCCCGCTGCTGTCGCGGCCGGTCATCGCGCTGGTCCGTCCGCTGCTGAAGCGGCTGTTCGGGGTCTCCGGCAAGCTGGCCGCGCAGAACGCGGTCCGCAACCCGCGGCGTACCGGGGCCACCGCCTCCGCGCTGGCGATCGGCCTCACCCTGGTCACCGGCATCTCCGTGCTCGGCGTCACCCTCGGCCAGGCGGTCGACCGGATGACGACGGACAACATCAAGGCCGACTACATGGTGTCGATGGCCAGCGGTGGCTCGCTCGACACGTCGGCGCTCAAGGCTCTGGAGAAGGCCGACGGGGTCTCGGCCGTCTCCCCCCGGCAGGACGCCTGGCTGAGGGTCGGCGAGGACCACCTCGGAGCATCCGCGGTCACCCCCGACGCCCTGTCGAAGCTCTTCGTCGTCAAGACGGTCTCCGGCTCGATCGACTCCCTCGGCAACGGTGAGATCGCCGTGTCCGAGGCCACCGCGAAGTCGAACCACTGGAAGACCGGGGACACCCTCCCGGTCGTGTTCGACGACGACAAGAAGGAGAAGGTGAAGGTCGGCGCGGTCTACGAGGACAACGAGTTCCTCTCCTCGGCCCTGGTGTCGACCGACCTCATGGCCTCGCACACCACGCACGCCGACATCCGCGAGGTCTGGCTGAAGATGGACGGCGGCGAGTCCGCCGCCAACGAGAAGGCCCTGGTCAAGGCACTGGGCGACAACCCGGCGATGAGCATCATCGATCGTCAGGGCATCCGCGACATGTTCGGCGGCTTCATCAACACCGCCCTGAACATCATGTACGGCCTGCTGGCGATGGCCCTGATCATCGCGGTGCTCGGGGTCGTCAACACGCTGGCCATGTCGGTCTTCGAACGCCAGCAGGAGATCGGCATGCTGCGGGCGATCGGTCTGGACCGGCGCCGGGTGAAGCGCATGATCCGCCTGGAGGCCGTGGTCATCTCGCTCTTCGGCGCGGTGGTCGGTGTGGCGCTCGGTATGTTCCTCGGCTGGGCGATCGGTGAGACCCTGAAGTCCGACATCCCGGACTACGCCCTGGTCCTCCCGTGGGACCGGATCGGAATCTTCCTGGTGCTCGCCGCGCTGGTGGGCGTGCTGGCCTCGCTCTGGCCGGCCCGCAGCGCCGCGAAGCTGAACATGCTGACGGCGATCAAGACCGAGTAGTCGCCGGACGGCACCGGAGGGCACGGCCGAGGGCCGGTACCCGCAGCACGGAGCTGCGGGTACCGGCCCTCGGTGCGTCCCGTGCGGAGCCCGGTTCTCCCGGTGCCGACGCGGGTGCCGGGGCACGTGCGGCACGGGTGTCAGCCGGTGGCCGGAGCCGTCCACTCGCGGGCCCGCAGCGGCATGCGGGAGGCCCCGCCCGCCGCCGGGCGCACCACGAGGATCTGGTTGACACCGATCTTGTTGTGCTCGAAGGAGAGGGCGGAGGCGGCCATGTAGAGCCGCCAGACCCTGGCCCGTCCGGGCGAGGTCATCCGGACCGCGCGGTCCCAGTGCTTCTCCAGATTGGCGACCCAGCGCCGCAGGGTCAGTGCGTAGTGTTCGCGGATCGACTCGACGTCACGGGTTTCGAAGCCGGCTTCTTCGAGGGTGGTCACGGTCCGTCCCACCGGGGCCAGTTCGCCGTCCGGGAAGACATAGGCGTCGATGAACTCGTCCACGTGGTACGCGGACTCGTCCTTCTCGGGGCGGCGGGCGATCTGGTGGTTGAGCAGCCGGCCGCCGGGCTTGAGCAGTGCGTAGAGGTCGTCGGCGTATTCGCGGAAACGGACGGAGCCGACGTGCTCCGCCATGCCGATCGACGAGATGGCGTCGTACGGGCCGTCCCTGACGTCCCGGTAGTCCTGGACCCGGATCTCGATCCGGTCGGTGAGGCCCTCTTCGGCGATGCGCTTGCGGGCATAGGCGGCCTGCTCGACGGAGAGCGTCACTCCGGTGACCCGGGCGCCGTGGTCGCGGGCCGCGTGGATCGCCATGGAGCCCCAGCCGCAGCCGACGTCGAGGAGCCGGTCGCCCTCCTTCAGCCCGAGCTTGCGGCAGACGAGGTCGAGCTTGTCGCGCTGGGCGTCCTCGAGGTTTCCGTCGTCCTCCCAGTAGGCGCAGGAGTAGACCATGGACGGACCGAGGACCAGTTCGTAGAAGTCATTGCCCACGTCGTAGTGGTGGCTGATGGCCTCCTTGTCGCGGCGCTTGGTGTGGAGGGTGCCGGTGCGGCGGCGCACCTCCTCGGGCGGCGGCGCGGGCGGGAGCCAGGGGCCCGCGAGCTGCAACAGCCCCGTGGCGAAGGCCCGCACCTTCGGGTCTCGGACCGGGTGGACGCCGGGCGTGGCCTTTGCGCCGCGGTCCCAGATCAGCGAGGCCAGCAGATCCAGAGCCTCGTACAGGTCGCCTTCGATGCCCAGCTCACCCGCCACCCAGGCGCGTGCCAGGCCCAGTTCGCCCGGCTTCCAGAGCAGCCTGCGCAGCGCACGGCGGTTCCGGATCACAAGAACGGGGGCACCGGGCGGTCCGGTTTCGCTGCCGTCCCAGGCCCGGATACGGACCGGCAGCTTTTCTCCCAGCAACTCCTCGGCGAGAGCGGTCAGCCGCAATGCGGCGTCTGCCATGGCGCACACCTCCGTGATGGTGTTCCCAATGTGCCCAAACATGCCCAAACATGCCTGCAACCACGCCGGGCACCCACGACGCCACGGCGAGGTACACCCTCCTCAACAGTCCACGGAACGCGGGCCATCCCGCTATGGCGCAACGGAACGGCAAAATACCTGTAGATCACACGTATTTGATGGTGCGCCACCTCGCGCTCCGCACGGCACGGGGCCGCCCGGTGCCCGGCCGAGCGGCGGCCGGGTACGCCGAAGGGGCCGTCCGCACCACGGATGGCGGACGGCCCCTTCGGGCGTTGTGCACGTACTGCGCGGGCGAGTGGGACCCGCGGGCGGATTGAGGTCCTTCGTCCGGATCGGGCCGGAGCCCGGCCCGGTCCGGACAAGAGGCCCTAGGCCTTGGCCTTCTCGCCCTCGGCCTTGGCGGCGGCCGGAGCCGGGGCCGGCTTGGCGGCCTCGTAGAACTCCTCGCGCGGCGTCTCCATGGCGCCGAGCGAGACGACCTCGCGCTTGAGGAACATCGCAAGGGTCCAGTCCGCGAAGATCCGGATCTTACGGTTCCAGGTCGGCATCGCCATGCCGTGGTAGCCACGGTGCATGTACCAGGCGAGACGACCCTTGAGCTTGATCTTCATCTTGCCCATGACGATCATCGCGACGCCCTTGTGCAGCCCCAGACCGGCGACCGCACCCTTGTTGGCGTGGCTGTATTCCTTCTGCGGGAAGCCGCGCATCCCGGAGATGACGTTGTCGCCGAGGACCTTGGCCTGACGCAGCGCGTGCTGGGCGTTCGGCGGGCACCAGGCGTTCGGGTTGCCGGCCCTGCGGCCGACCATGTCCGGGACCTGGGCGTTGTCGCCCGCGGCCCAGATGTAGTCGGTGCCCTGCACCTGGAGCTTCTCGGAGGTGTCCACGTGACCGCGCGGACCGAGCGGCAGACCGAAACGGGCCAGCGCCGGGTTCGGCTTCACACCGGCCGTCCACACGATCGTGTTGGAGTCGACCTCCAGGCCGTTCTTCAGCACGACGTGACCGTCGACGCAGGAGTCCATGGAGGTCGAGAGGAAGACCTCGACGCCACGGGACTCCAGGTGCTCCCGGCCCCAGGTGCCCAGCTTCGGGCCGACCTCGGGAAGGATCTTGTCCGCGGCGTCGACGAGGATGAAGCGCATGTCCTCGCGCTTCACGTTCGTGTAGTACTTCGCCGCGTCGCGGGCCATGTCCTCGACCTCACCGATGGTCTCCGCACCGGCGAATCCACCGCCCACGAAGACGAACGTCAACGCCTTGCGGCGGACGTCCTCGTCGGTCGTCGAGTCGGCCTTGTCCAGCTGCTCGAGGACGTGGTTGCGCAGGCCGATGGCCTCCTCGATGCCCTTCATGCCGATGCCCTGCTCGGCGAGGCCGGGGATCGGGAAGGTGCGGGAGACCGCGCCCATCGCGATGACCAGGTAGTCGAAGGGCAGCTCGTAGGCCTCGCCGACGAGCGGCGCGACCGTGGCGACCTTGCGGTCCTGATCGATGGTCGTGACGCGACCGGTGAGCACCTCGGCCTTCGGCAGTACGCGTCGCAGCGGGACGACGACATGCCGAGGCGAGATGCTGCCGGCAGCAGCTTCGGGGAGGAAGGGCTGGTACGTCATGTACGAGCGCGGGTCGACGACCGTGACGGTCGCCTCTCCGTAGCGCATCTTCTTCAGAATGCGTCGAGCTGCGTACAGGCCTACGTACCCACCGCCTACTACGAGGATCCTGGGACGCTCCGTGGTGCTCATGCCATCGAGTATCCACCCCCCTCGTAGGGCGGCCTCGTGAGCCCCTTCACAAGGTATGACCGCCCCTCTGCTACACTGCGCCGCCCACGTGACCGAGGTCATGACACCAACAGGGAACCGCGGCCCGGGGGCGAACGTTGTTCACCGCCTGTGAGCTGGCCCTTGAGCCCCGGAGCGGGGTGAACCACCGCCCCGATTCACACTCCGGCAACGTGCCCGGAACGGCCCCGTATCGACACGGAACGACCCCGCAGGCGACCCTGAGTGCCCATACGGACCAGAACTGCCCTCCACAGGGCCGAATTCCTTGTGAAGAAGTTCACGAACTTCGTCGCGGCATGTCTCGCGAGGCGCCCCTCGGGTGGCCCATGAAGGCTCAAAAGTGCAGGCCGGAGTGCGCATGAGCATCTCTCGGGGCCCCGAAGGGCCCGCCGCCTCCCCAAGGGCCGTCCCGCAACCCCTCAGAGCCTGTCGGGCGGCCTCCGACCGGGCGGCCACGCCCTGGCACGCACGCTTCCCGCGTTGCCGAAACGCCCTGGTAGCTCCTTCCCCAAGCTCTCAAGGAGCAGGGGAGACCCCATCCGAGGACCTTCCGGCGCCTTGGAATCGCACGCACCGGACCGCGTCCGTCGTCCGATCGAAGGTCACCCGACAGGCTCTCAGGCGATCGACCAGCCGATCCCGTCGAGGATGTCGTGCTCGCTGACGACGATCTCCCGGGCCCCGGTCCGCTCCATGACGGCCAGCAGGATCAGTGCCCCGGCGGTGATCACATCGACCCGACCCGGATGCATCGCACCGATCGCGGCGCGCTCGGCGTGCGTGGAGGCGAGGAGCCGCGCGGTGATCCCCCGGACCTGTTCGAGGGTGATCCGGGAGTGGTGGATCGCCTCGGAGTCGTACTCCTCAAGCCCCTGGGCGATCGCGGCGACCGTGGTGACCGTCCCGGCGAGACCGACGAGAGTGGCGGCCCCGGTCAGCGGAACGCTCTCCTCCGCGAGATCGAGGGCCGCGTCGATGTCGGCGCGGATCGCGGCGATCCGGTCGGGGGCCGGCGGATCGCTCACGACACCGTCGTGCACGAGGTGCCGCTCGGTCATGCGGACGCAGCCGATGTCCACGGAGCGCGCGGCCCGCACGTGATCGTCGCCGAGGACGAACTCGGTGGAGCCGCCGCCGATGTCCACGACGAGATACGGCTTCGCGAGGTGATCGCGGCCCGCGAGCTCCTTGGTGGCTCCGGTGAAGGAGAACTCCGCCTCCTCGTCGCCACTGATCACCTCGGGCTCGACGCCCAGGATGTCCAGCACCCCACGGACGAAGTCCTCCCTGTTCTCCGCGTCGCGGGAGGCGGACGTGGCGACGAAACGGATCTTCTGCGCCCCGTGCTCCTTGATCACCGCCGCGTACCGGCGGCAGGCGGCGAACGTGCGTTCCAGGGCCTCGGGCGCGAGCCTGCCGGTGCGGTCGACGCCCTGGCCGAGGCGGACGATCTCCATCCGCCGGTCGAGCTCGACGAGCTCGCCGGTGGCCGGGTCGGCGTCGGCGACGAGCAGTCGGATGGAATTGGTACCGCAGTCGATGGCGGCCACGCGGGTCATGAAGTACTCCCGGATCGAGCCCCTACGGCGATCGAGGGGCGGGGTCAGGGGCAAAAGCCCCCGTTCGAGCCCCTCCGACGATCGAGGAGCGGGGGTCCGGGGGCAGAGCCCCCGGAGGGGAACGGTCAGTCCTCGTCCGGCGCGCCGCACGGCGAGACGCACGGCCCCTTGCGCCACCACTCGGGCAGCATCGCGATCGCCTCGTCGCCCAGCGGGTTCACGCCGGGCCCGGCGGCCAGCGAGTGCCCGACCAGCACGTGCAGGCACTTCACCCGGTCCGGCATGCCACCGGCGCTCGGGAAGCCCTCAAGGACCTCGATGGCGTCGCGCCGGGCGATGTAGTCCTCGTGCGCGGCCCGGTACGCGGCGGCCAGCTCCGGGTCCGTGGCGAGGCGCTCGGTCATCTCCTTCATGACGCCGTTCGCCTCCAGCGTGCCGATCGCGGACGCGGCACGCGGGCACGTCAGGTAGTACGTCGTCGGGAACGGCGTACCGTCCTCCAGCCGGGGCTGCGTCTCGACCACGTCCGGATTACCGCAGGGGCAGCGGTGCGCGATCGCGCGCAGCCCGCGCGGCGGGCGGCCCAGCTGCTGCTGGAACGCGGCGATGTCCGCCTCGGTGGGCGCGGTGGACTCGGTCTGCGGAGGGGGGGTTTCCATGCCTGCCTAGGTTCTGATCGGGCTGCTCGAACTGCGGTTCTGCAGAGGGGAAGAAGGAAGTCAGTCGCGGTCGGCGCTGTCCACGCCGTCCCAGAGGTTGGAGTGCCACGGCCGGCCGGAATCGTCCGTCTCGCCGTTGCGCTCCTTGACCGCGTCGGGGTCGATCACCGTATAACCGGTCTCCCCGGGGAGAAGGTAGTGCAGGTGCTTGCGGGCCAGCTGCCTGATGTACGCGTCGTCCTGGAGGCGCGCCTTCTCGTCACGCAGCTCCTCGGTGCGGGCTCGGGCCTCCTGCGCCCGGCGCTCCTGGTCGGCGATCTCGTCGCGCTGCGACACGTACTGCCGCATCGGGTACGCGAGCGCGACCACCAGGGAGCAGACGACCAGGGCGAGGAAGGCCGCCCGGCCGGTGAGCCGGGAGCGACGGGCCTGGCGGCGGTTCTGCGACCGGTAGACGCGGGCGGCGGTCTGCTCACCGAGCAGCCGCAGCCGGGTCGCGGTGGAGAACCGGTCCCGGTCCTTCGCGGCCATGTCTCCGCCTCCCCATTACGCACGTCCGTCCCCGCACACGGTACGGGACCGAGTGCGGGGACGGACGGAGGCCGGTGCCTTCGGCCCGTGAGGGCCTGCGGTCAGCCCTTGCCGCGCCTGACGATTCGCGGAGCGTCGCGCTCGTCGTGCTCGCGGAGCGCTGTGCCGATCGGTTCTCGGAGTGCTGAGCCGGTCAGCTCTCGGAGCGGAACCGCGGGAACGCCGAGCGGCCCGCGTACACCGCGGCGTCGTCGAGGATCTCCTCGATGCGCAGCAGCTGGTTGTACTTGGCGACGCGGTCCGAGCGGGCCGGGGCGCCGGTCTTGATCTGGCCGCAGTTCACCGCGACGGCGAGGTCGGCGATGGTGACGTCCTCGGTCTCGCCGGAGCGGTGGGACATCATGCACTTGAAGCCGTTGCGCTGGGCCAGCTCGACGGCGTCCAGCGTCTCGGTCAGCGAGCCGATCTGGTTGACCTTGACGAGCAGGGCGTTGGCGGAGCCCTCCTCGATGCCGCGGGCCAGGCGCTCCGGGTTGGTGACGAACAGGTCGTCGCCGACGATCTGCACCTTGGTGCCGAGCTTGTCGGTGATGACCTTCCAGCCGGCCCAGTCGTCCTCGTACAGCGGGTCCTCGATGGAGACCAGCGGGTACGCGGAGACGAGCTCCTCGTAGTACTCGGTCATCTCGGCGGCGGAGCGGGACTTGCCCTCGAACTCGTACTTGCCGTCCTTGTAGAACTCCGAGGCGGCGACGTCGAGCGCGAGCGCGATGTCCTTGCCCGGGACGTAGCCGGCTTCCTTGATGGCCTCGACGATGAGGTCCAGGGCGGCGCGGTTCGACTCCAGGTTCGGCGCGAAGCCGCCCTCGTCGCCGAGACCGGTCGAAAGACCCTTGGTCTTCAGGACCTTCTTCAGCGTGTGGTAGACCTCGGCGCCCCAGCGCAGGGCCTCGGAGAAGGACTCCGCGCCGATCGGGGCGATCATGAACTCCTGGATGTCCACGTTGGAGTCGGCGTGCGACCCACCGTTGAGGATGTTCATCATCGGAACGGGCAGCAGGTGCGCGTTCGGGCCGCCGAGGTAGCGGAACAGCGGCAGGTCCGAGGCCTCGGAGGCGGCGTGGGCGACGGCCAGCGAGACGCCGAGGATGGCGTTCGCGCCGAGCGAGCCCTTGTTCTCCGTGGCGTCCAGGTCGAACATCGCCTGGTCGATCAGCCGCTGCTCGGTCGCGTCGTAACCCACGAGCTCCGGGCCGATCTGCTCGATCACGGCGAGGACGGCCTTCTCCACGCCCTTGCCCTGGTAGCGGTTGGGGTCACCGTCGCGAAGCTCGATGGCCTCGAACGCACCGGTGGAGGCGCCGGACGGCACGGCAGCACGGCCCGTGCTGCCGTCGTCGAGGCCAACCTCGACCTCGACCGTGGGGTTCCCCCGGGAGTCGAGGATTTCCCGGGCTACGACGACGTCGATGGACGGCACGAGGCATCTCCTTCTGGGATATGACACTGGTTGTGCAGGGTCACTTTGGCCTTGCGACAAGAGCCTAACCGGCCCGGCCCGCTCAGTCGGACGACCGCCCGTCCCCTGGGACGAAAAAGGACCCAAGAGCGAGTATTGCGGGGCAAACAGCCAGAATTTTACTGGCCAGTAACTACAGAAGTTGAACGATCACGCACCGCAGGGGCCACCCCCGGGACCCGCCCCACGCGGACCGGCCCCGCCCATACGGACGCGAGACGGGCCCGCCCGCACGGACGCGATACGGGGACGACGCGCCCCGCCGGGACGGAGCCGCCGAACACGCACAGGTGGCGCGCCCCGCAGAAGCAGGGGGCCACACGGAAACCCCGGCCCGGCGCGTACGGGGGAATGCGCGCCGGGCCGGGGTGCTCAGGGAGGAGAGGTCCCGGACTACTTCGTCAGGTGCAGCTGCTGACCCGGGTAGATCAGGTCGGCGTCCTTGACGATGTCCTTGTTCAGCTCGAACAGGCGCTGCCAGCCACCCTTGACCTTGTGGTCGGCGGCGATCTGGCTCAGGGAGTCGCCGGCGACGACCTTGTACTCGCCGTCACCCTTCTTGACCTTCTCGCCGGTCGGGGTGGTGACGGTCTTCTTCGACTCGGCCTGCGGGGCGGCGGAACGGTCCGAGCGGTTGGTGGCGGGGGCCTCGGTGCGCTCGGCCTTCTTCGGCTGGGCCGGCTGCGACTGCTGCTTGGGCGCGGCCGGGGCGCTCTGCTGCTGCGTGGCACCGGAGCCGGTCTTCGAGGAGGAGCCGGTGTCGACGCCCGGGTCCACACCGTCGTTGCGCAGGTTGCCGGCGGCGGCGCAGCCCCAGGCACCCGGGCCCTGCATGGCGAGGAGCTTCTCGGCGGTGGCGATCTGCTGAGCCTTGGTGGCCAGGTCGGCACGGGGGGCGTACTGCGTACCGCCGGCTGCGGCCCAGCTGGACTGCGAGAACTGCAGACCGCCGTAGTAGCCGTTGCCGGTGTTGATGGACCAGTTGCCACCGGACTCGCACTGCGCGACGGCGTCCCAGGTCGCGACGGAGGCTGCGGAGGCACCGGTCGCACCCATCAGCGGGACGGCGACGGCGGTACCGGCGACACCGGCGAGCGTGGCGACACGGATGGCCTTGGACGGGCGGCGGTGCTTGCCCTTGCTGGAAAACAGCATGGAACTTCTCCTCACCGACGCCTACGAGGTGAGCTGTCGGGTTCGGGCCAAGTGAGTTGCCCGGTCGCACGTCCTAGCACGCGACTTCACCCCAAGCCGTCCCTGATCCGCCTTTCGGCGATCGGGCCGGCGCCTACCTGGGTCCCCCGCTCCTGCCTACGGCGCTTTACGCGTCTGTTCCCTTCGACCGACGGCAGGATTCGGCGTGACGATCGACGGGGCCCGCGGTGCGAGCGGTTCCGACCGTAAACACAGGCAACCCCCACATTCAACGACGGACACATCGGACAATCAGCCCTTACTTGCATCTGAGGAACCATCGTTTCCGCAGGTCGGAGGCGATACGGAAGGGCTCCCCAGGCGCGACACGCCAGTTGACGCAAAGAGACCCATGTCTCACTTACACATAAGCGGACATAGGCCCCTGAACTACCCCAGTTTTTGAGGCTCTATTAGCCGATTTTCAGACTGCCCTCAGTCGGCCTTCACATCGAGACGGAGGCTCTGGCCAGGGAGGATGAGGTCCGGATCGGAGCCGACCGTCCCCTTGTTGGCCTCATAGAGGGCGGGCCAGCCGCCGGGAACCTTCTGTGCGTCAGCAATCGCCCAGAGGTTGTCACCGGAACGGACGGCGTACGTGCCGTCGACAGCCGACGCGCCCGCGTCGCGGGCGTCACCGCCGCCACGGGAGGCATGGCGACCCGACTCGCGGTCGACGCCACCGTTCGCGTCCGGGCCCTCCTCGGGCGCCGGGGCGCCGCGGTGCTTGCCGCTCACACCATTGGACGAGTCGGATGTACGGGGCGAATCGGATGCATCGTCGGACGGGCCCGAGGACGGGGCGGCCGACTCGGTGGCCGAAGGCTTCGCGGAGTGGCCCTTCTTGCCCGCCGACTTGCCCGCCGACTTGCCTGCCGACTTGCCTGCCGACTTGCCCTGGACACCCGAGGCGCCGCCGGCCTTGTCCGACGGCGCGGCGGCATGGGAGGGGGTGGCCGACTTGCCGTCAGCCGGCTCCGCGCCGTTCGTCGGCTCACCGGGGGGCGCGATCCCCGGATCGACACCCGGCAGTGCCCCGTCCGCCGCGAGACCGGAGATGACCGCACAGCTGGGCCACGCCTGCGGACCCTTGTCGGCCAGGACCTTCTGGGCCACGGCTATCTGCTGCGCGCGGCTGGCGAGGTCGGCACGCGGGGCGTACGACTCGCCGCCGTACGCCTTCCAGGTCTCCGGCGAGAACTGCAGGCCGCCGTAGGAGCCATTGCCGAGGTCGGCGCTCCACGTGCCGCCGCTCTCGCACTCGGCCACCCGGTCCCAGGTCGTGGCATCGGCCGCGTGCGCGCCGGCCGCGCCGAGCAGCGGGATGGCGATGGCCGAGCCGGTCACGCCCGCGGCGACGACGATGGCGGGTGCCTGACGAGGGCGACGGTGTCTGCCGTTCGCGGAGCCCATGAGGTTGCCTTCCGTGTGACTGACGAGTGACTGGTGAGTCGAACGGTGAACCTAGCGGGACTCGAACGCGTGTCACAAGTCGATGCAGCACAGATCACGTGAAAGTCACAGAGTTGACAGAGCGTCACCTTCTGTCGTGGGGACCCCGGGCTCGAACTCCACCGGCAACGTGCGCAGTCCGCGCATGATGAGTCCGCCACGCCACCGCAAATCGGCAGGTTCCACCGCAAGCCGCAGGTCCGGAAGGCGCCTCAGGAGCGTGGCGAGCGCGGTCTGTCCCTCCAGCCGGGCGAGTGGTGCCCCCAGGCAGTAGTGGATGCCGTGCCCGTATCCGAGGTGCTGATTGTCACGCCGTGCAAGGTCGAGCGTGTCGGGGTTCTCGAAGCGTTCCGGGTCGCGGTCGGCGGCGGCGAGCACGACGAGCACGGGGTCACCGGCCGCGATGTCCTGCCCGCCGAGTGTCAGCGGCTCGGTGGCGAACCGCCAGGTCGCCAGCTCCACCGGGCCGTCGTACCGCAGCAGTTCCTCGATGCCGGTCTCCAGCAGATCGCTCTCCCCCGCATCGAGGGAGAGATGCAGCCGCTCGCGCTGCACGGGGTCGCGCAGCAGGGCGTACACCCCGTTGCCGATGAGATTGACCGTCGTCTCGAAGCCGGCGAAGAGGAGGATGAAGGCCATGGCCGCGGCCTCGTTCTCGGTGAGGTGCTCTCCGTGGTCGCTGGCCCTGATCAACCCCGAGATCAGATCGTCCCCCGGGTTCTCCCGCTTGCGGTGGATCAGCTCGGCGAGATAGCCGCGCATCTTCTTCACCGACCTGGCCACCCCGCCGCGCGGGCCGCCGCCGTGGCGGATCATCATGCCCGCCCAGTCCCGGAAGTCGTCCTGGTCCTCGCGCGGCACGCCGAGCAGATCACAGATCGCGTAGATGGGGAGCGGGAACGCGAAGTCGTGGATGAGGTCCGCCTTCCCCTCCGCGATGAAGCGGTCGATGAGGCGGTCCGTCAGTTCCTGCACGCGCGGCGCGAACGCGGCGACCCGGCGCGGGGTGAAGGCCTTGGAGACGAGGCGGCGCAGCCGGGTGTGGTCGGGCGGGTCGATGTTCAGCAGATGCGTCATCAGCTCCGCCTTGCGCTCGCCCGGGATGCCCGTCTTCCCCTTGGCGTGCGCCGGCTCGGCGTGGTGCGCCGGGTTCTTGGAGAGCCGGCTGTCGGCGAGCGCCTGCCGGGCGTCCACGTACCGGGTCACGAGCCACGCCTCGACGCCGCTGGGCAGCGCGGTGCGGTGCACCGGGCTGTGCTCGCGCAGCCAGGCGTAGGCCGGATACGGATCGGTGGCGAACTCCCAGGTGAAGAGCTCGGGCGCACCGGCGGGGCAGGCGGCGGGGTGATCGCCGGGGTCACCGGCCGGGCCGTCGGCAGGGCGGGAGCCGGGGTGGTCCGCCGGGCCGTCGGCGGGACGGTCACCGAAATCACCGGCGGGGCCGTCGGCGGGCAGATCGGCGGGGCGGTCGGCGGGGCGGTCGGCGGGGCTGTGGTTCACCCCCCGACGTTATCCGTTGCCCTCCACCGCGCGGATGGCGTCCCGGTAGGCGCGGCCCGCGGCCCTCAGCGCGGCCTCGGGGTCGATGCCGTCCTGTTCGGCGCGCACGGCGAGCGCGAGGAGCTCGTACCCGATGCCGTCGCCCGTGGGGAGCGCCACGTCGAGCCCCGCGGTACGGACCCGGCCGGCCAGTTTCGCGGCCAGCGCCAGGCCGGGCTGGCCGAGCGGCACTCCGTCGGTGACCGAGTCGCGCCGCTTCTCGGCGGCCTTGGTCCGCAGCCAGTGCGCGTGCACGTCCTGGGGGGTCTCGGCGGTCTCGTCGCCGAAGACGTGCGGGTGGCGGTGGATCAGCTTCTCGACGAGGGTCGCGGCCACGTCGTCGACGGAGAACGGCTCCTCCCCGTCCTCAGGGCGGCCCTCCTCGGCGATCCGGGCGTGGAAGACGACCTGGAGCAGCACGTCCCCGAGTTCCTCGCGCAGCTCGTCGCGGTCGCCGTCCTCGATCGCCTCGACGAGTTCGTACGCCTCCTCGATGGCGTACTTGGCGAGGCCTTTGTGGGTCTTCTGCGAGGTCCAGGGGCACTCGATCCGGATCCGGTCCATGATCTGGACCAGATCGAGGAACCTGGCCCCCGGCAGATCGTACGAACCGGGCAGCAGCTCCAGGTCCGGCATCCGCACCCGGCCCGATCCCGCGAGCCTCGCGAGCCCGTCGGTCAGGGACGTGCCGCCTTCGCCGCTCGTGAGGACGACGACGCTCCGGCCGCCCGCGCAGGCGTCGACGAGCTCCTGCGCGGTGGGCGCGGAGTGCTCGACGGTGACGCCCGCCTCGCGCAGATACGGCAGCTGCGGATTGTCCGGCTCGGCGCAGAGCACCCGGTCGGCGGCGTGCAGCGTCTGCCAGGCGGGCCAGGACAGAAGACCGGGCGCGACGCGGTGGCTGGCGGTGAGCAGGACGATACGGCCGGGGGCTTCAGCGTTCACCGTTCGAATCTACCCCGGTCGCTTCGGTCGCCGTCCTCAGAGCCTGTCGGGTGGTCTCCGACCGGGCGGCCACGCCCCGGCACGCACGCTTCCCGCGTCGTCGTCGGTCGCCGACGCTCCTTCTCCGAGCTCTCAGCCGCGTTCGAGCAGGGGAGACCCCATCCGACTCCCTCCTCCGCCTCGAAACCGCACGCACCGGACCGCGTCCGTCGTCCGGTCCGAGGTCACCCGGCAGGCTCTCAGGCACCGGATTCGGCACCCGCCTCGGCTTCCTTGGTGACCTGGGTGATCCAGGGGGCCTTGTAGTTGGCGAGCTGGGTCTGCTTGTCGTCCCAGGTGCCGTACCGCGGATTCACGTCGACCTTCAGCGCCTTCGACGCCTTGCTCAGGGCGTCACCGACGGCCTTCTGCCCCGCGGGCTGTTGCAGGTCGGCGCCGAGCGCCTGGGCCAGCTTCGTCAGCTGGACCTGCTCGCGCAGGACGGCGTCGATCTGGTCGGGGGCGACCCAGCTCTGCTGGAGCATCGCCGCCCGCAGCTGCGCCTCTCCCCCGGACTGGGCGGCGGCCGCGCCGCGCATCTGCTGGATCTCGTTGCGGCTGACGGTCACGCCGGCGTCCCGCGCGGCCCGGTCGAGGACCCGGTCGAAGATCATGCCGTGCAGTTTGGCCCGGCTGAGCTGCCCGGACTTGTCGATGAGCTGGGAGGCGTCCTTCGAATCACGCTGGGCCTCGCGTACCTCCGCCACCTGGCCCTGCAGCGTGGACACCTCGATCCGGTCCCCTCCGACGAGGGCCGCGGCGCCCGGGTGGGCCTGGCTGCCGCAGGCGGTCAGGAGTGGGGCGCCGGCGAGCAGGGCGGCGGAGACGATGAGCGCGGTGCGACGGCGGCGGTGCAAAGGAAACCTCCCGGGGAGAGTTTGTGCATCAGTGCACAAGACCTTGCGTTGATCGATGTTAGGCAGTGGATGTGGTTGGGGCCACTGGTTCGACCAACGATTCGGAAGGAGTTGGGGATGTGGCCCCTCCCCGGGGCCCTCACCGGGGCCCTCCCCAGGACCTTCGCCGGGGCCCTCGCCGGGATCCCTCCCCAGGGCCTTCGCCGGGGCCGTCCCCGGACGCTCGGCGGCCTCAGGAGACGCGTTCGGCCGCCGGGACCCCGTGGTCCGGGCGCAGCATGATCGTGCGCGAGACGACGAAGGTGATCGGGATGGCCGCCGCGGCCGCGACCAGCGGCGCGTACCGGCTGCTGAACCCGGCGAGGTCGACCAGCAGGTAGACGCCGCCGGTCGTGATGACGAAGTTGGCGGCGTTGGTGAGCGGGAAGAGCAGGAACTTCCGCCAGGTGGGCCGGGTCCGGTAGGTGAAGTACGAGTTCAGGAAGAAGGAGCCGGTCATGCTCAGCACGAACGCGGCCACATGGGCGGCGATGTACGGCAGCAGGCCCAGCAGGACGAGGTAACAGCCGTAGTACGTACCGGTGTTCACGACTCCCACCACGGCGAATCGGGCCATCTGCGCCTTGACCGTCATCGGCGTGCGAACTCCTGGCGTTCCCGTGTCGGCTTCGTCGTCGCCGCGGCGTTCGTGGCCTTCACCAGGAAGTGCGGGCGGCGCTTCACCTCGTAGTAGATACGGCCGACGTACTCGCCGACCACCGCGACCATCACCATCTGGACCCCGGCGAGGGCGGTGACCGCGACGAGGAGGGTGACATAGCCGGGGGTGTCGACCCCTCTCACCAGCGCGACGCCGACGATCCAGGCAGCATGGACGAGGGCGACGGACAGCAGCAGCATGCCCAGATAGAGCGCGGCGCGCAGCGGTTTGTTGTTGAAGGAGAGAAGCCCGTCGAGACCGTAATTGAGGAGCTTTCCGAAGGTCCAGGCGGAACGGCCCTGTTCGCGGACGGCATTCTCGTAACTGAAGGTCGTGGTGCGGAATCCCACCCAGGCGAAAAGACCCTTGGAGAACCGGTTGTACTCGGTGAGTTCCAGTACGGCGTCGACCGTACGGCGGGACAGCAGTCTGAAGTCGCCGACACCGTCGACCAGTTCCACGTCGACCAGCCGGTTGATCAGCCAGTAGTAGGCGCGGGCGCTGACCGTGCGGGTGACGCGGTCGCCCTTGCGGGTGCGGCGGGCGATCACCTGGTCGTAGCCGTTCGCGTGCTCCTGGAGCATCCTGCCCACGAGCTCCGGCGGGTGCTGGAGGTCGGCGTCCATGATGACGACCGCGTCGCCCTCGGCGTGCTGGAGACCGGCCAGCATGGCGGCCTCCTTTCCGAAGTTGCGGCTGAAGGAGACGTAGCGGGCCCGAGGATCGGCGGCGGCCAGCTCCTGGAGGATCACCAGGGTCCGGTCCTTGCTGCCGTCGTCGACGTAGACCAGTTGGAATTCATGTCCCAGCCGCGTCATTTCTTCCGTGACACGTTCATGGAAGCGTTCGAGGATCTCTTCCTCGTTGAAACAAGGCACCACCAGCGAGATCAGCACGGATGTACACCAACCCGCGCATGTGTCGGAATCTGACGCTCCATATGGCTGAGGGGCGTCCATCAAGTGAACTGCCTTGCTCCGGGCGCGGTTTGTGTATTCGAGGCTGGCATATTCCTGCGTATGCCGACTTTCCGCTCCCGTTCGTACGCGGGTTCGCTCGCCGCGCTGCTCACCGTCGCCGCCGTCTGCGCGGGTGACGCCTGGGCGCGGAGCTTCCCGTTCGGACCGCGCACCCGGAGCGTCAACGACCTCGGCAATCAGTTCGTACCGTTCCACTCCCGGCTGTGGGACCTGCTGCACGGGAACGCGGACGGCGGCATCCTGCTCAACTGGTCGTCCGGGTACGGAACCAGCTTCCTGCCGGATCTCGGCACCTATCTGACCAGCCCGTTCGCCCTGCTCGTCGGAGTCTTTCCGCGCGACCGGATCGATCTCGCGGTCTATGTGGTGACGGTCCTGAAGATGGCGTCGGCCGCGGCGCTCATGGCACTTCTGCTGCTGACGCTGCGCGGTGGCCGCTGGTGGGCGGCGGGGGTGCTGGGCGGTTCGTACGCGCTGTGCGGCTGGTCGGTCGTCGAGGCCTCGTACAACCCGATGTGGCTGGACGGGCTGGTCGCGCTGCCGCTGCTCTGTCTCGCCGCCGAGTGGTCCAGGACGGGACGGCACCGCATCGCCGCGCCGTTGCTCGTCGCGGTGGTGTGGGCGGCCAACTTCTACACGGCCTACATGGCCACGCTCGGTGCCGCGCTGGTGCTGGCGGTGCGGCTCGTCACGGAGCGGGACGACCGGCGGACGGTGGTACGGGGACTGGCGCGGGCGGTCTGCACGGTCGGGGTCGGGGTCGGGCTGGCGGCGCCCGTCCTGATCCCCGTCTACCTGGGGACGAAGCACGCCTACCCGGGCTGGGACCGCACGTTCGCGCCCGCCGCCTGGCCCGATGTGCTCGCCCGGCTGCTGCCCGGCACGTACAGCTTCTTCACCCCGGCCCTCTTCCTCGGCACGGGCACCCTGCTCCTGGCCTGTGCGCTGGCCTTCCAGCGGTCCGTGCCCCGGCGCGAGCGGTGGGCGTGGGCGGGGCTGGTGGCGGGGGTGGCGCTGTCGTTGCAGTGGGGGCCGACACATCTGCTCTGGCATGCCTTCGCCACCCCCAACGGCAGTCCGTACCGGCAGACGTTCGTGCTGGCCGGGCTGGTGGTGATCGCCGCGTGGGTCTCGGTCTCGTACGACTGGCCGGGGTGGCGGGCGCTGCTGGGCGGGGGCACGGTGCTGGTGCTGTTCGCGGCCGGGGCCGGATTCAGCGGCCTGGTCACCCGGTGGACGTATCCGCTGTTCGCGGCCGGTCTGGTGGCGGCGGCGGTCTCGCTGCTGC
Source organism: Streptomyces sp. NPDC093149 (assembly GCF_044754145.1). Classification (NCBI taxonomy): domain Bacteria; kingdom Bacillati; phylum Actinomycetota; class Actinomycetes; order Kitasatosporales; family Streptomycetaceae; genus Streptomyces; species Streptomyces sp. NPDC093149. Next base: position 104,147 of record NZ_JBIVON010000006.1, read on the forward strand.
TGGTCGGGTGCGGCCGGAGGTTCGCGGTGCTCGCCGCCGTACTGCTGATCGGCGCGCAGGCCGGGCAGGCCGCGGCGACCACCGCCTTCGCCGACCGGCAGAAGCTGAACCGGCTCGACCACTACGCGCCCTGGGGCGAGCGGCAGCGCGTACAGGCGGCGGCGGTCGCGGGCGCCGACGGCTGGCCGCGCTATCGCACCGACCCCGGCCGGGAACAGACCACGGCGAACGATCCGCTGCTGGTGGGCGGCCAGGGCGCGGCGTACTACAGCAGTCACACGCCCGCCGTGCTGACCCGCACGCTCCGTGCGCTGGGCGGCGGGTGGACGTCGGGCGGCCGGGCCGTGCAGAGCCTCGACAACCCCGTCACGGACGCGATCTTCTCGGTCGGTGCGCGGGTACGCGGGCCGCGCGATCCCCATCAGGTGTGGAACGCCCCGGACGACCGGCCGGTGACGGTGGGCCGTGAACAGGCACCGCCGCTCGTGACGGTACGGCCGCCGGGCGGCCCGGTGCCGTACAGCCGGTCGCCCTACCGCAACCAGGAGGCGCTGCTGGGCTCGACGGTGTACACGGTGCCGAAGACGGTGCTGCGCGCGGCGGGGGGCGGCGCGGTGGCGGACCGGGGCGCGTACGACTACCGGGTGGGGCGCGGCACGTACACGCTGACCGCCCGATGCCCGGCGGGCTCGCAGGCGTATCTGTGGGCTCCCGGCCTGTTCGGCTCGGCGCGGCTCGGCAAGGGCCCGGAGGTCGAGTTCAAGGGGCAGTTGCCGGCCCGGCGCGCCGCGATGGAGCGGCTGGGTACGGCGGGCGGGAGCGCGCCGGTGGTGGTCACACTCACCTCGGTACGCCAAGGGACCGTGCCGCACGGGGCGATCGGCTGCCTGGACCGGGCCCGGCTGGCCTCGGCGGTCGCCGGGCTGGAGCGTACGGGCGCGACCGCCGTCCATGTCGCTGCCGACGGCATACGGGCCGAACTGCCGCCCGGCAGCACCGGAACGGTCGTGATCGCCGCGCCCCGGATCGCCGGCTGGAGCTGCCAGGGGCGGCCCGCCGACAGCTACCTGGGTCTGGTCGCCACCCCGGTCCCCGCCCGTGGCGCCTTTGTCGACTGCACGTTCCGGCCCCCCGGCCTGCGGGCGGGTGCGGTGATCGGCGCGGGCGCGGCGCTCGCCCTGACGATGGCCGGGGTGTGGGGGGCGTGGCGGCGAAGGCGGGGGGGCGGCCTCCGGGAGCCGGCGGCCCGCTCGTTCGGATCGAGGATCCGCCCTGCGGGTCCCGGACCGTGGAGCCGAAGGGCGGAGCAGCGAAGATCACGCCACCCAGGAGTGAACCACCGAGGCCCTGGCCCAGGTCACCGGCAGGTGACCGGCACGTCCCAGGACCGAGGCCGGGCGAGCGCCTGCCATTCGTCCCGGAGCAGGGCCAGCACCGCGACGTCGTGACGGCGGCCCCGGTGCAGGCAGGCGGAGCGGCGCACCCCCTCCTGCACGAACCCGGCCCCGGCCAGGACGCCGAGGGCCGCGGTGTTGGTGGTGTGGGTGACGGCCTGGAGGCGGTGCATGGGCAGTTCACCGAAGGCGAGGTCGACCAGTGCGTCCACGGCGTCCACGCCATGGCCCCGGCCCCGGTGGCCGGGGTCCAGTACCAGTGTGATCTCGGCCGTGCCGTCGACCATGTCCTGGTCCGTCAGGGCGATGTGGCCGATCGGCGTGCCGTCGGGGAGCAGGACGAGGAAGTCGTCGCGGTCGTGCTCGTCGCGGTCGCGCTCGATGCGCTCGCGCACGGCAGAGAGAGAACGCGGCCACATGCCGACCTCATGGGCGGCCACGGGGTCGGCGCGCCAGGCATGGACCAGCTCCGCGTCGTCGACGTCGAGCGGCGCGAAGGCGACGTCCCTGCCCCGCCAGCAGACCTCCCGGGGCGATCCTGCCTCCCCGCCCCCCGGTTCCTCCCCGGCACACCCGGCCACAGCCTCTGTCACATCCTCGATCACGGGCGGAGGGTATCGACCGCCGGGACCGGAGGACCAGTCGATTCTCGCCCGCGCGCTGCCCTTCGCCCTCACTCTCGCGGTCGGCCGACGCGCCTACTTCGTCGGCGCCACCTCGCCGGCCTTCGCACTGGCCGTGCGCTTCGGCCTCGTCGTCGTGTTCGGCGAACGCGCGACCGGTGCCGCTCGTCAGGCCGACGCCCCTGCGCGGAGCCGTCGCACGTCCCGCACGAGCGTGTACACGGTGCTGAGGAGGATCGCGGCTCCGGCCCCGATCCAGAGGGCTGATGCCCCGGAGCGGTACTCACGAACGGCAAGGACGAGCAACGACGTGCCGGCGAGGACGCCGAAGGCCGAGAGCAGAGCGCTGATGCGGTCGGTCACCCGGACATCATCAACGACCATCCCGGCCCGCGGAAGTGCTCCGGACGAATCGGCCCGTGATCCGGACGAGAGGCCTCAGCCCACGATCGCGACCGGGGCGTCCCAGGCGTTCCGGTCGATCGTGAGCGTGCCTCCGGTGTGCGTCACCTTCTTGTTGACGGCGTACTGGTGACCGCGGCGGTGCCCGGTGTACAGCGTCGAGGCGTACGGGAAGCCCTTGGTGGTGGAGTACACGTCGTCGTAGCTGGCGTACCAGAGGATCTCCGGCAGGTCCGTGCGGTTCGTGGCGTTGGCGACGACGGCGGCGCTGGAGTTGCTGAAGCCGTAGAAGCCGGACCAGTACCCCTTGGCCTTGACCGTCTTGTCGAACGACCGGATGTAGGCGAGCACCGTGTTCGCGCAGGAGGTGTTCTTCGGGTCGAAGTACTCCATGTCGAGGTAGACCGGGCTGCCCGGCTTCATGCCGAGCGCGGCCTCCTTCGCCACCGCGTCGTCGGCGTCGGTGACGCCGAGCGAGGTGGCGTTGGCGGCGGTCATCTTCTCCGGGTTCGCGCTCGTCTGGCACGGCGGCTGCGCGCCGACGTACAGCGGGACCAGCTTCCATCCGGTGGCGCTGACGGACTTCACCCAGGAGGCGGTGAGGTTGGGCTGTGCGCAGCCGCGGTTCTTCCCGCCGACGTACACGGCGGCTCCGTGGTAGACGGAGGAGCTGTACCAGCCCTTCATGGTGGTCAGCGACGGTGCGGTGCAGGTGTCGAAGACATGGCCGGTGTAGATCTTCGGCGCGGGCCTGGAGACCGTGGTGGCGGTGGCGGCCTGGGCGACGAACGCGCCACCGGCGAGGACGGCGACGCCTGCCACGGCCAGGGAGATACGGCGGCGCTTCCTGGACATGCGGTGAGAAGGCACAGAGACCTCGGCAGTGCTCGAAAGAAGTGTGAGGCCGACGGGGCAGGCGGGTCGTCAGCCGCCCCGGCGGCAGATCACGGTCTCACGCCGCGGTCGGTCTTCGACCCCGGCAGCGATCTCCGTGGCAATCCATTGCGGAAACTTGGCGTGTCCATTACTCATTTGACCGTCTGATCGTGACCGTCGGGGCTCCGCCGCGCGTCAGCCGCCCCGCATCTCGGCCTGCCGGTCGAGCCGGCGGCGCAGCTCCACCGGCAGCGGATAGTGCGGTCCGTAAGCCCGCTCCGTGTCGTACAGCAGCCCCTGCAACTGCACGCGCGCCGCCACCTGGTCGCCGACCGCGAGCAGCAGGTGTGCGACGCGGTTGCGGATCTCGAAGGAGCGGGCCGGGTCGCCGCCCGTGGCGTGGTGGTTCTCGTAGTACGGGAGGACCGCGCGGTACTCCGCGAGCGCGGCGGCCGGTTCGCCGAGCTGTTCCAGGCACTGGGCCGCGTCGTAGCGGAACTGGAGTGTCTGGGCGTCGGCCGGGCCCGCCTCCGCCGCGCGGTCCTCGGCGAGGCGGCGCAGCTCGGGCAGGGCGCGGCGGTACTGGCCGTCGTCCATCAGCGTCGCCGCGTACTGCTTGCGCAGGATGCGGACGACGGCGGAGTCCGCTCCGTGCTGTTCGGCCGCGACCGGGAGGATGGAGCCGAGGATGTCCACGGCCTGGGTGATCCGGCCCTCGCCGAGCAGCTTCTTGACGTCGTCCACGGCGGCGGCGACATCGCGCCGGTCCGTCGCCGGGGCGAGCGGGGCCGAGGGCCGGTCCGGGGCGGTGGCGCGGTCGGGCCACGGGGCGTGCGGGCGCAGGAAGGGACGCGTCGGGTCGAGCGGGCCCGTGGGGATCGCGGTGCCCGGTGAGGGGAGCAGCGGGGCGAGGTGTTCGTACACCTCCTGGGCGTTGGCCGGGCGGTGCTGCGGGTCCTTGGCCAACAGCCGCAGCACCAGGGCTTCGAGGGGTTCGGGGATGTCGGGCCGGACCCGGCGGACCGGGAGCGGCGGCTCGTGGAGGTGGCGGTGCAGCACACCGAGAGCGGTCGACCCCGCGAACGGCACGTCCCCGCTGAGGAGTTCGTGGAGGAGCACGCCGAGTGCGTACAGATCGGTGTACGGGCCGACCGCGCCGCCCATCGCCTGTTCGGGCGCCATGTAGGCCGGGGAGCCGATCGGTGAACCCGTGTGGGTGAGACGCGTGGTGTCGGTGTCCAGGACCGAGGCGACGCCCAGGTCCAGAACGGTGACGGTGCCGTCGGGACGGACCATCACATTGCGGGGCTTGAGGTCGCGGTGGACGATCGGCACCGCGTGCACCGCGCAGAGAACGGCACAGAGCTGGGCCGCGACCGCGACGGACCACTGCCAGGGGTACGGGTCGTGCTCGGCGAGATGGTCGGCGAGGTCGGCACCCTCGACGTACTGCATGACGAGGAACAGCTCGTCGCCCTCGCTGCCCGCGTCGTGGACCGTGACCAGGCCCGGGTGGTCGACCTGGGCGGTGACCCGGCACTCGCGGACGAAGCGGCGGCGCAGTTCGCCCGCGGCCTCGCTGCCGATGGGGCCCGTGACGCGGTCGGGGCGGAGCAGCTTCACCGCGACCCGGCGATCCAGACGCTGGTCATAGGCCGTCCAGACCTGGCCCATGCCGCCCTGGCCGAGCACGGTCGCCAGCTGGTACCGCCCGCCGATGAGTCGTCCGCTCACCGGCCCTCCTCCTTGCGGAGGTAGTCGCTCAACTCGTCCAGCTCGGCCCGGACCTGATCGATCCGCTGGTGCCGGTGCGGCGCCCGGACCGGGGTCGGGGGCCGCTGCGCGGGCGCGTCGGTGGGAGCGGCAGCGGGCGCGGGCGCTTTCGCAGGAGTGGCGGCGGGCGCGTCGGTGGGAGTGGCGGCGGGCGCGGGCGCTTCCGTGGGAGCGGGGGCAGGTGCGTACGCGGCCGTGGGGGCGGGCGCGTACGTCGGGACAGGTCCGGGGGCGGGCGTGCGCATCGGCAGCGTGGTCACGTACGCGTATCCCGGTGCCGGGGGCGCGTACCCGCCCATGAGGTCTCGCTCCGTGAGCTGTTCGTGGTGCCGGATGTCCCCGACCAGGTAGTACGCCACAGCGGCCACCATCACCAGCAACAGCAGCGGTATGAGCACGTTGTCGATGCCGACGGGCTCATCGCTGCCGTCCCTGCCGAGGATCATCAGGGACACGAGGACGAACACGAAACCGGCCCCGGTCAGCCACCAGTCGGACGTCCGGCGGCGCACGATCGCGAGACGGAGCAGCGGGCTCCACAGCAGCATGCCGAACGAGCAGACCGTGAGCACGACGAACAGCACGCGCACCGAGACGATCCAGGCCCGGCTGGGAACCCGGCGCGGCGGCGTCGGCGGATGACCGGGGGCGTACATGGCTGCTCCTGGAGACCTCGTCGTGGAACGTCCGCGCACACGCTCCGTGTACGCAGCTCCGAGCGTAAAGGGCGACACCGGCGACCGGCCCCGGGTTGTACCGAACCGTTGTGGCTCAGGTCACTCCGGCGGGACCGTGCCGTCCGCCAGCCCGTCGTACATCCCCTGGATCAGCTGTCCGCCGAGCCGGCCGGCCAGCCGGAGCGCGTCCTCGAACGCGGCCAGGGCGCGGAACCGTTCCCCGTATCTCCGCTGTTCCGCGAGTGGCAGCCGGGGCAGTTGGAGGCGACGGGCGTCCAGCCGGGTGGCGGTGGAGGCGTAGCTGCTGGCCTGGCGGTTGTTGGCGGTGCCGCGCAGGAAGCCGGCGAGGAACCAGGGGTCGAGGGCGGCCGGGTCGGGACGCAGCAGCTGGAGGTTGCGGCCCAGCGCGGCCCCCGCGGTGGCGTCGTCGATGACGCGGGCGACGGCGCCGCCGCCGAGCACGGGGACGACGACATCGCCCGTCTCGACAAGGAGCGGCTCCTCGGGGGGCCCGTCGGCGGGCAGGCTTCCCGAAGGGGCGGTGGAGCCGAGGACGTCGTGTTCGGTGAGGACGGGGACCGGGCCGGTGCCGGAGCCGCCGGTGCGGAGCTGGAGTGCGCCGGCGCGGGCGAGTTCGCCGACGGTGGTGAGCGGCCAGTGGGCCGGGTCGCGGGGGGGCACGGCCGGCGGGGTGAGGGTGCCGGTGAGGCCGAGCGTCTCGGTCAGCCGCTCCCGTACCCGGATCAGTTCGGCCGGTCCGCCCGCGGCGGCCGGGGGCGGCAGACGGCGGGCGGGGGCCAGGTCCACTTCGTCGTCGAGGAGTTCGATGACGGGGACGGCGCGGCTGACGCCCGGGCGGGTCCCGAACGGGCGGGCGGGGCCCGTCCCGTCCGCCCGGCCGATCCTGCCCTCGCCTGTTCCCGCGCCTGCGCCCGTGTCCTCGCCCTCGCCTTCGGCCTCGCCCTCGAACGATTGCCAGGCGGCGAGCACGGCGCCGTGCACCGCCTGCCAGTCGAGCCGGTCGCGCCCGCCGGAGGGGGCGGTGGCGCCGGGGCCCGCGGCCGGGGATTCGGCGGATTCGGCCGTGTCGACGAGCAGCAGTTCCGGCGAGGGGCGCAGGCCGCCGACCGGCTTGCGCAGCACCCAGAGGTGGAGCGGGATGCCGTACGGGGGTGCGGCGCCGGCCGGGAGCGCGATGACGGCGCGCAGGGCGCCGCGGCGCAGCAGATCGGCGCGGATCCGGCGGCCGGAACGGCGCGAGGCGGCGGCCGGGGGCATCAGCAGTACAGCGATGCCGCCCTCGCGCAGACGGGCCAGCGCGTGCTGGACCCAGGCCAGTTCGGACTCCGTACGGGCCGGGAAGCCGTACTCCCAGCGGGGGTCGTAGGCGAGTTCGTCGTGGCCCCAGTTGCGTTCGTTGAACGGCGGGTGGCAGAGCACGGCGTCGGCGGCGAGCCGCGGGAAGGCGTCGGCGCGCAGGGTGTCACCGGTCCGTACCGCGAGGGCGCAGCCGTTGGCGGAGTCGGTGTGCAGGGCGAGCCGCAGCGCGGTGAGTGCGGCGAGGTCGGGGTCGGTCTCCTGCGCGTACAGGGCGGTCGGGCGGCCGACGGCGCGCAGCAGGGCGCCGGTGCCCGCCGCGGGGTCGAGGACCGTGCGGGCCGGCTGCTTCCCGGCCTGTGCCAGGGCGGCCATGAGTGCGGCGAGTCCGGGCGGGGTGAGTGTGTACTGGCGTGGATTGGCGTCCAGTTGACGGCCGAGCAGGAACTCGAAGGTCTCCCGGACGCCCTGCTCCGCGGCGAGCTCCGCAACCCCCCGGAGCAGCGGCACGGACGGGAGCAGCTCCGCGCGGCCGGGAGCGTGAACAGCCCGTCCGGGTTCCGCGGCCGGTCCGAAGCGGGCGGCGAGCAGATCGTCGAGGGCGAGGGACAGCACACCGGCCATCGCCTCGTCCGACACGGTGGCGATCTCCCGCCAGGCGGTGGGGCTGTCCCGCAGGAGCAGCAGGGCGCAGCCCGTGTGGACCAGGGCGGGGACCGGGCCGGCCGGGTGCCCCGCGAGCTGCTGCCAGACCCGCTCACGGAGCGGGACCTCCGCGAGTTTGCCCTGGTCGCGCAGCCACTGCTCGACCTCGCGCAGCGCGAAGGAGGGGCTCGTCTCGGTGCCGCCGACGGGCTTGGGGAAGTCGGCGTGCCGGCGGCGCCAGTTGCTGACGGCGGCGCGTCCCACGCCCGCGAGCCGGGCGATGCCGGCCGCGGTCACCTCGGTCGAGTTCTCCGGCACTGACTGTCTCCCTGATCCGTCGGCGCTGTGTGGGTGAGCATAGCGACCTCCGGCCGATCGCATCGGTTCACAGCACGACAAAGAACATCGCGCATGATTTGTGTTGACTCGGTTCACAGGCTCTGCTGTTATTGACCTGTCACCGCATCCGCAGGGATCCGGGCGACCGTTCACGCCCCCTTGTCGAAATTCACCGAAGGGCCCAGCCATGTCCGGGTACCCCGAACCGCCGCCGCGGCAGCGGGCGTACACGCCCGCTCGCGCACCCGGCGAGCGTCCGGCGCGCAACGGGCTGGGCACCACGGCGCTCGTCCTCGGCATCGCCGGCAGCGTCATGGGCCTGGTCTGGGCGCTCTTCTGGCTCGCGGCGGCGCTCGGTCTCCTCGCGCTCGCCCTCGGTCTGACCGGCCGGCGCCGCGCCGGCCGGGGCGAGGCCACCAATCGTGGGACGACCACCTTCGGAGCCGTGCTCGGCGTGATCGCGCTGACGCTCTCGGGCGTCGGCGCGGTGCTCGTGACCAAGGCTGCCGCCGCCGGCACCCCGCCGGCGCCTGCCACCGCCCCGTACCTCTTTGCCGATCCGCGCCCGGTCCTCCGCTGACACGCCCGCGAAGCCCGCCCACCGCGTTCCCCGCCCCGTCCCCCTCCCCGCCCGCCTCACCTCACGGAGACCTCCGCCATGCGCCTTCTCGCCCGTACCACCGTCAACACCCTCTGCGCCCTCGCCCTCCTCGGCCTGGCAGCCTGCGGCACCGATGCCTCGCCCGCCAAGGCGACCGGCCCCTTCGCGGACATGTCGGGCCCCCAAGTCGCCAACAAGGCGCTCAAGACCACGAAGAAGGCGAAGTCCATGAAGATCGCCGTCGACATGAAGACGAGTGACGGACCGATCTCCGCCCACTTCGCCATGAACACCTCCGGCGCCTGCACCGGAACGATGTCCATAGGCCCGGCGGGAACCATGGAGGTCCGCAAGACCGGCAACACGCTCTACACGAAGTTCGACGAGGCGATGCTGCGCGAGCAGTCCAAGGGCGAGCCCGCCGCGGACGTCGACGCAGCGGTCGACCTGCTCGCCGGCCACTGGATGAAGTCGAAGGCCTCGGACGCCGACAACAAGGACATGCTCGAATTCTGCGACCTGGGCGCGCTGCTGAAGGACTTCGAGACGAACGACAACGCGGCCCGCAAGAGCGGTGAGACCACCGTCGACGGCCAACGAGCGCTGCGCCTCACCGAGAAGGACAGCGAGGGCACCTACACGATGCTGGTGGCCGCCGAAGGCGCCCCGTACGTGCTCAAGGTCGACTCGAAGGACGGCAAGGAGCCGATGACGATGAGGCTCTCCGAGTTCGACAAGCCCGTCGTGGTGAAGGAGCCGGCCGCCAAGGACATCGTCGACCCGGACAAGATGGCCGGCTGACACCCACACGCACGCCCGGACGCCGGGGGGCTGCGCCCTCACGGGCGGCTGCCTCCCGGCGAACGCGGCCGGGGCCACGACGGATACCCACGGGACGACCCTCGTACCTCCCGGCGCCCGCGTCCGGGGCCACGACGGATGCCCACGGGACAGCCCTCAGACGCGGTGTCGCACCCATACGTTGGGCTCCACGTACACCGCGTACCCGTGAGCCACCGAACACTGCACGGGCACCAGTGCGCCCGGCACCTCCACCGGGCCGTCCTCGGCGAACGGCAGGCCGGTCCAGGACCGCCACCGTGCGAGGGAGCCGGAGACCGTCATCGACACCGGCGCCACCGCCTCGATCACCCCACCCGCCCGCACATGGACGCGCAGCCACGGATCGTACGGAAGTCCGTCTTCCGCCCGGGTCCGGCGGGCGTACTCCTCCATCGGGGCCGAGACGTCCAGGTGTTTGGCGCTCGGCCGCACCGGCGCGACAAGGTCGGCGAACCCGAGCCTTCCGGCGTTCTCCCGCATCGCGGCGACCATCCGTGCCGAGATCCCCTCGCCCTGGCGCCCGTTGGCGACCGCGATCTCGATCGCGCTGACGGTGTCCGGCGTACGTCCGTGCCGCAGGTCCGAGAACGCCCACAGCAGCACTTGGTCCCAGCCGCCCTCGGGCAGCCCCTCCCGCCCCGGGGCATGCAGCGCGAACGGCACGCTGTACGCCCGCGCGACGACGGCGCCGTCCTCGTCCGTCGCGACGAGGACGTACTCCGGGAAATCGACGGCGATCCTGGGGTAGTTCGCCCAGCCCACCAAGTCCTCCAGGACGAATCCCGGCCAACTGTCCGGCATCCGCCCTGCCGCTCCGGCGAGTTCGGGACGGGCGGCGAGGGTGGTGATGGTCAGGTCCATGCACCCCACGCTAGGCAGCGACATCACCGGTGCCAAACCGTTTTCCGCACGTCACAGCCTTGGGTACGGACCGTTCGGAGCGGGGCACCTGCCTGTCAGCCCCCGCACTGCTCCAGCATCGCCTGCTTGTCCGCGGTGGTGACCGGAAGCGCGTACTTCAGCGAAACCTGCGCGAACCGGACCGCGTACGAGCAGCGGATCGGCTTGTAGGGCGGCAGCCAGGACGCCGGACCCGAGTCCCGCTTGGCGTTGTTGGCCGGGCCGTCCACCGGAATGAGGTTGAGCGGGTCGTTGGCGATCTGCTGCCGCTTGGTGTCGTTCCAGTGCGCGGCGCCCATCTGCCAGTCGTACGAGAGCGGCATGACATGGTCGATCTGGACCTTCGTGGCCTGCTGCTTGCGCCACTCGATGGTCGAGCCGGTGTACGGGTCCTTGAGGGTCATCGACACGACCACACAGTCCGAACCGGACCGGAACTTCACGTCCTTGCCGTCCCTGGCGAGGAGGTCGTTACGGGTGTCGCAGCCGTTCCTGGCCAGCGGTATCCCGTCGATCGAGTCCTTCCAGGCGTATCCGAACCTGTCGCGCGCGTACCCGGTCTTCGGACCCCGGCCCTTCGTCGCCACCTTCTCGATGATCTTCCTGCCGGCCGCCCTGTCCGCCTCGGACGCGAGCGGCGCGAGACCGGGCTTCGTACCGTCGGCGTTGTCGAGCGGGCTGGCCCCGAATCCGGTGGCGGCCTGCCCGCCGCCCCGGGACCCGCCGCCCTCCTGCCCGGTCCCGGAGGCCGACTGCTCGGGATCGCAGCCGGCCAGGGCCAGCACCGCCGCCACACTGAGGGCGGGCAGCATCACTCGGTACGCGCGGGGAGGTATCACTCGAAGCCGTCCTGACGGGGAGAAAGCTGATCCCGGGAATCCTACGGACGCCTTCCCCGAGAGACATGCACATGGCTACCGTTCGGGCCGGATGCGGCCTGAATCACACTGCCCGTCGAGCCGCCTGGCGCACCTGAGGGGTTCTTTCATCGGGGCTGCGCCCCGGGACGAACCGGATGTTCGAGCACAGAGCTCCCGGACACCTCCGCCGGCCACGCATGCCCTCACTCGCACTCGGCCGTGAACTCGTACTGCAACTCGTACAAATGGCCCGCCTTGACCATGACCGTCACCTCGATCGGCCGTTCGTCGTCGCTGTAGACCACGCGCAGGGTTCGGAGCACCGGCAGGTCACCAGGCAGCCGAAGCGCCTGGTACTGGTCCTGCGTGGGCACCCGCGCGGAGACCCGGTCCACGCTCAGCCGAGGCGGGTAGCCCAGCTCCGCCAGCAGGGTCGGCGTCCCGCCGGGAATCCTTCGGCGCTCTGTCATCACCGTGCCCCGTGCGATCTCCAGCGGGTAGTAGGACGCGACCAACTCCACCGGTTCGTCGTCCATCACGAGAAGCTGGCGCCGCAGAAGTGCGGTACCCGACTTCGGGAGCCGGAGCGCCTCGGCGACATCCGCGGGCGGCTCACACTCGACGACCTCCAGGAGTGTGCTGCGGGCGCGGGAACCGTTCTTTGCAGCTTCGGTCAGCCGGCGGTATGGCTCACCCGAACCTGCCGGAGCCATGTACGAGGCCGGGCGGACGGTTCGTTGACGGTGCACGCGGACCGTCACCCCGGCACCCGGCCTGCCGATCACCAGCTCTTCGTCCTTGAGGAGTTGCAATGCCTTCTGCACGGTCGCGTTCGAGGCATTGAACCGATCCTTGAGATGCACGGTCGACGGAAGGCTGGCACCAGGAGCGAGATCCCCGCCCATGATCTGGTCCCTGAGGTCGGCCGCGATGCGCTCGTGCAGCGAGCGGCGGTCGACGGCATCCGCTTCGGGTCTGGGCACAGTCATCCGATCCTGATCTCGTACCGCAATTTCTGGCGGCGTGGAGGCATGGCCATCACGTCGACCTGAATGGGCCGGTCCGTGTCGTCCAACGTGAGCCGGGTCAGTTGCAGTACCGGTTCACCGGCCGTCAAACACAGTTGCTTCCGCTCGTACTCGGTCGACTGCCGCGCGGTCACGTCCTCGCGCACGCGAACGCCGACATGGCCCAGGTCCGCCAGGAGTCTGATCGCCCCGCCGGGAATCCGGGCAGTCCCGGCCAGGCCCGTACCGCCCGCGATGTCCACGGGGTAGTACGTGTCCGTCAACTCGCACGGCTCGCCGTCGAGATACATGATCCTGCGACGTGCGACGACGCTCTGACCGGCGCGTGTCCCCAGCAGTTCCGCGACCGCTCCCGGAGCCTCCACCTCGCCTGCCTGGACAATGCACTGACTGCCCCGGCGCCCCTCTGCCGCAGCCTCCGCGGCCCAGGCGTCACCTCGGGCTCCGGGAGACGCGGAGAGGTACGGCACCGAAGTGCTGATCCATTCACTGTCGCCCATGTCCTTCTCCTCCGCAGCCAACGCCTGTACCAGCCTGCCGCATCACACGGTAGGCGAGCCGGTCGCACCTCCACAGAGTAGACCTTGCTGCTTTTTGCGAATAGCAGTACAGCCCCCTCACGTTACGGCCCGCGAGCAAGGCGGTGAACCACCGTGTCCCTGTCGCAGCAACGACGCCTTCCTCGCAGGCGCACCTCCGTTGGTGCCTCACGCGACTTCGTCGTCGATGTCCTCATCGAGTGGGATCTCCATCCTCTGATCGAGGACATAAAGCTGTGCGTCTCGGAGCTCGCCACCAACGCGTTGTTGCATGGCACGCCACCCGGGCGCGAGTTCAGCGTCGGGCTCCAACGGGGCGAGGAGCTGGTGCGCCTGGAGGATCGCGACAGCGGACCCGGTCGGCCCAGGGTCCAGCACCCCGACGACAACGCCTGCTCGGGGCGCGGGTTACAGCTTGCCGGCGAGCTCGCCGACGACTTCGGGGTCGATGATCACGTCGTCGGCAAGACCGTGTGGCTGGTGTTCAAAACCGCGCCCGCCCCCCTCACGACCCCAGGATCGTCGTGAGGAACTCCCCCGTCCACGCCAGCAGTTCGCGGCCCACGACCGGCTTGCCGCCGATCCTGCCGGTGGTGGGGCGGGGGACCAGGATCTGGTGGGCGGCGGGCTTGATGACCGTCTTCGGGTAGAGGCGCTTCAGACGCAGCTCCTGCGATTCGCGCAGCTCGACCGGGGCGAACCGGATGTTCGAGCCCTGGAGCACGATCTCGCCGACGCCGCAGGCGCGCGCCAGCATGCGCAGGCCCGCGACCAGGAGCAGGTTCTCGACCGGCTCGGGGAGCTTGCCGTAGCGGTCGGTGAGCTCCTCGCGCACCGCCCTGATGTCGTCCTCCGAACCGGCGGACGCGATGGCGCGGTACGCCTGGAGGCGCAGCCGCTCGCCCGGGGCGTAGTCGTGCGGGACGTGTGCGTCGACCGGGAGCTCGATCTTGACCTCCAGCGGTGGCTCCTCCTCGACGCCGCCTTCGAGGGAGGCCCGGTAGTCGGCCACCGCCTCGCCGACCATGCGGACGTACAGGTCGAAGCCGACGCCCGCGATGTGGCCGGACTGTTCGCCGCCCAGGAGGTTTCCGGCGCCGCGGATTTCGAGGTCCTTCATCGCCACGTACATGCCCGCGCCCATCTCGGTGTGCTGGGCGATCGTGGCCAGGCGCTCGTGGGCCGTCTCGGTGAGCGGCTTCTCCGGGGGGTAGAGGAAGTACGCGTAACCGCGCTCGCGGCCACGGCCCACCCGGCCGCGCAACTGGTGGAGCTGGGAGAGGCCGAAGTTGTCGCCGCGTTCCACGATCAGGGTGTTGGCGTTGGAGATGTCGATGCCGGACTCGACGATCGTGGTGGAGACCAGGACGTCGAACTTCTTCTCCCAGAAGTCCACCACCACCTGTTCCAGGGCCTGTTCGGACATCTGTCCGTGGGCGGTCGCGATCCTCGCCTCGGGGACGATCTCGCGCAGCCGCGCGGCGGCCCGGTCGATGGACTCGACGCGGTTGTGGATGTAGAACGCCTGGCCTTCGCGGAGCAGTTCGCGACGGATGGCCGCGCCGATCTGCTTCTCCTCGTACGGGCCGACGAAGGTGAGGACCGGGTGGCGCTCCTCGGGGGGCGTGGTGATCGTCGACATCTCGCGGATGCCCGTCACGGCCATTTCGAGCGTACGGGGGATCGGCGTCGCGGACATGGTGAGGACGTCCACGTTGGCGCGGAGCTTCTTCAGCTGCTCCTTGTGCTCGACGCCGAAGCGCTGTTCCTCGTCGACGATGACCAGGCCCAGGTCCTTGAACCTCGTCTCGGAGGAGAAGAGGCGGTGGGTGCCGATGACCAGGTCGACGGAGCCCTCGCGGAGCCCTTCCAGGGTCGACTTGGACTCGGACTCCGACTGGAAGCGGCTCAGCGCCCTTACGTTGACCGGGAATTGGGAGTAGCGCTCGGTGAACGTGCCGTAGTGCTGCTGGACCAGGAGGGTCGTGGGGACGAGGACGGCGACCTGCTTGCCGTCCTGGACCGCCTTGAAGGCCGCCCGTACCGCGATCTCCGTCTTGCCGTAGCCGACGTCGCCGCAGATCAGCCGGTCCATCGGCACCGACTTCTCCATGTCCTCCTTGACCTCGGCGATGGTGGAGAGCTGGTCGGGCGTCTCCGCGTACGGGAAGGCGTCCTCCAGTTCGCGCTGCCAAGGGGTGTCGGGGCCGAAGACATGGCCGGGCGCCGCCATCCGGGCCGAGTACAGCTTGATCAGGTCGGCGGCGATCTCCTTGACCGCCTTCTTGGCGCGCGCCTTCGTCTTCGTCCAGTCGGCGCCGCCGAGCCGGTGCAGGGTGGGCGCCTCGCCGCCGACGTACTTCGTGACCTGTTCCAGCTGGTCGGTCGGAATGTAGAGGCGGTCGCCGGGCTGGCCCCGCTTGGCGGGGGCGTACTCGACGAGGAGGTACTCGCGGGTGGCGCCCTGCACCGTGCGCTGCACCATCTCGATGTAGCGGCCGACACCGTGCTGCTCGTGGACGATGTAGTCGCCGGTCTCCAGCGTCAGCGGGTCGATCGTCTTGCGCCTGCGGGCCGGCATCCGGCCCAGGTCCTTGGTGGCGGTGCGCTGACCCGTGAGGTCCGTCTCGGTCAGGACGGCGAGCTTGAGCTCCGGGTCGACGAAGCCCTGGTCGATGGCGCCGCAGGAGACGTGGACCAGGGACGGGGAGATCTCCGCCAGATCAGGGTCCAGGCGGGCCGCGATGCCCTCGCCGCCGAGCACCTCGACCGTGCGGGAGGCGAGCCCCTGGCCCTCGGTGACGAACACCGTGCGCCAGCCCTCGGCGAGCCGGCCCTTGGTGTCGGCGAACGCGCGGGCGGTGTCGCCGCGGTACGACTCCGGGGCGTGCATCGCGAGCTTGAGGGTGTCCTCGTCGAGCGCGTCGTCCGCGGCGAACGGGGAGACCGACCACCACATCATCCCCAGCTCGCGGGCCCGGTCCCGGATGTCCGCGATGCCCCACAGGGAGGCCGCGCCGACATCGATCGGGGCCTCTCCGCCGCCCGCGGTCGCCGCCCAGGAGGCATGGAGGAACTCCTGGCTGGTGGCGACGAGGTCGGCCGCCCTGGTGCGGACCCGCTCCGGGTCGCAGACCACCGCCATCGAGCCCTTCGGCAGTACGTCGAGCAGCAGCTCCATGTCGTCGACGAGGACCGGGGCGAGGGACTCCATGCCCTCCACCGCGATCCCCTCGGCGATCTTGCCGAGCAGTTCGCCCAGCTCCGGGTGGTTCTCGGCGAGGACGGCGGCCCGCTCGCGCACCTCGTCGGTCAGCAGCAGCTCACGGCAGGGCGGCGCCCACAGCCCGTGCTCGGCGATCTCCAGCGACCGCTGGTCGGCGATCTTGAAGTAGCGGATCTCCTCCACGTCGTCGCCCCAGAATTCCACCCGAAGGGGGTGCTCCTCGGTCGGCGGGAAGACATCCAGGATGCCGCCGCGCACGGCGAATTCGCCGCGCTTCTCGACCAGTTCGACCCGGGAGTACGCGGCTGCCGCGAGCGCGTCGACCGTCTTGCCGAGGTCGGCGCTCTGCCCGATCCGCAGCGCCACGGGCTCCAGGTCGCCAAGTCCCCTGACCTGCGGCTGGAGCACGGAACGGACCGGTGCGACGACGACCTTGACCGGGCCGGTCTCCGGGTCGTCCTCCCTCGGGTGCGCCAGGCGCCGCAGCACGGCGAGGCGGCGGCCCACGGTGTCGGAGCGGGGCGAGAGGCGCTCGTGCGGCAGGGTCTCCCACGAGGGGAACTCGGCGATCGTGTCCGGCGGCAGCAGGGTGCGCAGGGCCGCCGCCAGGTCCTCCGCCTCCCGGCCGGTAGCGGTGACGGCGAGCACGGTGCGCCCGGTCTCCCGGGCCAGCGCCGCCACGGCGAACGGCCGGGCGGCGGGCGGGCCGACGAGGTCGACATGCATCCGGTGGCCGTCGCCGGCGGCCTTCACCGCTTCGGAGAGTGCCGGGTCACGTACGACGACATCCAGCAGACCGTGCAGGCTCATGAAGGGCTTCCGTCCGGGTAACGAGGGCGAGGTCTGACAGCCGGCTGCTGCCAGGGGGCAACGCGAAGGACCCGACACGTCTCACGGGCCGGGGTCCTTCAAGCCTACGACTCCCCTGTGACAGCCGCGTGCGCAATCGCCACCGGGCGGGAGGCGTGCGGCCTGATTGCGGCGGGTGGCGAAGCGGGGTGCCGTCGCCGGGCAGGGGCGGGAACCGGACACCGCGAAGGCGCCGGAATCCGACGCCGGACAGCCACCGGTCCTGGTCCGCTCGATGCCGTCCGTCGTGCGTCCGGCACCGCTCGTCGCGGGCCACGCACCGTTCATCTCCGCATCCCACACAGTTGTGTCCGGGCTCCTCACAGAAATGATCCCAGCGTCTACGCTTTGGCCGAAGATTTCACAAACAGTTGCACGGGCAGTGAGTACGGCAGCCGTCGACCGGCACTCACGGGCGATCCCCGGAAGTGCGCGGCCACGCATGGACCAGGCAGCGGGGGCACACGTGGGCGAGAACGAGATGTCCATATTCGGGGTCTCGGAGGCCGAGGAAGAGGTCTACCGGCACTTCCTGCGCAGTCCCGGCACCGCCACCGACGGTCTGCACCTTCTGCTGGACACCGACCCGCAGACCGCCCGCTCGTGCGTCGACCGGCTCCAGGAACTCGGGCTGCTCCATCCCGAGGGCCCCGACCTGCGTATCTTCCCGACGGATCCGGAGGTCGCGCTGGCCCGGCTGATCGACTTACGTCTGCACGCGCTCCACCAGGAGCTGCAGCGCGTCACCCGGTCCCGCCATGTCATCGACGGTCTACGCGCGGAGCAGGGGGCACGAAGACCCCCTCCTCCGGGCATCGAGCAGTTGGAGGGGCTCGCCCAGATCCGCAACCGGATCGACGACCTCGCCTTCTTCGCCCGGGACGAGATCCTCTCCGTCGAGCCGTACACCAAGCTG
This sequence comes from Streptomyces sp. NPDC093149, assembly GCF_044754145.1. Classification (NCBI taxonomy): domain Bacteria; kingdom Bacillati; phylum Actinomycetota; class Actinomycetes; order Kitasatosporales; family Streptomycetaceae; genus Streptomyces; species Streptomyces sp. NPDC093149. The sequence goes on from NZ_JBIVON010000006.1 coordinate 121,955, forward strand.
TCGCCCGAGAACATCGCCCGCTCGCGCCCGCTGGACCTGCGATGTCTGCGGCGCGGCGTGCGGATCAGGAATGTCGTCGCACGGGCCGCGCTGCACGATCCGGCGACCGCCGCCTATCTCCGGGAGCTGGCCGATCACGGGGCGGCGATCCGCGTGACGGCGCACACCGCGGAACGACTGCTGGTGTACGACCGCAGAGCCGCGCTCGTCCCGCTCGATCCGCGCGACACCTCGCGCGGCGCGCTGCTCGCCCATCGCAGCGGTCTGGTCTCCAACATCATCGCCCTCTTCGAGAAGATCTGGGACCAGGCCGACGATCTCTCCGAGGCGTTCGGCGAGGACACCGGGGCACCGGGCACCGGTCTTTCGGAGACCGAGCGGCGGGTGCTGGTGTCGATGTGCACCGTGGGCAAGGACGAGGCGGGCGCCCGGGAGCTCGGCGTCTCGGTGCGGACCTACCGGCGCTATGTCGCCGATCTGATGCAGAAGCTCGGCGCGGCGAGCCGCGCCCAGGCGGCGCTGCTGGCACGGGAGCGCGGCTGGATCTGAAAGATGCGGGTCCCGGGCCTCCCGCGCGGGTCCGGAGCCGGGTGAGGCGCCCGCGACCGCGCCGCCGTGCCTTCATCGCTCCTCCGCCCAGCCCTCCAGCGCCCGGTCGGCGAGGGCACTGGAGAGGGCACGCCGAACCGTCTGCCGGTCGACGGCGGGGGCCAGCGCGATGCGCAGGGCGATCCGGTCCGGGCCCACGGAACTGGGCGTGCAGCTCCAGTGGGCGGGGAGCAGGCTCAGCAGACGTACGACGGTGGTCTCACCGGTCGGGGCGGCGGCGTCCCGGCGGACGGTGACCATGTCCACATGGTCCGGGGCGTGGACGGTCCCCCTGTCGGCGCCGGTCATGGCATGCCTCCTTCCGGGGCCAGCACACGTCTGGCGGCCGACGCCATCGCCGCGATCCCGGCCGGCAGGGCGGTGCGGACGTCCGGCGCGAACTCCGGCGCGTGGTTGGGCGGTACGCGCGGCCCGCCGTCCCGGGCGGCGCGCCACTGCCGTACCCCGGTCACGCCGAGCAGCCAGTACACCGTCGCCACCCCAGGGGCGCCGAACCACGAGAAGTCCTCGGTGGCGGTGAGGGGCCCGCAGTCCGCCACTCGCTCCGGCCCGAACAGCGCCTCGTGCGCCCCGCGTACGGACGCGGTGGCGGCGGCGTCCGTCAGCAGGGCGGGCGAACGCGCGGTGACGGTGAAGTCCGGCCCCTTCCGGCAGCCGGAGGCCGCACATTCGGAAGCGATGATCCGGCGCGCGGCAGCCGTCATCCGGTCGAGCACCGGCTCGGACAACGCCCGGAAGCACAGGGCGAGTTCGGCCGTCTCCGGGATCACGTTGCCGCGCTCCCCGGCCCGCAGCATGCCGACGCTCAGCACCGCCTGCTCGGCCGGTGCGGTCTCCCGCGAGACGACGGACTGGAGCCGCATGACGACGGCGGCCGCCGCGAGGACCGGGTCGATGGTGAGGTGCGGGGTGCCGGCGTGGCCGCCGCGCCCGTGCAGGGTGACGTCCACCGCCGCGCTGGCCGCCGTCAGCGGGGTCCGGAAGTCCGCGGCGTGGGCGAGGGTGCCGGCGGGGGCCGGCGAGGTGTGCTGGGCGAGGACCACGTCCGGGGTGCCGAACCGTTCGTACAGCCCGTCCGCGAGCATCTCGCGCGCCCCGGTCAGGGTCTCCTCGGCGGGCTGGCCCACCACCAGGACGGTGCCGCTCCATTCGGAGCGCGTCCGGGAGAGTTCGGCCACCGCTCCGGCGACCGCGGCGAGATGGAGGTCGTGTCCGCAGGCGTGCATCACTCCGGGCACGGTGCTGGCGTAGGCGAGGCCTGTGCGCTCGGTGACGGGGAGGGCGTCCAGTTCGGTGCGGAGCATGACGGTCGGTCCGGGCCCGTTGCGCAGGACGCCCACGAGCCCGTGGCCGCCGCCGATCCTCCGGGTGACCGCGCAGCCGCTCGCCTCCAGCCGCGCGGCGAGCCGGTCGGCGGTGCCCCGCTCCGCCCCGGAGAGCTCCGGATGGGCATGGACGTCGAGGTAGAGCTCGATCGCCGAGCGCAGCACCTCCCGCGGCACGACGGGCGGCGAGGGCGGCGGCGAGGCCGAGGACGGGACCGGATCCGGGGCCGGATCCGGGGCCGGATTCGAGGCCGGATTCGAGGCCGGATCCGGGGCCGGACTTGGGGCCGGACTTGGGGCCGGATCCGGGGCCGGACTTGGGGCCGGACTTGGGGCCGGATCCGGGGCCGGACTTGGGACCGGGGGTTCGGGTGGGGCGGGGTTCTCCTTCATGTCAACTCACCTCGTTCCGCTGGGCGGGTTGGGTCCTCGCCCGTGAGCCTGCGCCGCCCCGGCTTCAGGAATTCGGCGTTCCGCTGTCATGGGGTGCCAGCGATCTGACAGCGAAAGCGCGGCCGATCTGACAGCGGCCCCCGCTGCAATGGCATCAGCTCAGGGGAACAGCGCCGGACCCGCCGGCCGGTCCCCGTGACCCAAGGGAGAACACCATGGCCCCGAAGACCGAGCTCGCCACCCTCGCCGACGAGATCCTGGAGCTGGAGTCGGAGACCTTCGAGATCTCGGACTACTCGGACGCCGCGGAGGTCGTGCTCGCCGGCTCGACGTCCTGCTCCTCGACGTCGACCTGCTCCAGCACCACCAGCACCACCTCCTGCTGCGCCTGACCAGGTCGCACGGCACGCACGTCCACAAGCCCTCTTCGCGGAGCACACGCGAAGGGGGCTCGCGGACGTCGTGCCCGCGCCGGTGAGGTCCGCACGGGCCACGTTCCCGCCGGTCGTCCCGGCATCGGTCACGTCCGCACCGGCCGTCTCGGCCCCGGTCACGGGAAGGGGTGCGGAACGCGCTTGACCGCGGACTCCGGGAGGTCGTCGGTTCTCCGTCCCGCCGCCCGCAGCGCGGTCCGCAGCCTGGGCATCAGCAGGGCGCGCTGCCGTGTCCAGCCGAAGTCCAGCGGCAGGAAGCCGGGCACGAGGGTGGCCACCGTGTGCAGGCCCATCCGGCGCTGCTCGGGCGTGGTCTGGTCGACCACGATGACGTCGTGCCCGACGGCGGCGATCTGGTCGCGCAGCAGGTTCAGATCGTCCAGCAGGTCTCCGGTGCGGGGCCGCAGCGGCTCCCAGTCGCCGAAGATGCCGGCCGGCGGGCGTACGGCGACGGGGTCCAGGTACTCCTTCGCATGCTCGGCCATCGCGGGCAGCCCGTAGAGCTGGGCGTGGTCCTTCAGCTGCCGCACACGGGAGAAGTCCTGCGCCATGGCGGTGAGTTCGCCGTGCCGCTCGGCGACCTGGTAGGGCAGGTGCGGAATGTAGGTGAGGACTTCGGACAGGGCCGACTCGATGGTGCTCTCCGGGTCGAATCCGGCGGCGGCGGCGAACGAGAGCGTCCCGTACCCGCCGTCCCTGCGTACCGCGAGAGCCGTGACGACGGGGACGGCCAGGTCCATCCGGGTGTCGAAGGCATGGACGTCGTAGCCGTGCAGCGCGGCCCGGTCGGCCATCGTGCGGACGGCCGGGGAGCGGCACGACCCGAGGTCGACCGCGGTGAGGGGGGCCCGGCCGTACCAGGCCAGGAGGAAGGCGTCCCGCTCGATGATCTCGAGGAGCCCGAAGAGGATCGCCTCCTCCAGACTCCCGCCGGTGGCACAGCCGTTGGAGCATTCGAAGACGAAGTTGTCGGCCTCGACCCCGGCGCTGTAGTGGGCGAGCCGGGCGGGCACGAGGACGGGGTGGTCGTCGCGCAGGGAGTGCCCCCACACCCAGGGGATGGGCCGGTCGGGGTCGAACGGGGAGACCATGGGGTCGTTCGCGTAGGTCTCGGGGGCGTAGAGACCGCATGCGGCGGGGTCGAGGGCCCGGTCGGACAGCTGGTTGTAGGAGCCGACCACGGGAGAGGTGCCGCGTCTGCGGGTGGTGCCCGCGTACCGTTCCAGGCCCTCCAGGTGGGCGAGGGTGCGGCTGGTGTCGTAGCTGTTGGCCTGGCCGCTCCAGGTGACGTCGTTGAGGCCGGCGTAGCCCCGTACGAAGTGGGTGCCCGCGACCGGTGCCGTGGTGGTGGACGTCGGGTTGATCCAGATGTCGGAGCCGAGGGTGCCGCACACCGGGTTGGCGAGCGCCGCGGTCGGCAGGGGGTAGGAGGCGAGGGAGCGCAGCCGGTAGCCGTCCGGGTCGGGTTTGCGGGCGGGACGCAGGACCATGCGGGCCGAGGCGGCGGTGTCCGGGACCTCCTGGACGCAGGAGGGGCAGAGGGGTTCGGGCAGGAGCGGGAACGTCGCGGTGGCGAGGGTCACCAGGTCGATCCGGGTGACCCGGGGCAGCGCGCGGTCGGCGGGGGTCGCGTCGGGGATGTCGTGGCCGCCGCCGAGGACGGCGCGGTAGACGGCCCAGACGGCATCGACCGCGTAGTCGGTGAGGACCGGCCAGTGGACGGCGCCGTGCGGTGCGCCGCCGAGTTCCAGTGCCTCGCGCTCCGAGCGGCTGCGCAGCCGCTGCCAGCGCATCGCCAGGCACTGCCCGCAGGCCGTGGCGCCCGGCTCACCGCCCCAGGGCCCGATCAGCACGGCGCGTGAGGTGAGCTGGACACCGGCGGCGGGGCGGGCGTCCGCGTACGGGTCGGGGCGGCCGAAGCCGAGGGTGTCGGCCGCGCCCAGCGGGACGACGAGGGGGGCCGGCAGCGCCGACGGGTCGGGCAGCCGCGCGTGCCGGGCGGTCAGTTCGTCCTGGAGCGCGGCTCGGGCCGCTTCCAGCGGGCTCCCGGTGCGCCCGGGTGCGGCGGTGGGCGTCGTCATGACTTGTCGCTCCAGCGGAAGGTCCTGAGCGCGATCGCGCTCAGGACGAGGGCGAAGCCGGCGAGCACCGCGCAGGACAGGCCGATGTCCGAGGCGGTCCCGTCGCCGGTCAGGGCTGCGGAGATCCCGTCGTTGAGGTAGCGCAGCGGCAGTACGCGGGAGAGGTTCTGCATCCAGGACGGCATGGCGTCCAGCGGGAAGAACGAACCGGACAGGAACGCCATGGGGATCATCAGGCAGTTGGCGACGGCGGCGACGGCTTCGGGGGTCTTCGCGTAACTGCCGACGACGACGCCCATCGCGAGGAACGCGGTGATGCCGATGACCAGCACCGGCAGGGCGAGGGGCCAGCGGCCGTCCAGCCGGAGCCCGAACGAGGGCAGCAGGGCGACGGAGACGAAGAGCACGGCCTGCACCGCACCGATGCCCAGCGCCAGGACGTACCGGGAGGCGAGTACGGCGGACACCGGCGTCGGGGTCATCCGGATGAGGCGCAGGATGTCGTCGCGCCGCCACTGCATGAGGACGAAACCGACACCGAACACGGCCGCGTTGCCGACACCCCAGGACAGGACGCCGGGGGCGATGTAGTTGATGTACGGCTTGCCGCTCTCCTCGACCGTCTGCCCGTGGAAGATCAGTCCGAAGACCACCAGGAAGATGAGCGGGAAGGCGAAGGTGAAGAACAGGGTGGTCTTGTCGCGTGTGTAGGCCCGGTATCCGGCCTGGCTCAGCGCCGCGTATGCGCTCATCGGGGTGTCTCCGTATCGCTGGGTGCGAGGGGGTGGGGGGCCTGGGGGCGGCCGGCGGTCCGGCCCGTCACGGCCGGGGGGCTCCGGTCCGCGCCCCGGTGAGCGTCAGATACACGTCTTCGAGGCTCGCGGTGCGCGTCCGGACGCCCTGGAGACCGGCCAGGGCGTCGATCGCGGCCAGGACCCTGCCCGATTCGAGGGTCTCCAGGACGAGTGCGTCCGGCTCCTCGGTGACGCTGTCGACGCCTTCGATGGCCCGCGCCCGGTCGGCGCTCATGCGGCCCGCGGGGACCAGCAGCCGGGTGGTGGGGGCGGCCGCGGCGATCAGGCGGGCGGGGCTGTCGAGTGCGGCGACGGAGCCGTCGACCATGATGGCGACGCGGTCGCAGAGCGCCTCGGCCTCGTCGAGGTGGTGGGTGGTGTAGATGATGGTGCGGCCCGCGCCCTTGAGGTCGCGCAGCACCTGCCACAGATCGCGCCGCGCCTGCGGGTCGAGGGCCGCGGTCGGCTCGTCCAGGAAGATCAGTTCGGGTTCGTGGACGAGCGCGGAGGCGATGGCGAGCCGCTGGCGCTGGCCGCCGGAGAGGTCGTCCACGCGGGTGTCGCCCTGCTCGGTGAGGCCGACGCAGGCCAGTGCCCGTTCGGCCGCCGCACGGCCCACCCGGTAGAGCGCGGCCATGGTGCGCAGATGTTCGCGGGCGGTGAGACGGACGAAGAACGCCGAGGTCTGGGTCTGTACGCCGAGCCTGGGCAGCAGGGACGTGTCGCGCGGCCAGGGGCTGGTGCCGAGGACGGTCACGGTCCCGGAGTCGGCCCTGCGCTGCCCCTCCATGATCTCCACGAGGGTGGTCTTGCCCGCCCCGTTGGGGCCGAGCAGCCCGAAGAACTCACCGCGCGGCACGGTGAGGGACACCCCGTCGACGGCCCGCGTACCGCCGTACCGCTTGTGTACGTCGTCGAGGACGACGGCCGCCGGGAGGGGGCCGTCCCCTGGGCCGGCCTGGTTGCCCGGGGAGGTGGACGGGGCGGTGGGGCTCATGGACTTCTCCTTGTCCGCCGCCGGGGGCGGCTCGGACCTTCGGGGCGGCGGATCGGCACGCGGTGGGTGGTCAGACGGTGAGCAGATGGTGGGCGGCCGCCACGACGGCGGCGAGGATCAGTACGAGCACGAGCACCGAGCCCAGCCCGTAGCCGAGGTACGCGGCCCGGGCGCGGCGTGGGTAGTCGGCCGCCGCCGGGTCGCGGCGGGCGACCAGGCGCAGATACGTGCCGGTCGCCGCGGCGAGTCCGGTGGCCCCGCACAACTGGCTCACGATCCGGTAGCCGTCGAGCGGCGGGAACGGGACCAGCATGGCGATCGCCTGTGCGCTGCCGAGGAGCAGCAGGGCGCCGAGCGCGTCGTGCGTGGCCGTGTCGAGCGGGGCGAACATCCACAGGGCGCAGAACGGGAGCAGGAACAGCAGGTTCATCACCGCGCCCGCCAGCGCGGTGTGGATGCGTTGCCAACGGGAGCCCAGATAGAGGTAGTTGCCGACCGTGCAGTACATGATGACCACGGGCAGCCGCCAGCGCAGACCGATTTCGGCCACCGTGCCGCCGTGGTGCCGGGCGACGACACCGTGGGCGAGTTCATGCAGGGCGGTACTGAACCAGAGCAGCGTGGCGGCGCCCGTCAGCAGTACCGGATTGGTGAACAACTCCCTTGCGTCGATGAGGAGTTCACCCACATGCAGGGCAATCACCACCTCCATCGCCACCACCAGCACGAGCAGGGGCACCAGCCACCCCGGAGCCAGCAGGAAGCCGACCGCCCGGTGCAGCCGGGCGGTGGTCGCGTCGGCGTCGGCGACCAGCCGGACACTGCCGCGCAGCACCCCGCGCGCGGGCCCGGCGGGCCCGGCGGGCCCGGCGGGCCGGGTGACGGGAGCGGCGGATCCCCCGGGAGCGGCAGATCCCCCGGGTGCGGCCGGCCCGGCGGGTGCGGCCGGCCCGGCGGGTGCGGCCGGTCCGGCGGGGGTGCGGGCGTCGGCCCCGGCCAGCAGTCCACGGGTACCGAGCATCCGCAGGATCTGCTGCCAGCGGGCCCCGTCCAGTCGGCGCCCGTACTCACGGGCGTACTCCTCGCCGATCTCCCGCAGGCTCCGCTCGCCGTCCATCCGGGCGATGAGGAAGTGCTCCTTGGGGCCGACCCGGAAGGAGCTTCCGCTGTCGGTGTCCTTGATCAGGTGCACCGTCGCGGCGCCGTCCAGCAGCGCGTCGCTGAGCAGGACCCGGGGCCGCAGCGCGGGCCGGTACTCGGCGAGGGCGTCGGCGGCGGCGCTCATCCCGGCTCCCGCAGGGCCCGGCCGAGCACGTGCGAGAGGTACGCCTCGTCCCTGATCGTCACGTGCAGCCGGTTGTTGGTCATATGCATGTACGGGGAGAGGAGCAGCGGCAGGGAGGCCGCCGGATCGGTGACCAGTTCGTCGCGCTCGCCGTCCCAGGAGCGGAACGTCAGATCGCCGTCGAGGGTCAGCGCGACGGCCCTGTCGCGGAGTTCGGCGCAGTGCTCGGCCCAGCCGGCGAGGAAGCCGGGCAGCCGCGCCGCGCCGTCCTCGTCCGCGACGGCGGCCCGGACTGCGGCGAAGCGGGCGGCCAGCCCGGCTGCCATCGAGGCGTAGTTGCGGTCGTACTCGTCGCTGCCGATGAACCCCGTGCCGGGGAAGGCGCGGTGCCAGAACTCGTAGTAGCTGTCGAGGTAGTCGGCTAGTTCCTGCCGGTCCGGCAGGAAGGCCGCGGACATCACCATCATCAGCTGGGCGGAAGTGCCGAGCAGCACGGTCCGCAGATGGAGGTTCTTCGTCCGAAAGGCGTCGATGACCAGGTCGCTGGAGCGCCTGAAATGCCATTCGGCGAGCTCGATCCCGGCCGGGCCGCCGTACTTGCCGTACTCGGGCTCGTAGCGCTCGTCGCTGCGCGAGTTGTTGGGGCGCAGGTTCATCCGGCCCTGGTCGTCCATGTAGTGGCCGCGTTCGGCGCCGGGGAACTCGATGTCGAACAGGGTGTTGTAGAAGTCGTTGAGGAACCCGGAGTCCACCTCGTACAGCGCGGGCCGTTCCGCCAGGAACGCGTCCACGGCCGCCTCGGTACGTCGTCGCACCTCGGCCTCGGCGTCCGGCGACGAGGGCCGGATCCGCAGCCTCACATGAGGGCCCTCCAGCCAGTAGTTGATGAAGAAGTAGCCGGCGAGCAGACCGTCCGCCTCCAGTTCCGCCACCAGCGGGCGGATGCAATGGGTCAGCATGGGCCGGGGGTTGGCGGCATAGAAGATGTGGGTGGCCTGCCAGGCTCCGGCCCGGCGGGTCTCCGTGGCGGCCGGGGTGGGCGGGGCTGGACTCATGAGTGGTCCCTCCTTCGGACGGGGGTGACGGTCTCCACCGCGAGCTCGGCGACATGGCGGCCCCGGCCGGAGAAGGTGTGCAGCCCGTCCTCGTCGGGCAGCATCTCCCGGAACACGACCCGGGCCCCGTCGCTCCTGATCAGTGCCTCGAACGCGGACAGGGAGAGCGGGCTGTCGAAGTCGACGTAGCTCGGCTTGCCGCCGGTCGCCCCGCGTGCGCCGCTGTCGGCGACGGTGGCGAAGACCCGGTCCGGCAGGCCGTGGGCGCGGCGGAACGCGTGCCAGCCCAGGAACCAGGCGTCCTCCCCGGACCCCGGCCCGCGCAGCGGCAGCACGGTCGCGGGCGCGCTCCAGCTGCGCCGGCTGAGCACCACACTGCCGTGCCGGACCCTCGGCCTGCGGGTGACTCCGCCGTCCGGGGCGCCCTCGGGGACGCCGCCCCACACATTGAGCGGGGACATGGAGGTGGGCGAGAGGAGGAGCAGGGTGCGGGGCAGTTCGGGCAGCGCCAGCGGGACGAGGTAGCCGAGATAGACGGGCACCACCTCCTTGCCCAGCCGGGTGGAGCGCAGGACGAGCCGGTCCGCGGCCCGGTCGTGGACGAGGTACAGGTCGTCCAGGTGGATGCGGTGGGAGGCGGGCAGGGTGCCGCGCTCGCCGGGGCAGACGATCTCGTACTCGGTGAGCCTGCCGTGCAGATTGAGATTGCTGGTGACGGGCCCGCCGGTGACCTCGGCGAGGACGGCGCCCTCGGGCACGAGACCGGCGGTGGCGGCGAGCAGTTGTTCGTCGAGGCCGTCGAAGAGATGTGTGAACCTGCTGAACGGGAAGGAGACGCCCCCGTACGAACGGTTGAGGACGACCAGCTGGTCGGCGGGCCGGTCGACGATCTGCACATGGTGCGCGAGCGGGCTGAACTCCGTCTCCAAGGAGGCCAGTTCACCGGCCACCTCGTCGAGGACGTCCGCGTCGACATGGATCTCGCCGCTGCCGTCGCCCGTCTTCTCCCAGGCCGACCACAGGGCGCGCATCCGTTCCACGAAGGCCTGCCGGGCCGTGTCGAGGGCCTTGAGCTGCGGCAGGGAGAGCCAGTTCTCCTCGGGTACGTAGTTGCCGTCCGGGTCGAACGCGGTGCGCTTCGCGGTGAACGACATGTACTGGTCGAAGAAGTCCTCGTGGAAGTCGTGCACCAGCTTCAGCAGATCGTCGCAGCGTCCGCCCTGCCCGTACCGGGCGAGGAAGAACCCCTTGAACGTGACGCGCTGCGGCAGGGTCAGGTCGAAGGCGGGCAGCACCCGCTCCACCGCGCCGAGCGGCCCGGCCGCCAGCTCCTCCCAGGCGGCTGCGGACAGTTCGGCTCGCCGTCCGGCCGCCACGTCCTCGTACAGCAGGGTCTGCGGGATCCGCGCCCGGTCCATGCCGAGCTCCGTCACCTGGAGGGCGCTCAGCTCGGCACGCAACTCGGCCATCAGGGCGCGTCGTTCGGCCGGTCCCGCGTCCGCGAACCGTTCGACGCGGGAGGCGGGGGCGTCGAGCCGGGCGGCGAGCCGGTCCGCCCAGGGGCGGTCCAGTCCGCGCAGCGACTTCTGGAAGGCGCGCAGCGGATCGGTGTCGTGGACCTCGGTCCGCAGACAGGGGACCTGCACCATCCCCAGGTCGAGGAGCGCCTGGAGGTAGTGCGCGCACTCGGCCTCCCCGGCGTCCTGGTCCTCGGCCAGCCAGTCGGCCAGTTCCCCGTAGCGAAGGGTGCCGCGCTCCTCGAACAGGCCGAGGAGGCGCTCCAGGGTGCCGCTGCGGCGGAGGAAGAACAGCCGGTCCTTCACCGCGTCGAAGGTGACGGCGGTGTCCTCGTCGCCCTGTGTGGTCCAGCGCCGCACATAGCGGACCCGGTCGTCGTCGCGGCCCCAGCCGGAGGCCGGGGCGACCGGCAGATCGGCGCGGCGGACCGGGTCCGCGATCACGGCCTGGGCGAGCCTTTCGACGGCGACGACATTGAGCCGCAGCAGCCCGGCCCATTCCTCGTCGATCCGGACCGCGAGCCCCCGGTCCCCGGCGGACTCGTCGAAGGTCCCGAGGGCGACACCGGTGAACGTGGAGAACGGGCTGGTCTTGCAGGCCGTCCGGTAGAGGTACGAGAGCAGTGAGCGCTCGATCTTGCGCCGCTTCTTGTCCGGCGCCGCCCCGGCGTCGCTCCTCGTGTACGCGTCGAGCTGCGCGTCCAGCGCCGGGGAGGCCAGCGGCAGCCCCTTGCGCAGTCGTTCCTCCCCCGCCAGCCGGCGCAGTGCCTCGCGGGCGAGCCCGGTCTCCTCGGCGAGCAGGGCGCGACCCGCCGCCCGCTGCTCGTCCAGCCGTCGCCGGCCGGTCAGCCAGGCCGCCAGCGCCGTGCCGGTCGCCGTGTCGAGTTCCCGCACCAGCGCCAGCGCGTGGTCGGCGGCCCCGGTCCCCGGCAGCCGGTTGTTGAAGACGTCGCGGCGCAGTCGCAGCAGGGCGCGGCGCAGCGCCTCGTCCTCGCTGCCGCCGATGAGACCGTGGATCAGGTCGCCGAGCCGCTCGCCGTCGGCGCGCGACCGCTCGGTGGCGTGCAGGACCTCGTCGGCCCAGTGGCGGCTGCGCGGGCAGCGCAGCGCCCGTACGCTCTCGACCGGCAGCCCGGCGACCCGCAGCATGAAGCGGGGGCGGGTGACGGTGGCGGTGGATGGGTGGTCCGGCGTCATGGCGGGTGGTCTCCCCTTCTCGTTCCGGTGGTCGTCCAAGGTGGTCGCGCTCAGGGCCTGTCGGGTGACCTTCGATCGGAGGGCGGACGCGGCGCGGTGCGTACGTGCGGTGCCGTGCCGTGGCTGCCCGATCTAAGGTCGCCCGGCGCGCTCTCAGGCGATCTCGTACCGGAAGTCGGCCGGGGCGGGCCGCTCGTTGCCGATCATCATGATCAGCAACGGCGCCTCCCCCGTCCCGGCGAGGGAGAGTTCCTCGATGTACGAGATGTTGTCGAAGCCGAGCGCCACCCCGCAGCCGATGCCCACGGCGGACGCGGCGGTGTAGACGGTCTGCGCGATCGCCCCGACGGTGGCGTTGACCAGCCGGTATCCGCGGTCCCCGACGGCGTCGAGGACGGCTTCGGTGCGCACGGTGGGCACCAGGACCGCGCCCGCCTGCTCCAGGTTGTAGTTCGACAGGAAGTAGTTCTTCTGCAGGAACTCCCCCGGCCTGCCCGCCTTCACCAGCCGCAGCACGTGCGCGTCGGGGTCGTACTCGTACGCGCCGGGCTCGATGCCCTCGACATGGCCGACGAACGCGTAGAGCTTCGCCAGCCGCTGTCCTCCGGTGTCCCCACCGAGCCGCGAGCCGGCCACGGAGGCCGCCAGGCAGGCGGCCAGTTGCCCGGCTCCGATCGGGCGCCGGGCGTCGAAGCGGCCGAAGCTGCTGCGGCGGGCGCGCAGGGCGGTGCGTACGTCCGTGCCGAGCGGCGGGGCCGGCGGCAGCGCCGCCTCCGGGCGGGCCGGGTCGGCGGGGTGCGCGGCCGCGGGGGCGAGCACCGCCGGGTCGGGGCGGTCGGTGGCGCGGGCGGCGGTGACGGCCTGCATCCGCCGGAGCGCGTCGAAGGTGAGGACGGTGCGCGAACGCTCACGGTCCCGGTGGCGCACGGAGACCGGGGCGGCCAGGGGCGCAGGGGCGGCGGCCCCGGCCCAGTCGAGCGGTACGACGGCGAAGACGCCCTCCTCCGCGGTGTCGACACCGAGCAGCCGGCCGAGCCGTTCCTCGTCGAACCAGAGCGCGGGCTGTACGGACAGTCCGCGCGCGCCGGCCCACATCCGCCAGGTCTGCACACACGCGCCGAGGTCCATGGACACGGCGTGGAAGGAGAAGTTGTTGTACTTGAAGGCGTTCTGCCAGTACTTGATGCCGAGGACCAGATACTGATCGGTGTCCGGCCCCGGAGCCCCGTCCCCGAGCGCCGCCCGCACCTCGCCGGAGACGTCCCCGGTCAGCAGCCGCTGCATCGCGTGGTGGCGCGTGGAGTAGTAGTGCACCCCCGGCGGTACGGGACCGCTCGGCCCGGACACCCAGTACACGCTGACCGGGTAGAGCCCGCCGCCGGACGCCGAGCCCCGCGACCAGTTGGCGAGCGGGTAGTGCGGCAGGGCGCCGAGGTCGGTGTTGGTCTGGATGCCCAGGCGGCGGCCGGTCAGCCCGTAGGAGTCGCGGAGCATCCCGGCGAGCAGCGCGAGATCGAACTCCCCGTCCCCGCAGGACTCCTGAGTCTCCTGGGCGAGCCCCGCGAGCCCGCGGTCGAGCGCGGCGTCGGCCGGGTAGTCGCAGTCGGGCAGCGGGAGGCTGTCGACGCCGGGGTAGAACTTGGCCTTGCGCGGGCCGTCCGACCAGTTCGGCACGAAGTCGGCGGGGTCCATCGGGACCCGGCCGCGCTGAAGGATCGCGGCGGCGTATTCATGGGCGTACCCCATGGCGGGCTCCTCGGTCACGGGAAGGGGTGCGGGGCGGAGTTGAGGTCGGCGTCGGTGAGATCGCTGCCGCGCAGCCCGGCCTCGCGCAGGGCGGTGCGCAGCCGGTCCATGCCGAGGGCACGCTGCCGGGTCCAGCCGAAGTCGATGGGCAGCAGTCCGGGCACGATCACGCCGACCGTGGTCAGACCCAGCTCACGCTGTTCCGGCATGGTCTGGTCGACGACGACCACATCGAATCCGGCGGCGGTGACGGCGTCCACGCACCGGGTCAGGTCGGTGCGCAGATCGTCGGAGACGGGCAGCGTCGAGCCGTCCCCGTACAGCTGGCCGAAGGACCGCAGGGGCGGGCGCGGCGCTCCCGGCTCGCCGATCAGGAAGTGCGCGTGGCGGCCCATCTCCGGGACGCCGTAGGCCAGGGGGTGGTCGTGCAGCGCCTCGACCCGGTGGAAGTCGTCCGCCATGGCGCGCAGCCGCTCCAGGTCGCGTTCGGTGCGCCGGCGGAGGTTCACCGCGTCGGTGGCGATCTCGCAGAGCGCACCGGCCAGGGCCGCCTCCGGGTCCAGTCCGGCACCCGCGCCGAAGCACATCAGGCCCGGGCCGCCGTCCCTCCGCACGGCGACCCCCGTGACGACCGGGACCGGGAAGGAGATCCGGGTGTCGAAGAAGCGGGCCTCGTAGCCGTACATCTCCAGCCGGTCGACCATCTGACGGGTGGCCGGGCGGCGGCTGGTGCGCGGGTCGATCTCCGGCAGGGACGCCTTCCCGTACCAGGCGAGCAGGAACGCGTCGCGCTCGACGACCTCCATCAGCCCGAAGTAGACGGCCTCTTCGAGGCAGCCTCCCGAGGCGCAGCCGTTGGAGCTCTCCTGGACGAAGCGGTTCTCCAGACCGGGGGCGTGGTAGTACGTGAGGACCTCGGGCACCAGGACCGTGCGCCGGTCGCGCAGGGACCAGCCGTGGACCCAGGGGATCGCGCGGTCCGGGGTGAACGGGGTGACGCGCGGGTTCGCCCGGTGGAAGGCGTCGGAGTACAGCCCGCACACCCGTGGGTCGAGCGCGTGCTCGCCGCGGGCGCGCAGGGCGTTCAGGGAGTCCCGGGTCCGCACCGCCCTGGACCGGGAGCGCATGCCCGCGTACCGCTCAAGTCCTTCGAGCACGCCGATCCGCATGCTCTCGGCGAAGGTGTCGGCGTGGCCGCCCCAGAAGGTCTCGCGCAGATACTCCCCCGAGCGCATGGAGAAGCAGCCGATGGTGGCGGAGGTGGACGTGGAGGAGACGTCCTGGACGACGGACGGGCCGAGCGAGCCGCACACCGGGTTGGCGTACGGCTCGACGGGCAGTGCGTACTCCTCGATGCCCCGGACCCGGAAGCTGCCGGGCCGGTGCTTGGGCGCCGGGCGCAGGGTGAGCGTGGCCGCCCCGGCGGTGTCCGGCTCCCGCACCCCGCAGCGCGGGCACTCGGGGTCGGGGACGAGAGGGTAGTGGCGGACCGTCAGCGTCCGCAGGTCCACCAGGTGCACGGCGGGCAGGGCGCCGGTCTTTGGCCCGGTGCCGCCGAGCCGGGCGGCGACGACCCCCGCGAGGGCGTGCGCGGCGAACGGTGTGAGGTACGGGGACTCCCCGGCCGCCCGGGTGCCCGAGCCGAGTTCCAGCGCCTCGCGCAGCGCGACGGAACGGACCGCCTGCCAGCGCCGTTCGAGGCAGTGGGCGCAGATCCGCCGGCCGGTGCGTCCGGGCGGCGCGAAGGGGCCGACGACGACGTGCGGACCGTAGAACCGGACGGGCACGGCGGCCTCCGCCACCGGGGCGGCGGTGACCGCCGCCCCGTCCGCGAAGGCGTCGCGCACGCCGAGCGGCGCCACGTCCAGCGGCGGCGGGGTGCCGTGGTGGGTCAGGGCCAGCGCCTCGTGCAGGAGCGCCGCGAGCGTGCGCGCGGACTCCGCCGCCGGGGCACGCCCGCCGCGGACGGGGGTCTCAACGGGCATCGGGTCCGCCCCCGCCGTCCACCGTGAGCAGCACCCGGGCGGTACTGATGCCGCCGGTGGCGAGATCGGCCGGGGTGGTGGGCACGTACAGCGCGTCGCGTCCGGCGAGCCGGAGCCGGTCGAGCACCCCGGCGAACGTGGCCGTGGGCCCGGCCGCCGTGACGGGGGCGCCGGTGACCGCGATGCTCCCGGCGGCGAGGTCCGTCACCAGCGGGTCGCCGAGGTCGACGTCCGCGTCCGGGTCCTCGGCGGCGAGCTGTGCCCGGCCGAGCAGATCCCGCAGCGCGGCGCAGGCCGCGGCCCGGCGCGACAGCCCCGCGCCGACCGCCCAACGCCCCGGCGCCCGCTCCCCGTCGGGCTCCCGGGCCAGCACCACCTGGGCCGAGGTGCGCTCCTCCTCCCCGAGGTCCAGCAGTTCCACGGCGAGATCCAGGTTGGCCGCGGACTTCAGCAGGAACACCAGTTCCGGGTCGTCGCCGTCGGCGGAGACCGGGCTCACCACCGCCGCGCCCCGGACCGCCCGCAGCAGTGCGTCGTGCGCCAGCGCCGACAACAGGCCGACCCCCGCGGCCTCCCGCGCGTCCGCACCCGCGCCCGCACCCGCGGCCGTGGCGAGATGGAGCCGGTCCCGGTTGTGCGCTCCGAAGGTGCGTACGGCCGCGGCCGACACCCGGACCGGTTCCTTGCCGATCAGCGAGGTCGCGACGGTCCAGGCGTCCGGCAGGGCGCCGGTCCCACCGCCGGTGGTCAGCGCGTCGGGGCCCAGGATCCGGTCGGCCGGCACCATGGCGGCCCGGTCCAGGGGCACCACGTGCTCCACGTACGCCGCGGCGGCCGCGTACAGCGCCCGCATCCGCGCGCCCGCCAGATGGTGCACGTCGAAGGCGGCGATCCTGCGCCGTGCCCCGGTGCCGAGCGCCACCTCGACCCGGCTGAGCTTCAGCGGGGTCTGGGTCAGTCCCTCGTCGTCGTAGCGGGTGAAGATCCCGGTGTGCGGGCGCACCAGGGCCCCGCTGATCCGGTTCAGGTCCTCGACCATGGCCTCCGCGTCACGGGCGGTCTCCACGGTCGGGGTGACGGGCAGTGCCAGGCCGTCGGGCAGCGCGGGCGCCGGTTCGCGCGCGTCCAGGGCGGCGCAGCGACCGCAGCGGGGGTGCGGCCGCACCGGCTCGGACATCACGTCCAGCGAGGCCAGGTCCTGGACGAGGACCTGCCCCGCGGTCTCGGCGGGCAGCGCACCGGTGGCGAGGCGGAAGATCTCGTAGCCGAGGAGGTTGCCCACCATCGCGGCGACCGGGCCGGACAGTTCGTCCCCGGACACCGGGGTGGCACCCGCGGCCTCGCCCCAGAGCGCGGCGGCCTCCCCGGCCGACACATTGCCGCCCAGCCGCAGCAGGGCGCAGGACCAGCAGCCGGTGGTGGTCGCGGTGGAGAGCGGGCCGACGACGAGGCGCTCGCCGAACAGCCAGGCGGGGATCAGGGTCCGGCCCTCGGGCACGCCGGCGGCGAGCAGCCGGTGGGTGCGCGCCCCGGCCCCGGCCCCGGTCACCACGACGACGTCGTAGCCGTCGAGGGCCGCCCAGTCGGCCCCGGGACCGGCGGCGATCCGGTCCGCCCGTGCGGCGGACCGGGCCGACTCGGCCGTGACCTCGCCGAACTCCGTGGTCGTGCCGATCCGCACGCACCCGTTCCGCAGCAGGCTCAGCGCGCACCACCGGGCGATCCCGTCGTCGCCGAGCACCGCGACGCGGGTGGCACGGAAGCGGGCGAAGCGCTCCGGCGCATCGTCGACGTAGTGGTCGACGTAGGCGATCTGGGCCGCGAACCGCTGCGCCACCTCGTCCGGTACCGGCCCGGCCCCGGTGCCGGGCTCGGGCACGTCCCGGGCGAACCCCCGCTCGTACAGCGTCCTGACCAGCTCCGCCGCCATCGCCCGCTGCCCCGGCCCGAAGCCCGCGCAGACGTCGGCGAGCCGGTGGTGGCCGGCCAGGTGCGGGACGACGAGGGAGGCGAAGCGGTAGGCGGTGCGTCCGGCCAGGTGGAACCCGCCGTCGGCGTTGTGGAAGAGCACCCCGCCGGGGGTCTCGGTGAACAGCACGTCCCGGCGGATGCGCGGCCGGGTCGCGGCGAGCGCCTCGAACGTCCCGGTCGCTGTTTCGGCACTCTCGGCAGTCTCGGCCATGGGGTCACACCTTCTCTGTGCGGCGGATGCGTTCCTGGTCGGTTCTTCGTACGTAGGCGCGGAGCAGTTCATGGATGCGGTACGGGCCCGGCGGGCCGTCCTCCAGCAGTCCGGCGTCGGCCAGCCGTTCCAGGGCCGCCTCGGTGACGGCCGGGACGTCCTCGGACGTGAAGGCGGAACCGGGTGCCGCCGCGACCCGCAGGAAGGCCTCGGACAGCCGCGGGCCGAGCCGGTTCAGCGCGCCGTCCAGGAGCGCCGTCACGGACAGGCCCGGGGAGTCGGTGAGGGTGAGCCGGGCGAGCGGGTCCTGGCCCAGCCAGCCGACGGCGTCGCCGAGCCGCAGTGCGGGGCGGGTCAGCAGACGGGCCGTCAGGATGCGCAGGGCGAGCGGGAAGTGCCCGCACAGCGCGGTGAGCCGGTGCGCGGCGTCCGGCTCCGCCTCGACCCGTTCGGCGCCGAGCACGGACAGCAGCAGCGCGTACGACTCCGCCCCGGTGAACGCGGAGAGCCGGTGCACCCACCCACCGTGCGTGGCGACGAGCCCGGCGAGCCCCATCCGGCTGGTGACGATCACGGCTCCCCGCGCCTGTGCGACGACGGGCAGCAGCGGGCGCACCTGGTCGGCGTCGCGCACGTCGTCGAGCACGAACAGGGTGCGCCCGTCCGCCTGTCCGGGGCGCAGGGCCGCCGAGACCGCCGCAGCGACCTCGGCAGCGCCACGGGGTTCGCCGTCCGGCCGGGTCGTGCGGATGAGCAGCCGACCGCCCGGGAAGCCGTCCCTGACCAGGTGCGCGACGTGGTGGGCCAGTGCCGATTTGCCGATGCCAGGTGCCCCCGACACCAGCACGGTGAGCGGGTGCCGGCCGTCCTCGCCGGATGCTGCGGGGTCGGTGAGACGGGCCACCATGGCGGTGGTCTCGGCGTCCCGCCCGGTGAAGTTCACCACCGCGGGAACCTCTGTCGCCACGGGTGGCACGCCCGCCCCCGGCACGGCCGTGGCGGCGGACGCTCCGGCGGCCACGGCCACGGGCGGGGCCCAGGGCACCGCCGCCCGCCCCGTCGGCGCCGGGGCGTAGCCGTCGGCCACGACCAGCTCGCCTTCGACGACCCGTGTGAGGGCACCGGGCGGCCGCAGGGGCCGGCTGTCCTCGGCCCCCGGGTCCTCGCCGCGCAGAATCGCGAGCTCCAGCTGCTGGAGTGCGGGAGAGGGGTCGACCCCCAGTTCGTCCAGCAGGAACCCCTTGACCCTCCGGTACTCCGCGAGGGCCTGGGTCTGCCGCCCGGTCCGGTAGAGCGCCTCGATCAGCTGCTCGTGGAGCCGCTCATGGCCCGGGTATACGCGCGTAGCAGTCCACAGTTCGACGAGGGCCTCCCCGTAACGCCCCAGGCCCAGCAGCAGATCGCAGACCCGTTCCACGCTGCGCAGCCGCTCCTCCGCGAGCCGCGGCACCTCGTCCCGGTGCAGCACGTCGGAGCGCACATTGGCCAGCAGTGAGCCCTGCCAGAGGGACAGCGCGTCCTTGAGCGTGCAGAGTTCGGCCTCCGGGTCCTGCGACATGGCCACCGCACGGCGCACCTGGTCCCGGAAGCCGAGCAGGTCCAGCGAGTGCGGTTCGGCGGTGATCCGGTAGCCGCCGGGCACCGCCTCGATGGAGGTCTCCGTCACCCCGTGTTTGGTGAAGAGCCGGCGCAGCCGCAGTACGCAGGTCTGGAGGGCGGCCTTGGCGGTGGCCGGCTGTTCCTCCCCCCACACGGCCCGCTGGAGGTAGTCGGCGGACACCACGGCGTTGGCGTGCAGGAGAAGTGCGGCCAGCAGGATCGTCGGTTTCGACGGCTGGAGCACGACGGCTTCGGGACCGTCCGTGATGGTCAGCGGTCCTAGCAGCTGAAACCGCATCACGGCGGTCTAGGCCGTGTCCGACGAATGGCGCCGTCCGCCCGGAGGGCGGGGCGCGCGGCGTCCGGTGCGTGCGGTCGCAAGGCGGAGGATCGTCCTCGTACTGGGCGTACTTGGATGATTCCGACGCGAGTGTGTGTGCCGGGCGTCGCACGCCAGGCGGGATTCGTCGGACACGGTCTAGTCCCAGCCGTTGACCAGCTTGCACACCTGGACGGGTGCGGCGGGCGGGGGGAGCCGGTCCAGTGCCGGCTCCAGGTGCGTACAGACCGTCTGATCCACCTGTACGGGGCCGGGATGACCGGCCGGGGGGCCGAAGGAGGCCGCCCCCGCGGCGGAGGCGGCACCGGCGGAGAGCGCGAGCGAGACCAGGGCGAGACCGGTGACGGCGGCAGTGCGTACGGCGCCGGCCGGCCGGCGCGAGAGCGAAGAGCTGAACACGATTCCCCTTCGGCTGTTGCGTCCTGCCGGGGGTTCCCGGCAGGACGACGATGCCAGCGAGGAGGGCGCACAGGCGCGCCCGGACGTGTCAGCTTGCTGCACGGGCCACGGCAGCTTCGTGCAAGCGGCCCCGGTCGCGGGAGGCCCCCGGGGAACGCCCCGGACCGGGGCCGCACGCGTCCGGCCCCGGAGTGTTTGGAGGAACACCCCGGGGCCGGATCAGTCATCCTACGTGGGCCGTCGCCGCGGCTAATCCGTGGCGATCGCGTTCAGCACGTTCATCCTGCCCGCCCGGAACGCCGGGACCAGGGCCGCGAACAGGCCGACGAAGGCCGAGGCGACGAAGACCGTGAGGATCGTCGGCCACGGGATCTCCAGGACGTTGAGCCCTTCCAGGGCCAGCAGCTTCTGGGCCGCCGTGCCCCAGCCCATGCCGAGGCCGAGGCCGAGCAGGGCGCCGAAGACCGCGATGACCACGGACTCCAGACGGATCATCCGGCGCAGCTGTCGGCGGGAGAGGCCGATGGCGCGCATCAGTCCGATCTCGCGGGTCCGCTCGACCACCGACAGCGCCAGGGTGTTCACCACTCCGAGCACCGCGACGATGATCGCGAGGGCCAGCAGGCCGTAGACGATGTTCAGCAGCTGGCCGATCTGGTCCTTCAGCTGCTCCTTGAAGTCGGCCTGGTTCTTCACCTCGTACTGCGGGTACTTGGCGAGTGCGTCCTTGAGGGCGGCGTACGCCTCCTTCTCCTTGCCGTCCTCGGCCTTCGCGAACATGATCATGTTCTTCGGCAGGGTGTCGGCGGGGACGTACCGCGCGGCGGTCGTGATGTCGGTGTACATCGCGCCCTTGTCGATGTTCGCGTCGTCCGAGGTGATCGCGGCGACCTTCAGCCTGGCGGTCTCGCCGCCCTTGAACGCGATGGTGAGCCGGTCGCCGACCTTGACGTGGTGCTCGGTGGCGTACGTCTCGCCGACCGACATGGCGTCCTTGCCGTAGGCGTCGGCCAGCTTGCCGGAGACGGTCTCGCGGCGCACGTCGTCCCGGTACGTGGGGTCGACGGCGGCCAGGGCCTTGTCCTCGGTGCTGCCGTCGGGCGCGGTGATCTTGGCGCCGACGGACTTGTACGAGGTGAGGTGCTCGATGCCGGGCACGGCCTCCAGGGCCTTCTCGGCCTGCGGCACGATCGGCTGGGGGTTGCCGCCGGACGACTGGACGATGAAGTCCGCGCCCACCGACTTGTCGAGTTCCTCGGTGGCGGAGGCGACCATGGAGGAGCCGACGACCGAGAGGCAGGCCACCAGGGCGAGACCGATCATCAGGGCGGCGCCGGTCGCTCCGGTACGGCGCGGGTTGCGCAGGGCGTTGCGCTCCGCGAGCCGCCCGACGGGCCCGAACATCCGCAGCATGACCGCGCTCAGCACCCGGACCACGAAGCCGGCCAGCAGCGGGCCGATCACGATGAAGCCGATCAGGGTGAGGACCACGCCCGCACCGAGGAAGAGCGAGCCTTCGCTCGACTTGTCGGCGCGCGTCGCGGCGACCAGCGCGGCGCCACCGGCGAGGGTGAGGACGAGGCCGATGGCGGCCCGGACCCGGCCCGCGCGGCCGTCCGCCGGGGTTCCGGCGTCGCGCAGGGCGGCCATCGGGGAGATCTTCCCGGCGCGGCGGGCCGGGATGTAGGCGGCGACGACGGTGACGAGGATGCCGAGCGCGAGGCCGACGACCGGGGTCGTCCAGGCGATCGTGAGGTCCTTGGTGGACAGTTCCATGCCCATGGCGCCCATGAGCTTCATCAGGCCGACGGCGAGGCCGATCCCGGCGCCGACGCCGAGGACGGAGCCGACGATGCCGAGGAACAGCGCCTCGATCAGTACGGACCGGTTGACCTGCTTGCGGCTGGAGCCGATGGCCCGCATCAGGCCGATCTCGCGGGTGCGCTGGGCGACCAGCATCGAGAAGGTGTTGACGATCAGGAAGATGCCGACGAGGAAGGCGATCCCGGCGAAGCCGAGCATCGCGTACTTCATGACGTCGAGGAAGGAGCCCATCGAGTCCCTGCTGGCGTCCGCGGCCTCCTTCTGGGTCTGGAGCTCGTACCCGGAGGTGTCGCCGAGCGCGGTGGCGACGTTCTTCTTCAACCCGATGTCGGAGACACCGGATTGGGCGGACACGAAGACGACGCTGAACACGTCCGGTGCGCCGAGCAGCTTCGTCTGCGCGGTGGCGGTGTCGAAGTAGACGACGGCCGCACCGGGGTTGGTGACCTTGAACGTGACGATGCCGCTGATCTTCGCGTCGATGTCGCCGTTGGGGGTGATGGTGCGCAGCGAGTCGCCGATCTTCAGGTGGTGCTTCTCGGCGGTGTCGGCGTCGAGCATCGCCTCGGTGGGACCGCGCGGCACGCGACCGGAGGTGATCTCCATCGAACGCAGGTCGTTCTTCGTCCAGTTGCGCGCGATCGTCGGGGCGCCCGACGTCGAGCCGATGTTCTTGTCGTGGCTGTCGACGACGGTGACGGACGTGCTGACGGCCGCGCCCTCGGCGTCCTTCACCCCGGTGGCCCCGGCGGCCTTCTCGACGGCGGCTGCGGGCACGGTGACGGGCTTGCCGCTCTCCGGCAGCCGGTCCTTCTCGTCGGGGCTCTTGGGCCGGACGGTGACGTCGGCCGCCGTCGCGGCGAAGAGCTTGTCGAACGTGGTGTTCATGGTGTCGGTGAAGACGAGCGTGCCGCACACGAACGCCACCGACAGCAGGACCGCGACGGCGGAGAGCGCCATGCGTCCCTTGTGCGCGAAGAAGTTGCGCCTCGATGTCTTCCAGACGGTCATGAGGTCCGCCCGCGGGAGTCGAAGTCCTTCATGCGGTCGAGGACCTGGTCGGCCGTCGGGCTGTGCATCTCGTCGACGATGCGCCCGTCGGCGAGGTAGAGCACCCGGTCCGCGTAGGAGGCGGCGACCGGGTCGTGGGTGACCATGACGATGGTCTGGCCCAGCTCGTCGACCGACCTGCGCAGGAAGCTCAGCACCTCGGCGCCGGCCCGCGAGTCCAGGTTCCCGGTGGGCTCGTCACCGAAGATGATCTCCGGCCGGGCGGCGAGCGCCCTGGCCACCGCGACGCGCTGCTGCTGGCCGCCGGAGAGCTCGGTGGGGCGGTGCTTGAGACGCTCGGCGAGACCGACGGTCTCCACGACCTGCCGCAGCCAGGCCGCGTCGGGCTTACGGCCCGCGATGTCCATCGGCAGCGTGATGTTCTCCAGCGCGTCGAGCGTGGGGAGCAGGTTGAACGCCTGGAAGATGAAGCCGATCCGGTCCCGGCGCAGCTGGGTGAGCTTCTTGTCCTTGAGCCCGGTGATCTCGGTCTCGTCCAGGAAGATCTGACCGGAGGTCACGGTGTCCAGTCCGGCCAGGCAGTGCATCAGCGTCGACTTGCCGGAGCCGGACGGACCCATGATCGCCGTGAACTGCCCGCGGGCGATGTCCACATCGACATGGTCGAGCGCGACGACACGGGTCTCCCCCGCGCCGTAGGCCTTGACGACCTGCCGCGCCCGCGCAGCCACGGCCGTACGCCCTCCAGTGCCCCCGTGCCTGGGAATGGTCACAGCCGTTGTCACGGTTTTTCTCCTATGTCCGTCAGTGTTCAGGATGTCGCGGTGTACGGATGAAGTCTGGTGTTCCGAGGGGGGCCGGCGCTCTGGTGCGCAGCGCAGTCTTCGGGTGGGGTTTCCCCCACCCCGCCCCCTGTGGCCAGCCGCATTCGCGGCGGGAATCAGCCGTTTCTCGCGGTGTAGGACCACGGTAAGGAACGGACCCGCGCCGTCACGTCCTCCGCCGGGAGGAAGCGCCCCTGGGCAAAAGTGGGGAGCGCCCCTTAGGGGTATCGGCCCCCTGGTGGACACGGACCTCAGGGGCCGGCCCCCTGGGTGCACGCGCCGGGGTCCGCCCAGGCCGTCGGGCCCGTCCCCCCGGCAGCACCCTCCCCGCCGGGAGCCACGGGTGAGACAGTGTCACGAGAAAATACGTGCATGGGGAAGGAATCTTGGTGAGCGGCGCGGGCGGCAGTACCGAAGCGATGTCCGGGTCCGGGGTGGACCCGGCCCCGTCCCCCGCCGCGCCGCGCGGACGCGGTCCGGTGGTGGCCGCCCTGATGCTCGGCATGGCCCTGGCGGCCATCGACGGCACCATCGTCTCCACAGCCGTCCCGCAGATCGTCGGGGATCTCGGCGGATTCTCCGTCTTCTCCTGGCTGTTCTCCGGCTATCTGCTGGCCGTGACGGTCACCCTGCCGGTGTACGGGAAGCTCTCCGACACCTTCGGCCGCAAGCCGGTCCTGATCGCCGGCATCGTTCTGTTCCTGTTCGGTTCGGTGCTCTGCGCCGCCGCCTGGAACATGGCCGCGCTGATCGCCTTCCGGGTCGTCCAGGGCCTGGGCGGCGGCGCTCTCCAGGGCACCGTGCAGACCATCGCCGCCGACCTCTATCCACTCAGGGAACGCCCGAAGATCCAGGCCAAGCTGTCGACCGTATGGGCCACGTCGGCGGTCGCGGGGCCGGTGATCGGCGGACTCTTCGCGGTGTACGCGGACTGGCGCTGGATCTTTCTGATCAATCTGCCGATCGGGGCCGTCGCACTCTGGCTCGTCGTACGCCACCTGCACGAGCCGTCCCGCATCCGCCGGGCGGCCGGCGCGCCCCGCCCCCGAATCGACTGGGCGGGCGCCCTCGCCGTCTTCGCCACCGGCACCCTGCTGCTGACGGCGCTCGTCCAGGGCGGGGTCGCCTGGCCCTGGCTCTCCGCCCCGTCCCTCGGACTGCTGGCCGGCAGCGCCGCGCTAGGCGCACTGACGGTCGTCATCGAACGGCGGGCCGCCGAGCCGATCATTCCCGGCTGGGTCTGGCGGCGGCGGACCATCGCCTCGGTCAATCTCGCGCTGGGCGCGATGGGGCTGCTGATGGTCGCCCCCACCGTCTTCCTGCCGACGTACGCCCAGTCGGTGCTCGGCCTCGGCCCCGTCGCCGCCGGTTTCGTCCTGTCCGTGATGACTCTGAGCTGGCCGGTCTCCGCGGCGTTCTCCAACCGCGTCTACAACCGCATCGGCTTCCGCCTCACCGCGATCATCGGCATGGGCTGCGCACTGCTGATACTGCTCGCTTTCCCGCTGCTGCCGTATCCGGGCGAGCCCTGGCAGCCCGCCCTGATCATGCTGCTGCTCGGCGCGGCGCTCGGGCTGTTCCAGCTGCCGCTGATCGTCGGGGTGCAGTCGACGGTCGGCTGGGCCGAACGGGGGACGACGACCGCGTCGGTGCTCTTCTGCCGGCAGGTCGGCCAGAGCGTCGGCGCCGCGCTCTTCGGCGCCGTCGCCAACGGGGTCCTCACCTCCCGGCTGGCCGCCGCCCCGGTACCCGGACTGCCGGACGACCTGGACGCGGTCTCGCACGCCCTGGACGACCCGGGCAGCCTCTCGGCCGCCGCGACCGACCAGTTGCGGCGGGCCGTCGACGCCGCCGTCGACCATGTCTATCTGGGCGCCGCCGCGGCCGCGGCGCTCGCCCTGCTGGTGCTGGTCCTGCTGGCCCCGCGCCGCTTCCCGGTCCTCACCGAGGAGCCCGGCGGCGACACCCCCGCGCCGTAGTGCGGGAGCTCCCTTTCGAGGCCGCGCACGCAGGTGGGACGGCGTCGCGTGCCGATGGGCGGCGCCCGGCGGCGTTGTCGTCGGTCGACGACGCTCCTTCCCCAAGCTCTCAGCTGCGTTCGAGCAGGGGAGACCCCCATCCGCCTCCCTCCTCCGCCTTGCCGGGCTTGCCCCTCACCCCGCCCCTTCCTCCACCCCACCTGCGTGCGCGACCTCTTCGTCAAAAGTTCACGCAACTGAGCCATTACCGTGGGTAGTTCCAGCCATACTCTCCTCAACTGCCATACCCACGAGTAATGTTCGCGCTTCCTACAGCACACACGCACTCCTGCCTTGCCGTCCAGACCAGGAACCGAGCCTTGCAAGGAGCAGCACCCAGATGTCGTACGGAAACCCGTCCCCGCCCCCGTATCCCTCCCGGCCCGAACGGCTGCCGAAGCCGTCCCGGCGGCATCAGCCCCCGCCTCCGTACCACCCCGACTACCTGCTCCCCTGGCAGAGTTCGCACCCCTCGCCGGACGCGGAAGGGCCGGACGCACCCGCCGCGCCCACGTCCTCCGCCACCCGTCACGGCGACCTGCGCCGACTGCGCACCGCGTACCGGCTGCTGCGGCGCATCACCACACTGACCGCACTCGGCTACTTCATCGCCTTCCTGCTGCTCTCCGGCTTCGCCAAGGACCTCATGGACCGGCCCCTGTTCGGCGGCCTCAACCTCGGCCTGGCGCTCGGCCTCTGCCAGCTCCCGGTGACACTGCTCGCCGTCGTCCTGTACGAGCGGACCGCCCGGAAAACCGTCGATCCCCTCGCCGCCCGGATCCGAAGAGCGGGAGCGGCCCGGTGAACGGATTCGACAACTCCGCGCAGACCATGTCCCTCGTGGCCTTTCTCGCCGTGGCCACCGTGGCGCTGCTGCTCTGCGTGATGACCGGTCCGGACCGCGACGACCTCGACGAGTTCTACACCGGCTCCCGCTCGCGCTCCCCCCTGCGCAGCGGCCTCGCCCTGGCGGGCGACTACCTCTCCGCCGCCACGGTCCTCGGCACCACCGGCATCATCGCCCTCACCGGCTACGACGGGATGATCCTCGCCCTGAGCATCACCCTCTCGCTCGTGCTGCTGATGTTCCTGCTGGCCGAACCGCTGCGCAACGCGGGCGGGTTCACCATGGGCGACCTGCTCGAACGCCGCGCCCCCGGCCGCGCGGTCCGCATCGCCGCCTGCGCGGCCGCTCTCGCCGCACTGGTGCCGATGATGGTCGTCCAGCTCGCGAGCAGCGGCGATCTCCTCGCCTTCATCCTGGGGTTCGACAGCTCGGGATTCCGCACCGGCGCCATCATCGGACTCGGCACGCTGATGATCGGCTACGCGGCGATCGGCGGTATGAAGGGCACCTCGCTGATCCAGATCGTGAAGACCGTGGTCCTCTTCGTCGCCGCCCTCACCATCGCCGTAATGATCATGAACCGGTTCGGCTGGGACACCGGCGCCCTGCTCTCGGCCGCCCAGCAGGGCAGCGGGGCGGGAGGCGCCTATCTGCGCTCGGGGCTCCAGTTCGAGGGCAGCGGGCTCGACATGGTCAGCTCCGAACTGACCGTGGTGCTCGGCGCCGCCTGCCTGCCGCACGTCACCCTGCGCATGACGAACGCCCCGTCCACCCAGGCCGTCCGCCGCTCCCTGTCCTGGGCGGTCTGTGTGGTCGCCGGGATCTGTCTGCTGCTCGTCGTGATCGGCTTCGGCGCCGGCGCGCTCGTCGGGCATGACGGCATCACCGCCGCCGGGGCATCCGGGAACAGCTCGATCCTGCAGGTCAGCGGAGCCGTCGCGGGCGGCGGCCAGATGGGCGCGCTGATCGTCACGACGATGACGACGGCGATCTTCCTGACACTGCTCGCCTCGGTCGCCGGAATGATCCTGGCCTGTGCCAACGCCCTCGCCCACGACCTCTTCGCCCACGGCCTGCACGGAGTGCGCCGCCGGAACAGGCAGCCGGTGGCGGGCCTGTCCGAAATGCGCACGGCACAGGTCTCCGCGGTCGCCGTCGGGCTGCTCGCCATCACGCTCGCCGTCGTGGCCAGGCACTGGAACGTGCAGGCGCTGGCGACCCTCTCCTTCTGCGTCGGCGCGTCGGCGCTCGCCCCGGCGCTCGTCTACAGCATGTTCTGGCGGCGCTTCACCCGTACCGGACTGCTCTGCACCCTGATCGTCGGCACCGTCACCGTCATGGTGCTGATCACGGGCACCAACCTGGTCTCGGGCTCCCCCTCCTCGGTCTTCCCCGACCACGACTTCAACTGGTTCCCGTTCACCACGACCGGGCTCGTCTCCATCCCGGCCGGATTCCTGGCGGGCTGGCTGGGAACCGTCCTCCCCCGCTACACGGCGGCCGAGGCCCGCCGCGGGTACGACAGGGAGGAGCCCCGCATCCTGGCGGGGGTGCCACCGGCCCCCCGGCCCTGAGGGCCTGTCGGGTGACCTCCGACCGGGCGGCCACGCCCTGGCACGCACGCACCGGGCCGCGTCCGCCATCCGGCCCGAGGCCACCCGACAGGCTCTGAACCACCCCGGGCCACAAGGCCCCGGTCGGTACCGGCGGGACCTCAGTCCTCCGTCGGATCCGGGGCCACCCGACCGGTGAGCGCCGCGAGCGAGTTCCGCACGTGCGCCATGTGCGCCTGCACCTCCTCGCGGCCCTCCTCGTGCTCCCGCAGAATCCGCTCCGTCTCCCGGACCACCCGCTCCTCACGGACCCGGGCCGCCGCGAACAGCTCCGCGCCCCGCGCATCGGCGTCCTCCTGACCGTGCCGGGCCGCCTCCTCGGTCTCCGCCAGCGCCCGCCGCACCTCGGCCAGGCTGGCCTCCGCCCGCTCGATCTGCTCGTCGTGGCGCGCCGCCTGCACGGCCTCGGCCTCGGCCAGCTCGCGTTCGGCCGTCTTCCACCGCTCGGTGTGCTCCTGCTCCTGGTGCGCGAGAACGCTCGCGGTACGACGACGCGTCTCAGCCATCGCCGACTCCGCCTGCTCCCGGACCTCCGCGGCCTCCCGGCGGGCCTCGGTGACGGTCCCCTCGGCGGTGCCCCGGGCCGTGGCCAACGTCTCCTCGGCGTACTTCCCGGCCGCCGCCCGCATCGCCTCGGAGTCCGCGCCCGCCGACGCGCGGAGCCCGCGGCCCGCCTCCTCCGCCGCGTCCCGCAGCGCCTGCGAATCCTCCCGGGCAGCGCCCCGGACGTCCTCGGCCTCGCTCTCGGCGAGCCCCAGGATCCGCTGGGCCCGCTCACCGAGCGATGCGTAGTTCTGCGGGGCGAGCGCGGCGACGACCTCGCCGAGCCGCGCCGACTCGGCCGACAGCTCATCCGCCAGCGCGGTCAGCCGGGACACCTGCTCCAGCGCCTCGTCCCGCTCCGCCGACAGATCGGCCGCCTTGTTGTCCACCTGCTCCGGGCGGTATCCGCGCCCTCGCACCACGACGAAGCCGTGCGGGGACACCGGTGCAGAACTCATCCTTGAAGCCTCTTTCCGACTCTCCGATCAGCAATACGTCAAGGATGCGGTAATTGGCACAGAAGTCGGAATCGATCAGCCACGTTCCGGACGGAAGCGACAGGCATCACAGACCGTGCGAGGGCGCCCGGCCCCGGTCGGGGTCCGGGCGCCCTCGCACGGCTGCCGGGTCAGATCAGCCCGTCCCACATCTGCTCGAGGAGTACGGACCACCAGCTCTCCGGCGACGCCAGCGCCGCCGCGTCCAGCGCCACCAGCTGGGCCTGGAAGTCGACCGTCCAGCGGCCCGCCTGCTCGGGGTTGAGCCCGTAGCGCAGCCGCCACATCCGGCC
Organism: Streptomyces sp. NPDC093149; assembly: GCF_044754145.1. NCBI lineage: Bacteria > Bacillati > Actinomycetota > Actinomycetes > Kitasatosporales > Streptomycetaceae > Streptomyces > Streptomyces sp. NPDC093149. The sequence continues at coordinate 151,363 of NZ_JBIVON010000006.1, forward strand.
GAGCAGCGCCATCGAGCGCTGGAACTCCGGCAGCCCGGTGTTCACGAACTGCGGCGCCGCCGACTGACCGTGCCCGCCCGCGGGGGGACCCGCCTCGACCGGCACGGCCACGATGTTCGCCGTGCCGTACTGGACACAGATCGCCCGACCGAAATCGGTCCCCATGACGAGGTACGACCCGGCGTCCGGGGCGGCCTGAACCTGCCGCTGCGCGGCGAGCTCGGCCAGCGTCGGCACCACCGGCTGGCCCGGCTGTGCCCAGAAGAACGGCCCGAAGTCGGCGGGCAGCCCCGCCCACACCAGGGTCTGCGCCACGGTCTCGGGCACACCCTGACGGGACACGGCACGCTGGTCGAAACGGAGGATGCCCTGCGGGCCGAAGCTCTGCAGCAGTTCCTGCGCGACGACCTCCGGCGGCACCTGCGGCGCGGCCGGCATCTGCGGCAGCGGCGCACGCACCGGTGCCGGGCGCGCCGGCCCGTCCGCCACCTGGTGCAGCTCACCCTGATGCGTGAGCAGATGCTGCATGCCCTGCTGGCGGCTGGCGTGATCGGTGCCGTACGGGGCGACGCTGGTGATCCGCACCTGCGGCCAGGTCTCACGGATCATCCGCGCGCAGTAACCACCGGGCAGCTCGCACGACTCCAGCTCGGTGTGCAGCTCGATGACCTGCTGCGGCGGCACGTTCATGGCCCGCAGCTCGTGCAGCATCTGCCACTCGGGATGCGGGGTGCCGGGCGCCGAGCGCCGGATCAGCTGCTGCTCGCTGCCGTCGGGCGCGCGGTAGCGCAGCACGGCCTGATAGCCGGGGCCGACGGTCGGCTGACCGCTCGGCGCCTGCGGATAGCCGTACGCCGGGGGCTGCGGGCCGTGCGGATTCGGCGGTACGGGGCCGGGGCCGCCGCCCTGCGGCATTCCGGGCGGACCGGGGGGACCAGGGGGACCGGGGGGCTGCGGCGCACCGGGACCGCCCATGCTCGGGTCGGCCAGCATCGTCGCAGCATGATGCACACCCCCACCCGACGGCGGAGGCGTCGAACCAGGAGACACCGGCGGCCCCGGAGGACCAGGCGGGCCGGGCGGCTGCGGCGCACCAGGGACACCGGGGACACCAGGCGGACCGGGCGGCTGCGGCGCACCAGGGACACCCGGCATTCCGGGCGGACCAGGTGGCTGCGGCGCACCAGGGACACCCATGCTCGGGTCGGCCAGCATCGTCGCAGCATGATGCACACCCCCACCCG
>NZ_JBIVON010000006.1:152704-383151 GCF_044754145.1 Streptomyces sp. NPDC093149
CGACGGCGGAGACGTCGAACCAGGAGGCACCGGCGGACCGGGCGGACCAGGAGGCTGCGGCGCACCAGGAACACCGGGGACACCAGGCGGGCCGGGCGGCTGCGGCCCACCGGGACCGCCCATGCTCGGATCGGCCAGCATCGTCGCAGCATGATGCACACCCCCACCCGACGGCGGAGACGTCGAACCAGGAGGCACCGGCGGACCGGGCGGACCAGGAGGCTGCGGCGCACCAGGAACACCGGGGACACCAGGCGGGCCGGGGGGCTGCGGCGCACCAGGAACCCCCGGAGGACCAGGAGGCACCGGCGCACCGGGCGGACCTTGCTGGGAGACGAGCCCGCCCGGCAGATACCCACCCGCCGGAGCGCCGGGCGCACCCGGTCCCGAAGGCGGCGGCACCGGAGCACCGGGCCGGGCGCCCGGCACACCGGGCACACCGGGCGGTGGCGGGGTCGTCGAACCGCCCCCGCGCGGACCGCGCGGCGGCACGGCCGCCTTGCTGGTGGTCGCGTCCGCGATGTCACCGGCGCCGGGAGCACCCGGGGCGGGTGCTCCGGGAGCGGAGCCGCCGGCACCCTGCGGTTCCAGGCCGGGAACGATCGCCGTCCTGGGCAGCCGGCTGCCGCCGGACATCAGAGCGGTCGGCGCGTCGGCGGGCACGACCGGCGGCGGGGTCCCGTCGTCGTCGGAGCCCGAGAGCGGCGGCGCGAACACCGTGGCGGGCAGCGGCACCGCACCGTCGTCGGAGCCCGCGTTGGTGTCGGTCCCGGCCCAGGGGGTGGCACCGGTGGGCACGCTCGGCGGGGACGCCGGAACCCCGTCGTTGGCGGTGGGCTCGTACGCGGCAGGGGCGACAGGCGGCTGCGTGGCCGAAGGGGACGGAGCGGCCGGAGCGGGCGCACCCCCACCCCGGTCCGCCCGGTGGTCCGGGATGCCCAGCTTGTCGGCCGCCTCCTGGAGCCACTCCGGGGGACTCAACAGGAAGGACGTCTGATTCAGATCGATGCGCTGCGGCGGCTCCGGAGCGGCCGGTGCCACACCCTGCGCGCCGTACTCCTCCTCGTAGCGCCGGATCACCTCGCCCACCGGCAGCCCCGGCCACAAAGTGGCCTCACCGCTGTCCCGGGCGATCACGAGCCGCTGCCGGCCGCCGTCCGAGACCGGGCCCTCGGCGCGGTCCTCGCCCCACGCCACGAAGCCCAGCTCGAACTCCCGCACCCGCACCTCACGCTGCTGGTACGCGGGCACATCGCCGTTGATCCACTCGTCCGCGCGCTCCTGCGCCTGCGCAAAGGTCACCATCGCGCTCACCCCTCCACCGGGACGGCCCGCGCGAAGCCGCCGTCCACCATCAGGTTCGCCACGGTCTCCAGCTCCGGCGGATTGCCCGCCAGACGCTGCAGGAAGGCATCGAAGTCGCCGCCGCACGGCAGCAGCAGCCGGTCCACCCGCTGCTGCACGTTCCAGCCGTCCTGGTCCCGGGCGTCGTCGTACGCGCAGAACCAGACCGAGCCGACACCGTTGCCCTTCACCTTCACCGCGAGGATGCCGCCCTGGACGAAGGCGACGCCCAGGTAGTCCTTGGTGAGGTGGTCCCGCAGACACTTGTTGACGTACACCAGATCGTTCACGGCGGCCTCCTCGCGCACCGTGAAGAACGGCTGGTCGACCAGGAGACCGAGCTCCGCGTCGAGCGCCGCACCGACCGGGGCCGAACCGCCCGCCGCCTTGAGGAAGGAACGGTAGGCGCCGGGCAGCCGGTAGCCGAGGTCCTCCTCGACGCCCAGGATCTGCTGCTCGCTCACCGCGACGGCGCCCTTGGGCAGCCGGAAGTGCGCGGGCCGGGTCTCCTGCAACGGGCGGGTGCCGCGCTTGTTCTGGTCGACCGCGGTGGTGGCCAGGCCGCCATGGTGCCGGAGCAGCGCCTTGACCTCGACCGGGATCAGTTCCATGCGACGACCACCGGGCGCGTGGTGCCAGGTCCAGCCGTGCGGGGTGGCGACCGCGGGGATCGTGTCCCACAGTTCATGGCCGGACGCCGCCAGCGCCGCGTTGGCCGAGACGTAGTCGGTCAGCCGCAGTTCGTCCACACCGAAACCCTGCGGGGGCTCGGCTATCTCGGCGGTGGCGCGCGCGTACGGCGCGAAATCCGGGCTGCCGTTCTCGTCCATGCGCACACCCCCGGGGTGGCGCGACGCCCGGACCGGGTCCGGGAAATGCACGAGCTGCCCGGCGTAGGCCGCGTTCGGTGGCGCGGCTTGCTGCCCGAGCCGACCTGTCGTCATGGCGGTTGCCCCCTGCTGCGTCCGACTGGTGAGGACCGACCTGCCCAAGCGGCGGTCCGGGCACAGCCTATGCGGTGGCGCAAGAGCGGGTCTCGCCCCCGGTCCAGCCGTCACCAACCGTCACAGCGGCGTGACGGACGAGCGACGCCGCTGCCGCCGAAGGACGACACGGACGTGTGTATCCCCGCCCCAGCTTTCCGACCAGCCGGGACATTTGGCAGGCTGTCACCGCAACTCGGGGGCGTGCACATCGCGCAGCTACCGCTGCGGGCACGGGAGGGAAACGCACCATGCACACTTCACAACCAGTCACATCCGGGGACCCGCGCCTCAGCTGGAGCAGCACCGGGACCAGCCGCGCCCCCCGCCTGCACCACCGCCGCGACGGCATCCTGCCCGCGGTGGCGGCAGCGCTGTCCGTACGCGGCGAGACACTCACCTGCACCGCCGGCAAGGGTGACCAGCCACCCGTACTGCACCCGCTGGTCCAGGACTTCCTCGACACCCTCACCAGCGGCCAGCGCGAACGCTTCACCGGCCGCTGCCCCGAGGCGATACTGCTGTCCCGGCAGCTCACCGCGGCCGACGCCGGCCGTTCCAAGCGGGCCCAGCGCAAACCGCTGACCAACGGCGAGGCCCGCCGCGCCCTGAAGCACTCGCGACTCACCGCACGGCGCATCCGTGAGGACGGCGACCCGATGCACGGCACCTACGCACCACCGTGCCGCTCCTGCGCCGCGATGCTCGCCCATTTCGGCGTACGTCCCGTCGACCTCACGACCACCGGGGCGGCGACCACCGCCGAGAAGGGCTGACCGCGCGCCGATGCACGACCGAACCGACCTACCCCCACAGGCGGGCCCCACGGGCCGCGACCGCCATTCCTCGACCCGCTTCCCCGTCGCCGTCGACGCCGCCCTGCGTGCCGCGGGCTGGCAACCCGGCCGCTGGGACATCCGGCAGGCCGAGGAGTGGGCCGACGCGCTGCGCTCGCACACGTCGCCCGCCGGCCATCAGCACGCGATCTTCCCCGCCGCCGTGGAGGCATGGGCGGAATTCGGCGGACTGCACATCACGGCGTCCGCGCCGGGCCGGCAGATCGCACCGGCCCCGGTGCGCATCGACCCGATGCGCGGACTGCATCTCGCCCGCACGCTCGGCGACCTCGGCCGGGCGCTGGGGACCGAGGTCAGCCCGCTCGGCGAGGAAGGGGACGGACAGGCGGTCCTCGCCATCGACAACGAAGGACGCGTGTACAGCATCGACCACACCGGGGACTGGTACCTCGGCCCGGACATCGACCAGGCACTGGCCACCCTGGTCGGCGGCATCCAGCCGGAACGCCTCGTCTCGAACTGACCGGCCCGAACCTCCGGCCCGCCGACACCTTCCGGCCCTCAGGCCGCCCCCCGGTCCGGCAGCACCGCCGACACCCGGAAACCCCCCGCGTCCGTCGGGCCGGAGACGAAGACACCGCCGAGCCCCAGCACCCGCTCCCGCATACCGACGAGCCCATTGCCCCCGCTCGGCAGCCCCGCGTCTGCCGTGGCCGCGTCCGACGGGCCGTTCTCCACCTGCATCGCGAATTCCGAGCCGCGGTGCGCGAGCCGCACCCACGCCTTCGCGCCCGCCGCGTGCTTGTGCACGTTCGTCAGCGCCTCCTGCACCACCCGGTACGCGGTCTGCTCCACCTCGGGTGCGTACGGGCGTGCCTCGCCGTCCACCGAGAGTTCCACGGTCATGCCGGCCGCCCTGGACTCCCCGACCAGGGTCTCCACCTCGTGCAGCCGGGGCCCGTCCTCCGCCGCCGCGGCAGCCGCGGCGGCAGCCGCCTTCCCGACCGAGGCGAGCGGCACCTGGGCCGACCGGGGCGTCACCGGATCCCCCGCCCGCAACACCCCCAGCATCTCGCGCAGCTCGGTCAGCGCCTGGCGGCCCATGTCGCCGACCAGCGCGGCGTTCCGCACCGCCTTCGCCGGGTCCTTCGGCGCGACGGCCTGGAGCGCGGCGGCATGCACGACCATCAGGCTGACCCGGTGGGCGACCACGTCGTGCATCTCACGGGCGATCCTGGTGCGCTCCTCCGTACGCGCCCATTCGGCCCGCTCCTCGGCACGGTCGGCGAGCAGCGACAGCTCCCGCTCCAACGAGTCCGCCCGCTCCCGCAGGCTCTCCATCAGCCGGCGCCGCGCCCCTATGTAGAGGCCGAACAGCACGGGCGGCGCGGTGAGCCCGAGGGACATGAAGAGGGACATCAGCGGCACGTACCAGTCGCCGGGCCCGAAGTCGGCCTGCTCGGACACGCTCTGCCGCAGCCGTACGTACGTGACGATGAACGTCCCCACGAAGGACATCCCCATCAGCACCGCGGTGATTCTCCGTGGCACCTCCGAGGCGGCCAGCGTGTAGAGGCCGACCAGGCCCATCAGGAAGCCCATGTCAGCGGGCGTGGTCGCGACCGACACCAGCACCACGGCGATCGGCCAGCGCCGCCGCACCACCAGCACGGACCCCGCGAGCAGCCCGAACACCACGCCGATCGGCACCGGCAGCCCGGTGTCCTGGGCGAACTCCACCCCTTCGAGTGCGCATTCCATCGCCGACAGGAGCGCGAGCCCCACGTCCAGGGCGACGCCTCGCCGCCGATCCCACCACCAATAGCCGCGGGTCGTCGTACCCGCGACTTCCCGGTATGCCCCCGTTGCGGTCATGGCGTCCAGCCTACGGGCGGACGCACCTCGTTTTCGGGTGGCCCGGACAGCACGCACGTTTGTCGAACAGAGACGGAACAGCCAGGTATCGCTTGAAATGGTGATTCGAGCAGGCTTTCACACCGGACGTCCGCATTCCGGACGACGCTCGGCGCATGACGGAAATCACGAGCAAGTACTCCGACTTCGAAGGGCTGCGCGAACAGGCCGTCGCACTGCGCCGGGAGGGTCTCAGCCGCCGACAGATCCGCGACCGGCTCCACGTCCACAACAACGACATCCTCAACCGCCTCCTGGAGGGCGAGCCCGCCCCGGAGTGGACGAAGCGCCCGAACGCCAAGGACGACCTGCGGGAGAAGGCGCGGGAGCTGAGGCGTCAGGGCATGACGTACGACCGGATCCAGGTGGAGCTGGGCTGCTCGAAGAGCTCGATCTCACTGTGGGTGCGGGATCTCCCGAGACCCGTCCGCACCCGCACTCCGGCCGAGCAGGCACGGCTCGCCGCACGACTTCGCTGGGAACACGAGATGGCCCTGCGGGACGCCGAGCGGCAGCGGACGAAGGATGCCGCAAAGGACGAGGTCGGCACCATGACGGACCGCGAGCTCTTCCTCGCCGGGGTCGCCCTCTACTGGGCGGAGGGAACGAAGGACAAACCTTACGACCGACGCGAGACGGTCACGTTCGTCAACAGCGACGCCGGCGTGATCCAGGTCTACCTCGCCTGGCTCTCCCTTCTCGGAATCGAGCCGGGGCGTCTGCGTTTTCGGCTGTCGATCCACGAGACGGCCGGCGTGCGGGACGCCGAGCGCTTCTGGGCGGAGCTGATCGGTGTTGACGCCTCGACTTTCCAGAGGGCAACACTCAAGAAACACAACCCGAAAACCGTACGAAAGAACACGGGTGACAGCTACAGAGGCTGCCTGATCGTCAGAGTCTCGCAAGGAGCCGAGCTGTACCGTCGCATCGAGGGTTGGTGGTACGGCATAGTAGGGGCTGCGCAACGAGCCGATCAAGAAAATCGGACATAAGGCCCATCCCGGGTCGTCTAAGGGCAAGACGCCAGATTTTGGTTCTGGTCATGGAGGTTCGAATCCTTCCCCGGGAGCTCCGATCACGGGCCCCGACCTCCGAGGTCGGGGCCCGCACTCATGCCCGCCCACCGACCCCCCGGTATCCTTCGGATGTCCCCCCACCCGAAGCCGAAGGACATACCCGTGAGCGCCAACCGCCCGGCAGCCGTCGTCGTCCTCGCAGCGGGTGAGGGCACCCGCATGAAGTCGAAGACCCCCAAGGTCCTGCACGAGATCTCCGGGCGCTCGCTCGTCGGACATGTCGTCGCCGCCTCCCGAGAACTGGACCCCGAGCACCTCGTCGTGGTCGTCGGCCACGAGAGCGAGCGGGTCACCGCGCATCTCACCGCCGTCGACGACCGGCTGCGGACCGCCCACCAGGCCGAGCAGCGGGGCACCGGGAACGCCGTGCGCGTCGGTCTCGACGAGCTCGGCGGGGCCGTCGAGGGCACCGTGATCGTCGTCTGCGGCGACACCCCGCTGCTCTCCGGCGAGACCCTCACCGCACTCGCCGCCACCCACACGGCGGACTCCAACGCCGTCACCGTGCTGACCGCCGAGGTCCCGGACTCCACCGGCTACGGCCGGATCGTCCGCGACCCGGCCACCGGCGCGGTCACCGAGATCGTCGAGCACAAGGACGCCACCGAGGTCCAGCGCGCGATCCGGGAGATCAACTCCGGGGTCTTCGCCTTCGACGGCCGGCTGCTCGCGGACGCCCTCGGCAAGGTCCGCACCGACAACAGCCAGGGCGAGGAGTACCTCACCGATGTGCTGTCGATCCTGCGCGAGGCCGGACACCGGGTCGGCGCCTCGGTCGCCGGCGACCACCGCGAGATCCTCGGCATCAACAACCGGGTCCAGCTGGCCGAGGCACGACGGCTGCTGAACCAGCGGCTGCTGGAGCGCGCCATGCTGGCCGGTGTGACCGTCGTGGACCCCGCGTCCACGCTGATCGACGCCACCGTCACGTACGAGCGGGACGCGATCGTGCACCCGGGCACCCAGCTGCTCGGCACCACGCATCTCGCCGAGGACGCCGAGGTCGGCCCCAACACCCGGCTCACGGACACCGTCGTGGGCGCGGGCGCGCGTGTGGACAACACGGTCGCGGACCGGGCGGAGATCGGCGAGAGCGCGTCGGTGGGCCCGTACGCCTATCTGCGTCCCGGCACGAAGCTCGGGCCGAAGGCCAAGGCCGGTACGTACGTGGAGATGAAGAACGCCACGGTCGGCGAGGGCACCAAGGTCCCGCACCTGAGCTACGTCGGCGACGCGACGATCGGTGATCACACCAACATCGGTGCCGCCAGCGTCTTCGTGAACTACGACGGCGAGGCCAAGCACCACGCCACGATCGGCTCCCACTGCCGTACCGGAGCGGACAATATGTTTGTGGCGCCTGTCACGGTCGGGGACGGCGTGTACACCGCGGCCGGTTCGGTGATCACCAAGGACGTGCCGTCCGGTTCGCTGGCCGTCGCCCGCGGCCAGCAAAGGAATATCGAGGGTTGGGTGGCCCGCAAGCGTCCGGGAAGTGCCGCCGCGCAGGCCGCTCAGGCCGCCGCTTCGGAGCGCGACGGCGAAAGCTGACCGGAAACAGGTGCGTCGAGCACGGCGTACCGTGATAGATGCTCACCCCATTTCGGCTGGCTCGTCGCACATCGGGACACATGCGCGCGGCGCCAGGAACACGTCTGAGGAGACTGTGCTGTGACCGGGATCAAGACGACCGGCGAGAAGAAACTGATGCTCTTCTCCGGCCGCGCCCACCCCGAGCTGGCCGAGGAGGTTGCGCACCAACTGGGTGTCGGCCTCGTGCCGACGAAGGCCTTCGATTTCGCCAACGGTGAGATCTACGTCCGCTTCCAGGAGTCCGCCCGCGGCGCCGACTGCTTCCTGATCCAGAGCCACACCGCTCCGATCAACAAGTGGATCATGGAGCAGCTCATCATGCTGGACGCGCTGAAGCGCGCTTCGGCCCGTTCCATCACGGTGATCGTGCCGTTCTACGGCTATGCCCGCCAGGACAAGAAGCACCGTGGCCGCGAGCCGATCTCGGCCCGTCTGGTCGCCGATCTGATGAAGACGGCGGGTGCCGACCGCATCCTCACCGTGGACCTGCACACCGACCAGATCCAGGGTTTCTTCGACGGCCCGGTCGACCACCTCTTCGCGCTGCCGATCCTCGCCGACTACGTCGGTGCCAAGGTCGACCGCACGAAGCTGACGATCGTCTCCCCGGACGCCGGTCGTGTGCGTGTCGCCGACCGCTGGTGCGACCGTCTGGACGCCCCGCTGGCGATCGTCCACAAGCGTCGTGACAAGGACGTCGCCAACCAGGTGACCGTCCACGAGGTCGTCGGCAACGTCAAGGGCCGGGTCTGTGTCCTGGTCGACGACATGATCGACACCGGTGGCACGATCTGCGCCGCCGCCGACGCCCTGTTCGCGCACGGTGCCGAGGACGTCATAGTGACGGCCACCCATGGTGTGCTGTCCGGTCCTGCCGCGGACCGTCTGAAGAACTCCAAGGTCAGCGAGTTCGTGTTCACGGACACCCTGCCGACCCCGGGCGAGCTGGAGCTCGACAAGATCACGGTGCTCTCGATCGCCCCGACGATCGCCCGTGCGGTGCGCGAGGTCTTCGAGGACGGTTCGGTCACCAGCCTCTTCGAGGAGCAGTAGGAACGGCGCTGCCGTAGATCCACTTTGGGTGCGGCCTCCCTGCCGGGTAGACTCAGCGAGTTGCTCGGCGAGGGAGGCCGTACTCATGTGTACGGCGGTCCGTTATCGACGCGCTCTTCGTAGCAGGCCTGTCGTGGGCCGGGTGACCGTCCAAGTTTCGTCACCCTACGAGGAGTGCAGTCATGGCTGAGGTCAAGCTCGACGCCCAGATCCGTACCGAGTTCGGCAAGGGCGCCGCCCGTCGCACCCGCCGTGCCAACCTGGTTCCCGCGGTCGTCTACGGCCACGGTGCCGAGCCGGTTCACATCAACCTGCCGGGCCACGACCTGATGATGGCGCTCAAGACCGCCAACGTCCTGATCGGTCTGGAGATCGAGGGCAAGGACGCCCTGGTCATCCCCAAGGCCGTGCAGCGCAACGCGCTCAAGGGCAACATCGAGCACGTCGACCTGCTGACGGTCAAGCGCGGCGAGAAGGTCAACGTCGAGATCGCCGTGCACGTCGAGGGCGACCTGGCCCCGGGCGGCAACCTCCTGGAGTACGTGCAGAACACCCTGCTCGTCGAGGCCGAGGCCACCCACATCCCCGAGTCCGTCACGGTCTCCGTCGCGGGCCTGGACGCCGGTGCGTCCGTCCTCGCCAAGGACATCACGCTGCCCAAGGGTGCCGTGCTGGCCGGTGACGAGGAGGCCATCGTCCTGCAGGTCGTCGCCGCGCAGGCCGAGGAGCCGGCCGCCGAGGCCGCCGAGGGCGAGGGCGCCGAGGCCTGAGAGCCTGTCGGGTGACCTTCGATCGGACAGCGGACGCGGTCTGGTGCGTGCGATTCCAAGGCGCCGGAAGGTCCTCGGATGGGGTCTCCCCTGCTCCTTGAGAGCTTGGGGAAGGAGCTACCAGGGCATTTCGGCAACGCGGGAAGCGTGCGTGCCAGGGCGTGGCCGCCCGGTCAGAGGTCACCCGACAGGCTCTGAGCCTCGTCCGCTCTGCTTCACTGACGGGGCGGCGGTTCCCCCTCGCGGGGCCCGCCGCCCCGTTTCCCTGTTTCCCGGTGACCCGGCCATCCGGAAACCCGTACGCGAAGGAGACCGAGCGCAGATGTCCGACGCCACCGAACCCTGGCTCATCGTGGGCCTCGGCAACCCCGGTCCCGAGTACGCGGCGAACCGGCACAATGTCGGTTTCATGGTCGCCGACCTTCTCGCCGAGCGGATCGGCGGGAAGTTCAAGCGGGCCCAGAAGGCCCAGGCACAGGTCGTGGAGGGCCGTATGGGCCCGCCGGGGCCGGAGAACCGCCGGGTGATCCTGGCCAAGCCGATGTCGTACATGAACCTCTCCGGCGGTCCCGTCACGGCGCTGCGCGACTTCTACAAGGTGCCGACCGATCATGTCGTGGCGATCCATGACGAGCTGGACATCGACTACGGGACGCTCCGGCTGAAGCTGGGCGGCGGGGACAACGGGCACAACGGGCTCAAGTCGATGACCAAGGCGATGGGTGCCGACTACCACCGGATCCGGTTCGGGATCGGCCGGCCGCCGGGCCGGATGCAGGTCGCCGACTTCGTGCTGAAGGACTTCTCGTCCACCGAGCGCAAGGAGCTCGGCTACTTCGTGGACCGGGCCGCGGACTCGGTGGAGTGCCTGCTCGCGGAGGGTCTGGAGCGCGCGCAGAGCGCGTACAACTCCTGATACCCGCGGCGCGCGACCCCGGCGGGGCCCGGCTCGTACAACTGCTGACATTCCCGCCGGTACCCCGGCGATTTTCGGCCACGAGTTGACCGGGCGCGCCGCTCTGCCCAAGGATCGCTCCCCATGAAGCGGAGCTCCTCCCACCGCGCCCTGGCCCTCGCCCGCAACGCCGCCCTGGGCTGTGTCGTCCTGCTGCTGCTCGCCGCGGGCGTGTACTCCTCGTGGGGTTCGGCGCACCACATCGTTCTGGCCAAGGGCCGTGAGCACGGCACGATGACCGTCACGGGCTGTGGCGCCGATGTCTGCACCGGGCCGTTCGCCCCGTCCGGACAGGCCGCCGCGCGTTCCCGGGTGACGATCGACAAGTCCGTCGCGGTACGCAGGGGCGATCGTTTCCCGGTCGTCGTGAAGCCGGGTACGGACGATGTCGTACGTACCGGGACCCCCGGTTTCCTGCACGCCTGGGTGCCGCTGGGCGGTGCGCTGGTGCTGGCCGCCCTGGTCATCGGTGGCGGTCTGCGGATGGCCCGGACCGCGTGGGGCACGGGGATCGCGGGCGCGGCCCTGCTGGTGGCGACGTTCTTCGCCCTGTGAGCAGGGCCGCACCCGCGCCCCGGCGGGTCAGCCGGTGTTGCGCAGCCCCGCGGCGACACCGTTCACGGTGAGCAGCAGGGCCCTGGCGAGCAGCGGGTCCGCTTCCTCGCCGCGTGCCGCCGCCTCGCGCTGACGGGCCAGCAGTGAGACCTGGAGGTAGGAGATCGGGTCCAGGTAGGCGTCCCGGATGGCGAAGGTCTGCTGGAGCACCGGGCTGGTGCTGAGCAGTTCGGAGCCGCCGGTGACCCTCAGTACTTCCTGGACCGTGAGCGCGTGCTCGGCCTCGATGTCGGCGAAGACGTGCTTCAGCCCGTCCGGGACGAGCGTGTCGACGTAGTGGCGGGCGATCCGCAGATCGGTCTTGGCGAGCGTCATCTCGACGTTGGAGATGAAGTTCCGGAAGAAGTGCCACTGCTCGTGCATCTCGTCCAGCACGGTGTCCAGTCCGGCCTCGCGCAGTGCCTTGAGTCCGGAGCCGACGCCGTACCAGCCGGGCACGATCTGCCGCGACTGGGTCCAGCCGAAGACCCATGGGATGGCCCGCAGCCCGTCCAGGCCTGCGCCGGAGTCCGGGCGCCGCGACGGGCGGGACCCGAGGTGCAGCTCGGCGAGCTGGTCGACCGGGGTGGAGGCGAAGAAGTAGGCCGGCAGGTCCGGGTCCTCGACCAGTCGGCGGTACGCGGCGTGCGCGGCGTCGGAGACGGTGTCCATGGCCGCGTCCCAGCGGGCGAGGGCCTCGTCGGACTGCCGGGGCGCGGTGTGCAGCGCGGAGGCCTGGAGGGTGGCCGCGACGGTCAGTTCCAGGTTCTCGCGGGCGAGCGCCGGGATGAGGTACTTGTCGGAGATGACCTCGCCCTGTTCGGTCACCTTGATCTCGCCTTCGAGGGTGCCCCAGGGCTGCGCGAGGATCGCGTCGTGCGAGGGGCCGCCGCCGCGGCCGACGGTGCCGCCGCGGCCGTGGAAGAGCCGCAGTCGTACGCCGTAGCGGTGCGCGACGTCGCGCAGTCGGCGCTGGGCGCGGTGGATCTCCCACTGGGAGGTGGTGATGCCGCCGAACTTGGAGGAGTCGGAGTACCCGAGCATGACCTCCTGGACATCGCCGCGCAGTGAGACGAGTCGGCGGTACGACGGGTCGGCGAGCATCTCGTCGAGGATGACGTCGGCGGCGCGCAGCTCGTCGGTGGTCTCCAGCAGCGGCACGATGCCGATCTTGGCCCAGCCGGCGTGCAGGTCGATCAGTCCGGCCTCGCGGGCCAGGACGGCGGCCGCGAAGACGTCGTCGGCGCCCTGGCACATCGAGATGATGTACGACTCGATGACTTCGGGGCCGAATCGCTCGAAGGCTTCCTTGACGGTGTGGAAGACGCCGAGGGTCTTCTCGCCCGCGGGGTCCAGCGGGGCCGGGGTCGGGGCGAGCGGGCGGCGTGAGCGCAGCTCCTTGGCGAGCAGCTTCTGCCGGTAGTCGCGCGGCATGTCGGCGTAGCGCCAGGATTCCTCGCCGAGCCGGTCGAAGAGCTGGCCGAGGGCGTGGTGGTGGGCGTCCGCGTGCTCGCGCACGTCCATGGTGGCGAGCTGCAGGCCGAACGCGGCGAGCGTGCGGATCGTGCGGTCCATCCGCCCGTCGGCGAACAGTCCGCCGCGGTGCTCGCGCAGCGAGGTCTGGATGAGTTCCAGGTCGGCGAGGAGTTCGGCGGTGCCGAGGTAGTCGCAGCCGGGGCGGTGCGGGGTGCCGCCGGCCAGGCGCTCGCGGGTGTTGACGAGCTTCTGCCGGATGCAGGTGGCCTTGAGGCGGTACGGTTCCTCGGCGTTCAGCCGCTTGTAGCGCGGGCTGATCTCGGGGAGGCGTTCGAGGTCTGCCTGGAGCGAGGTCAGCAGCTCGTCGGTGGCGCCGGTGTAGCGGATGGAGTTGGAGAGCTGGCCGCGCAGGTGGTCGACGAGCTCCAACGCGTCGGTGATGCCGTGTTCGTGCTGGAGGATCAGCACTTCCCGGGTGACGGCGGGCGTCACGTTGGGGTTGCCGTCGCGGTCGCCGCCGATCCAGGTGCCGAAGGTGAGGGGCCGGGTGCCCGCGGGCAGCTCGACGCCGACCCGTTCCAGTTCGGCCGCCAGGTCCTCCAGGACGTCCCCGACGGCGTTGGCGTGCAGTTCGTCGAGGTAGTAGATGGCGTTGCGGGCCTCGTCGGCGGGTTCGGGCCGGACCACGCGCAGCTCGTCGGTCTGCCAGATGAGGTCGATGTTCTCGGCGAGCCGCAGATCCTGGCGGCGCCGGTCGGCGTCGATGACGGGCGTCTCCAGCAGCTCGGCGATACGGCGGAGCTTGTTCAGCACGGAGCGGCGCGCGGCCTCGGTCGGGTGCGCGGTGAAGACGGGCCGTACGTTGAGGTTCTTGACGGTCTCGCGAAGGTGCTCCGGGTCCGCGTCCTTCAGCCGGTCGGCGGTGCGCGCGAGGAGACCGCCCTCGGCGGCGCGGCGGTCACGCATCTCGTGGGCCCGGTGGACCTGCTCGGTGACGTTGGCGAGATGGAAGTAGGTGGAGAAGGCGCGCACGAGCCGTGCGGCGGTCTCCAGGTCGGTGTCGCCGAGGAGTTCGGCCGCGGCCTCGCCGTCGGTGCGGGTCAGGGCGCGGACCCGCTCGACGAGGTCGAGGAGTTCCTGCCCTTCCTGACGTACGAGGGTCTCGCCCAGCAGGTCGCCGAGGCGGCGGATGTCGGCGCGCAGCTCGGGGCTGGCGGCGGGGGTCTGGTCGGCACTGCTCACAGTGTGCGGCTCCTTGCAGTGAATGAGGAGGTGTGTCGCTAAGCGAATCCCAACAAGGGTGGTGGTGGGAGACGGGCGGGCACGGGTGTCTCCCAGGCCGCGGTCGGCAGCGGTGCTGACGCCACCCCGGGAAAGCAGAGTGCGGACCGCGCTGTCCGACCCCACCAGGATAGGTGTCCACGCCATCGGTGGCGCTCGCGCCCCGTTCGGGTTTCCCTTCGGCGGGCGGTCCGTCGCGCTCTCGTGCCACGGGCCTCCGCGCTGCCATACTTACGTAGCCGTAGGTTACGGATGCGTAGCCGGAGCTGTCCGTCGTACTCCTCATCCCCAGGGGACTCCCCATGAACACCAGCCCCTCCGTGATCGACGACGCCCAGCCATCGGCGGCCGACGGTCAGCCCCTTCCCTCCGCGACGCTCGGCGGGGACAACAAACGGTCGATCGAGCAGATCGCCCTTCTGCTGTTCATCGTGGTGCCGTTCGTGGCGCTGGTCGCCGCGGTGCCGCTGGCCTGGGGCCGGGGCGTGAGCTGGCTCGACCTGGGTCTGCTCGTGGCGATGTACTTCATCGGCTGCCACGGCATCACGATCGGCTTCCACCGCTACTTCACCCATGGCTCCTTCAAGGCCAAACGTCCGCTGCGGATCGCGCTCGCCGTCGCGGGTTCGCTGGCCGTGGAGGGGCCGGTGGTGCGCTGGGTGGCCGACCACCGCAAGCACCACCGCTTCTCCGACGCGGAGGGCGACCCGCATTCGCCGTGGCGTTTCGGCGAGACGCTCCCCGCCCTGCTGAAGGGTCTGTGGTGGGCCCACATCGGCTGGATGTTCGACGAGGAGCAGACCCCGCAGCAGAAGTACGCGCCCGATCTGATCAAGGACCCGGCGATCCGCGCCGTCTCCCGTCACTTCCTCACTTTCACGATCGTGTCGCTGGCGCTCCCGCCGCTGGTCGGCGGTCTGGTGACGATGTCGTGGTGGGGCGCGGCGACGGCGTTCTTCTGGGGCTCTCTCGTCCGGGTGGCGCTGCTGCACCACGTCACCTGGTCGATCAATTCCATCTGCCACGCGGTCGGCAAGCGCCCCTTCAAGTCCCGTGACCGGTCCGGCAACGTGTGGTGGCTCGCGGTCCTGTCCTGCGGCGAGTCCTGGCACAACCTGCACCACGCGGATCCGACGAGCGCGCGGCACGGGGTGATGAGGGGGCAGATCGATTCGAGCGCCCGGTTGATCCGCTGGTTCGAGAAGCTGGGCTGGGCCTGGGACGCGCGCTGGCCCGACTCCGCCCGGATCGCGTCCCGCCGTATCGATGCCCGGCGCGACCCCGCACGCGCCGACGCGGCATGATTGACGATGTGGCGACCGACTCCAGTACCAGCAGCGAGAAAAACCGTCCCTCCTCCGCCCGGCGCACCCGCCGGGTGCGGATGACCGGCAAGGAACGCCGCGAGCAACTGCTGGACATCGGCCGCACCCTCTTCGCCGACAAGGGCTTCGAGGGCACCTCGGTCGAGGAGATCGCGTCCCGCGCCGGTGTCTCCAAGCCGGTCGTCTACGAGCACTTCGGCGGCAAGGAGGGTCTGTACGCCGTCGTGGTCGACCGCGAGATGCGCCAGCTCCTCGACATGGTCACCGGCGCCCTGACGGCGGGCCATCCCCGCGAGCTGCTGGAGCAGGCCGCGTTCGCCCTGCTCGACTACATCGAGACGTACACGGACGGCTTCCGCATCCTGGTCCGCGACTCCCCCGTCGCCCAGTCGACGGGCACTTTCGCCTCCCTGATCAGCGACATCGCCACCCAGGTGGAGGACATCCTGGGGCTGGAGTTCAAGGCCCGCGGCTTCGACCCGAAGCTGGCCCCGCTCTACGCCCAGGCACTGGTCGGCATGGTCGCCCTGACCGGTCAGTGGTGGGTCAACGCCCGCAAGCCGAAGAAGTCGGAGGTCGCGGCCCATCTGGTGAACCTGGCCTGGCACGGCCTGGAGAACCTGGAGTCGAAGCCGCGGCTGATAGGACACCGCAAGAGCTGAGCGAGTCCGGTGGGTCACTCATTGTGATGACGTCACGGGAAGACGACCTCTACTGTGGTCGGTAGGACCAAGAATCCCCTCCATGGGAGGAACCATGACCGCCGAGCCGATCACCGCGCACAGCTCCCGCTGGCCGGTGCCGCCCCAGGACGGATACACGGTGGACGACCTGTTCACCTTGCCCGATCTCCCGCCGCACACGGAACTGCTTGACGGGAGCCTGGTTTTCTTGAGTCCGCAGCGGCGTTTCCACGCCAAGATGATCGACCTCCTGATGAACGGCCTGCGCGCCACCATCCCGGGAGGACTGAAGGCCGAGCGTGAGATGACGGTGGTGCTGGACCGGCGCAACGGACCGGAGCCGGACATCTCCGTCGTCCGAGCCGACGCCGTCACCGACCTTGAGCAGACCCGCTTCGAGGCCGCCGACGTCCTCCTCGCCGTCGAGGTGGTCTCCCCCGACTCCGAGGCCCGCGACCGCGACGCCAAGCCGCAGAAGTACGCGGCGGCAGGTATCCCGAACTTCTGGCTGGTCGACATGGCCGGCACCGACCAGCACCCGGTGGTGCGGGTCTATGAGCTCGACCCGCTGTCCAAGGCGTACGCGCTGACCGGGATCCACCACGACCGGCTGAAGACCGGTGTTCCGTTCCCGATCGACATCGACATCACGCTGGACGCGCTCGACCGGCTCTGACTCCTCCGGTCACTTCACCGGTTCCAGGAACTCCAGCCGGTTCCCCACCGGGTCGTGGCTGAAGAAGCGCCGGTGCCCCGGCAGGTCGCCGTCCCACAGCACCTGTGCGCCGTGCGCCTCCAGCCGGGCCGCGAACGCCTCGATGTCCGTGACGCGCAGCCCCGGGTGGGCCTTCCTCGCGGGGCGGAAATCGGGCTCGATGCCCAGATGGAGCTGGACCGGACCGGCCCTGAACCAGCAGCCGCCGCGGGACGCGAGCGCCGGGGGCTTGGCGGTCTCCGTCATGCCGAGGGTGTCCACGTAGTACGTGCGCAGCACGTCCTCCGAGCCTTCCGGGGCGGCCAGTTGGACGTGATCGACAGCGGCGATCATCACTTCTCCTTGCGTGCCACGGCGAAGACGCGGCGGAACGGGAAGACCGTGCCGTGCGGGCGTGCGGGGTAGGCGTCGCGCAGGAGGTCGCGGTATTCGGCGAGGAACGCCTCGCGCGCTTCGGGGTCGTCGGCCAGGGCGGTCAGGACGGGGCGCAGACCGGTGCCCTTCACCCAGTCGAGCACCGGGTCCTCGCCGGGCAGCAGATGCAGATACGTGGTCTCCCAGACGTCCGCCGTGATGCCGGGAGCCGTCAGCGCGTCGAGGTAGGCGGCGGGGGCGAGCACCGCGTCGGCGTGGCGCAGCTCGCCGCCCAGACGGTCGCGCCAGCGCGGGGACCCGGCGAGTTCCCGCATCAGGGCGTGGCTGGGCTGGTCGAAGTTGCCGGGGACCTGGAAGGCGAACGTCCCTCCGGGGGTGATGGCGTCCAGCCACGCGGGGAAGCGGGCGGTGTGGTCCGGGACCCACTGGAGCAGGGCGTTGGAGACGATCAGGTCGTACGGCTCGGCGGGGGTCCAGGTCGCGGCGTCGGCCTCGGCGAAGTCCAGGAGGGGGCCGGCGTGCTCGCGGGCCCGCTCCAGCATCTGCGGGGAGTTGTCGTAGCCGGTGACACGGGCCTGCGGCCAGCGGTCGGTGAGGAGGAGGGTGACGTTTCCCGCTCCGCAGCCGAGGTCGGCGATGCGGGGCGCGGGGGCGGACGGAGGCTCGGCGATACGGGCCAGGAGGTCGCGGAAGGGCCGGGTGCGATGGTCGGCGTGACGCAGGTACTGCTGCGGATCCCAGGTGGGTGAGTTCATGGGAGCAGGATCACGGAGAGATATCTTGATGTCAAGACACTTGAATTCAAGAGACTTCATGTCGACAGACCCTCTACACTGATCCACATGGAGGACGAGGTCGACCGACTGGTCGCTGCATGGCGCCGCGAGCGCCCCGACCTCGACGTGGAACCACTCGAGGTGCTCAGCCGCGTCTCCCGCCTGGCCCGCCATCTGGACCGGGCGCGCCGGATCGCCTTCTCGGAGCACGATCTGGAGCCGTGGGAGTTCGACGTACTGACCTCCCTGCGTCGCGCGGGCGCCCCCTACCAGCTCTCCCCGGGCCAGTTGCTGACCCAGACCCTGGTCACCTCGGGCACCATGACCAACCGTATCGACCGGCTGACCAAGAAGAACCTCGTCGAGCGGCTCCCCGACCCCAGTGACCGCCGCGGCGTGCTCGTCCGGCTCACCGCCGAGGGCCGCGACAAGGCCGACCAGTCGCTGGCCGGCCTGCTCGCCCAGGAACGCGCCATCCTGAGCCGGCTCTCCACCCAGCAGCGCACCGAACTGGCCGGACTGCTCCGCCGGTTGACCGCCCCGTTCGACAACATCCCGGGCTGAGGGCTGTCCCGTAACCCCTTGGCCGGCCAGGGTCCTTCGCTCGGATCACCCCGGCCTGACCGAACACGAGGCCCTCGGGCCCTTCGTCCGGATCAGGGGCGGACGGACCCCAGAAGCACCGGTTCCAGGTCGACCGGGCCGACACCCGCGCGCCGGGCCAGCGCGACCGCGGCCAGGGTGGAGTGCACGCCCAGCTTCCCCAGCACGTTCTGCATGTGTGTGCGCACCGTGTGCGGGGAGAGGAAGAGCCGCTCCGCCACCGCCTTGCGGCCCAGACCCGCCACCATGCAGCGCAGCACCTCGCGCTCGCGCGGGGTCAGCGACTCGACCAGCTGCTCGCTCTCGGTGCGGTGCTTGCGCGCCGCCGTCAGCTCCCGCAGCACGCCCGTGAGCAGGGCCGGGGGCAGATGTGTCTCGTCGCGCAGTACCCCCCGGACGACCGTGAGCAGCCGTTGCAGCGAGCAGTCCTTGGCGACCCAGCCCGAGGCCCCGGCCTGCAGCGCCAGCGCGGCGCGGGCCGGATCGTCCCTCTCGGCGAGCACCACCGTACGCACGGAGGGCCGGCCCGCACGGACCGCGGCGACCAGCGAGATGCCGTCCACCGGACCGTCCTCCCCGCTGCGGGGGGCCGGGACGGGTGCCGGGCGGCCTCTCGTCGAGGCCAGGATGCCCAGTTCGGCGTCGATCAGCATCACGTCGTAGCCGCGCCCCTCGGCGGCGGCCCGTTCCAGACACCGCAGCGCGGCGGGGCCACTGCCGGCCGCCGCCACGTCGACGTCCGGCTCGGCCGCGAGCGCCGCTGCGAGCGACTCGGCGAAAATTCGGTGGTCGTCCACCACGAGAACCCGGATACGAACCACAGGCACCCCCATGCCACCTCTGTTGCTGGGCCACCCCCGGCCCGCCGAAGGGACGGAACGGCGCGGGTACGGCCGCCCGGAGCGAGGAGTTGGACCGCAGCCCCACGGCCGCCGCCGTGTGTGCCGACTGCCACTCGCCCCGGGCGCCGTACCCGGCTGTCTCGTACCCCTGAATCAGCACCGGCCCCCACCGGTGCTGTCCATCAGCGTACGGCCGGACGGCCGGTGTGGAAGGCGATTCGCAGAACTGGCAGGGCCTGCTCCGTCGGGTGTGGTTCGTGTGCCGTCCCGGGACAGGAGTCACCGCCCAGGGTGCCTCAGATCCTGTCGGGTGGCCTCCGACCGGGCGGCCACACCCTGGGACGCACGCTTCCCGCGTCGTCGTCGGTCGCCGACGCTCCTTCCCCGAGCTCTCAGCCGCGTTCGAGCGGGGGAGACCTCATCCGACTCCCGCCCCCGCCTCGAAACCGCACGCACCGGACCACGCCCGCCATCCGGTCCGAGGCCACCCGACAGGCTCTCAGGCGAGGCGCCGGGCACCCGCCGACGGAACGGCGGGGAAGATCCGCGGTGCCGCGTACCCGGCCGAGGCGAACGCCTCCAGGACGGACTTGGCGACCGTGTCCGACTGCGCCTCGTCCACCAGCACGATCGCCGAGCCGCCGAAGCCGCCGCCGGTCATCCGGGCACCGAGCGCCCCGGCCTCGCCCGCGGCCGACACCACCAGGTCCAGCTCCGGGCAGGAGACCCGCAGATCGTCGCGGAGCGAGGCGTGCCCGGCGTCGAGGATCGGACCGGCCGCCCGGACGTCGCCCGCGTCGAGCAGCGCGATGACCCGCTCCACCCGCTCGTTGTCGCTGACCACATGGCGTACGTAGCGCACCACGGACTCGTCCGCACCGGCCTCGGTCAGGGTGTCCAGCGCCGCGCCGAGACCGTCGTACGGCAGCTCGCGCAGTGTGCGCAGGCCGAGCGCGGCGGCCCCCGCCTCGCAGCCGGCCCGCCGCTCCGCGTACGCGCCGTCGCCGAGCTCGTGCTTGACCCGGGTGTCGACGACCAGCAGCCGCAGCCCGTGGGCGGCCAGGTCGAACGGGACCTGGCGCTGGGTGAGGTCGCGGGTGTCGAGGTACAGCGCGTGGCCCTCGGTGCAGCAGGCGGAGGCCATCTGGTCCATGACCCCGCACGGCACGCCGACGAAGGCGTTCTCGGCCCGCTGGCCGATGACCGCCAGCTCCGGTGCGGAGAGCCCCAGTTCGAAGAGGTCGTTCAGGGCGAGCGCGGTGACGACTTCGAGCGCCGCGGAGGAGGAGAGTCCGGCGCCGGTGGGGACGGTGGAGGTCAGCTGGATGTCCGCCCCGGTGACCGGGTGACCGGCCTCGCGCAGCGCCCAGACGACACCGGCCGGGTACGCGGCCCAGCCGTGCCCCTGGTGCGGGGCCAGTTCGTCCACCCGGAGCCGGACGACTCCGCCGGGCACGTCGGCCGAGTGGAGCCGCAGCTCACCGTCGGTGCGGCGGGCGACGGCGGCGCGCGCGGTGTGGGGCAGCGCGAGCGGCATCACGAAGCCGTCGTTGAAGTCGGTGTACTCGCCTATCAGGTTGACGCGACCGGGTGCCGCCCAGACCCCCTCGGGGGCGCTCCCGTACAGCTCGGTGAAGACGGCGGTCGGCTCACTGTTCTCGGTCATGGGGCGGTGGGCTCCTCTCGGCGGGCGAACGTCCAGGCGTCGGAGACGATTCCGGTCAGGTCCGCGCGCGACGGCGCCCAGCCGAGCCGCTCCCTGGCGGTCGTGGCGGAGGCGACCAGCACCGCGGGGTCACCGGCGCGGCGCGGGGCCGCGGTCTCGGGGACGGGGTGGCCGGTGACCTCGCGGACGGTCTCGATGACCTCGCGGACCGAGAAGCCGTTGCCGTTGCCGAGGTTGCAGATCAGGTGCTCGCCGGCGGTGGCGGCGTCCAGGGCCAGCAGATGGGCCTCGGCGAGGTCGGCGACATGGATGTAGTCGCGGACGCAGGTGCCGTCGGGGGTCGGGTAGTCGTCGCCGTAGACGGAGATCGACTCGCGCTGCCCGAGGGCGACCTGGAGGACCAGCGGGACGAGGTGCGACTCGGGGCTGTGCCGCTCCCCGCAACTGCCGTACGCCCCGGCCACGTTGAAGTAGCGCAGCGAGACCGCGGCCAGTCCGTGCGCGGCCGCCTCGCCGGTGATCATGTGGTCGACGGCGAGCTTGGTGGCGCCGTAGGGGTTGGTGGGCGCGGTCGCGTCGGACTCGGTGATGGGGGTGGTGACCGGTTCGCCGTAGGTCGCGGCGGTGGAGGAGAAGACCAGGGTCCGCACGCCGGCGTCCCGCATCGCGGCGAGCAGCGCGACGGAACCGCCGACGTTGTTCACCCAGTACTTCTCCGGGTCCGCCACGGACTCGCCGACCTGTGAGTACGCGGCGAAGTGCAGCACCCCGTCGAAGGAGGCGTCCAGCCACTTCGCCGCGTCCTGGACGCGTCCCTCGATGAACTCGGCCCCGGCCGGGACGCCCTCCCGGAACCCGGTCGAGAGGTCGTCGAGGACGGTGACCGCGTGACCGGCCTCCAGCAGATGCTGGGCGACGACACTGCCGATGTATCCCGCGCCACCCGTGACCAGGTACTTCTTCTGGGGCTTGCTCACTCGCTCGCTACCTCTCGCAGTCGCTGGGCCGCGGCCTCCGGCGGCACATCGTTGATGAACACGTTCATGCCGGATTCGGAACCCGCGAGGAACTTCAGCTTGCCGGAGGTGCGTCGGATGGTGAAAAGCTCCAGATGGAGCCCGAAGTCCTCCCGTCCGGGGACACCGAACGGGGCCTGGTGCCAGGCCGAGATGTACGGGGTCGGCGGCTCGCCGGGGCCGAAGATCCGGTCGAATCGCCTCAAGAGTTCCAGATAGACCTGTGGGAATTCCATGCGCGCCGCCGTGTCGAGCTCGCGCAGGTCGGGGACGCGGCGGCGGGGGTGGAGATGGACCTCGTACGGCCAGTGCGCCGCGTACGGCACGAAGGCGATCCAGTGCTCGCCGTCGATGACGATCCGCGAGCCGTCCTTCTCCTCGCGGGCCACGACGTCGTCGAAGAGGTTGCGGCCGGTCTCGGCGCGGTGGGCCGCCATCGAACGGAACATCAGCTCGGTGCGCGGGGTGACGAAGGGGTATCCGTAGATCTGCCCGTGCGGATGACCGAGCGTGACGCCGATCTCGGCGCCCCGGTTCTCGAAGCAGAACACCTGCTTGATCTGGTCGAGCTCGGCGAGATCGGCGGTGCGGTCGGTCCATGCCTCCAGGACCAGGGCGGCCCGGTCCTCGGTGAGGTCGGCGAACGACGCGTCGTGGTCGGAGGTGAAGCAGACCACCTCGCAGCGGCCGGAGTCACCGGCGAGCGAGGGGAAGCGGTTCTCGAACACGGCGACGTCGTAGTCCGCGTCGGGGATCTCGCTCATCCGGCCGTCCCGCGAGGGGCAGAGCGGGCACTCGTCGGCCGGGGGGTGGTAGATGCGGCCCTGGCGGTGCGAGGCGATGGCGACGCTGTCGCCGAGGAACGGGTCGCGGCGGATCTCCGACGAGGTGGAGACGGCGTCGAGGGGGCGCCGGTCGACGGCATCGCGCACGACGTCGTCACGGCTGTCGTAGTAGAGCAGCTCCCGGCCGTCGGCGAGCGTCGTTACCGTCTTTTTCACCAGGCTCCTCCAAACATAACCAAACACAATGAATCACAAGTCAACAGGTGCGTCAATGAGTCGATCCCGGACGATGCCCCTGCACCCGCCTCCCGGCCCGGCGCCGCACGGCGGAACGGCTTCACCGCGAGTCGGCCTCAGCAGCGAGGCATCCCCTTCCCGCCGACCGGGGCCAGGCCTTCCGCACCACGGAGGGCGAGGGGCCCGGCCTCACCGAACGCCGGCCGGAGATCCGCAACAGGTGGACAGTCCGCACCGTCGGCGGTCCTGGCAGTCGTACTCATAGCGACGGTTGGCGCAGTATCGATCGACCGGACTCATGCTGCGGCCGGCCGTCGACGGGCGACCTGCCGTCGACGACGTGCAGCTCCGCCCTGTGTGTCGTCTCGAACCCGGGCCCGGTCGACGCCTCGCGTCACAACGGGCGTTCGGCTGTGCGCGAGTGGCGTTCAACGACTGCCGGCGGGCCCGGAAACAGGCCCGCGAACGGGGATCACCCGGTGCCGTCGGGCCCCTGTTCGCCGAGCGGCACCGCCCGGTCCAGCAGCCCCGTGCGGGCCGCGAGCGCCGCGGCCTCCAGCCGGGAACCGACGCCCAGCTTCATCAGCACCCGCTGCACATGCGTACGCGCGGTGCTGGACGCGATCCGCATCCCGGCCGCGATCAGCCGGGTGTCCTGGCCCTCGGCGACCCGCACCAGGACCTCGACCTCCCGCGGGGTGAGCAGCCGCAGCAGCCGCTGGCCCTCGTCGTCCGGTGCCGCGGCCGGATTGAGCAGTTCGGCGAAGGCGCCCTGGAGCAGTTGCGGCGCCACCGCGGCCTCTCCGGCACGCGCCTTGGCCATCGCCCGTTCGACGCCCTCCATCCGTTCGTCGTGACGGACGTAGCCCGCCGCGCCCGCCGCGAAGGCCGCCGCGATCCCGCGCGGGCTGGGAACCGGCCCGAGCACCACCACGGCCACCTGCGGGCGCTCCCGCCGGATCCGCACGATCGGGTCGAAGGCGCCGGGTTCGGCGGGGGCCGCGGTGCCGAACAGGCAGACCTCCGGGGCCCTGCTGACCACCAGTTCCGCCGCCCCCGTGGTCGGCGCCGCCGCCGCGAGCACCCGGTGGCCCCGCAGCTTCAGCGCCGAGGCGAGCGCCTCGGCGAGCAGTCGGTGATCATCGACCACCATGAGCCGCACGCCCATCGAGCACACCCCCCGTAGCACCGGAACCAGGCCCCCCGGCCCGTCCTGACCCGGCAAGCTACACGCTTGTTCGACGTTCCGGACCCGTTACCCGGCAGAAGACCCACGGAGTGTCGGATTATGTGCCATTCAGGGCTGTCCGGCAGGCGGAAAACGATCGGCCCTGCCGGTCGGATGATCGACCGGCAGGGCCGGGGTGCGGGTACCGCGCGAGGATCAGCCGGTGCCGAAGGCCACGGCCAGGTAGTCCTTGCCGCTCAAGGAGCTTCCCCTCGTCTTGCTGATCATCGTCTGGGAGATGAACAGCCGGCCGGCGGAGTAGAGCATCTCGGAGTAGTCCGACGAGAAGCTGCTCTCGGCATCGCGGGCGGACGCCTCGCCCGGGTTCTCCATCAACAGGGTCTGCTTGAAGGTGGAGCCGTCGATGGAGACGATCTGGCCGCCCTTGTCGTACGGGGGCGCCTTGTACGCGATGATGTTGCCGCCGTCCATGCGCAGCGGGAACATCGTGTAGCGGTCGCCCGCGTCGGCCCGGTCACTGGTCGGCTTGCCGGTGGTGAGGTCGAAGGAGACGATCTCGTTGGTGTCGCCGTAGTCGCCGCCGCCCTCGTGGTCCTCGGTCGGCACGTAGATGCGGTTGTTGCCGACGGCCACCTTCTGGCAGCTCTCGACCTCCGTGGACTGGCAGCGCGCGGCGTACTTCTCGCCGTCCGCCGCGATCCTGGTGAGCAGCTTCCCGGTGGAGGCGTCGATGGAGAAGAAGTCCGAGATTCCGCTGCCGTCACCGGCGGTGTCGCCGACGTCGGCCGCGACGACCAGCGGCTTGGTGGAGACGATGCTCGCGTAGTCGACACCGGGCGGCATCTTGTACGAGGAGAGCGGGGCACCGTTGGTCGGGTTCAGTGCCTGGACGACCAGCTGCGGGTCGTCGTACGTGCCGCACTTGCGGACGACGGCGAGCGCCTCGCCACCGGCGTAACCCATGTCGTAGCAGCCGTCGGCGGAGACCTTGGGCTTCCAGCGCTCGGCACCGGTGCCGAGGTCGAACGCCACACCGCCCTCGGATCCGGCCGCGGCGACCGTGGTGCCGCTGAGCGTGATCTCGTCGAACCTGACCGCCGCGTCACCGCTGGTGGCGGCGGTCACCGACTTGCTCCACATCATCTTGCCGGTGTTCAGGTCGATCACGCCGACCTGGTTGCACGGCTGGTACTTCTTTTCCTTGGTCGGTTTACCCTCCTCGAAGAGGACGGCCGTCTTGAAGTCCTTGGACATGTGCCGGGAAGCACCGCAGAGCTGGCCCGCCAGCGGGATGGACCACAGCTTGGTGCCCTTGGTCATGTCGTAGCCGACTATCTCGTTCAGGCCCGTCTTCACATACGTCTTGTCGGTGAGCCACGAACCGTCGACCTTGGTGACGTCGGTGACCTTCGGCTTCGGCAGCTGGAAGGTGATCCTGGACTTGGGGTCCGCCGGTGCCTTCTCCGTGCCGCCGCCGCCGGCGGTGCCGCCCTCTCCGCCGTCCTTGCCCTCGGAGGCGCCGCCGGACCGGGACGCCTGGCCCTTCTTGCCGTCGTCACCGCCGCTGGAGGCGAACCAGACGCCCCCGGCGACGATCAGGACCACGGCGACGGAGGCGGCGACGATGATCTGCATGCGGGTGGTGAACTTCTTGCCCCCGTTGCCGTTCCCGTTCTGGAGCGGCGGGTACTGCTGCTGCATCGGAGCGGTCTGATAGCCGTAGCCCTGCTGCGGCGGCTGACCGGGCGGCATGCCCTGCGGGAAGGCGTAGCCCTGCTGCGGCTGGCCGGGCACCGGCGCCTGCGGGTAGCCGTAACCCGGCTGCGGGGGGCCCTGCGGATAGCCGTAGCCCGGCTGCGGGGCCTGCGGGTAGCCGTAACCGGGGCCCGGCTGCTGCGGCGGGCCCGCGGACGGCGGGGTGTTGGCGGGCGGCGGGGTCTGCGGGGCGCCGAATCCGCCCGCGGGCGGGGTGGCCGGCTGCTGGCCGAACGGGCCGGCGGGCGGCTGGGTCTGCGGGGCGCCGAACCCGCCCGGCGGGGGATCCTGCGGGGCGCCGAACCCGCCCGGCGGAGGGTCCTGCGGGGCGCCGAATCCACCCGCTGGGGGGTCCTGCGGGGCGCCGAATCCACCCGGCGGGCGGTCCTGCGGGGCGCCGGACCCGCCCTGGGGCGGCTGCTCGTTGGGCGGCTGGGGCGGCTGCGTCATGGCGTACGTACCTCTGGGGGAAGGGAGTAGGTGGGTCGGGGCCGGCAGCGGTCGGGGGTGTTCCGGCCGCTGCCGGTCGTGAGCCGTCGGGCGCCGAGGGGCGGGCGCCGTCGAAGGCCTGCGTGAGCCGTCACTTGCCGAAGGCCATCATGGTCTTCGTCTCCAGCTCTTCCTGGTCGTTCCGCGCGCTGACCCGTCCGCTCAGGATGAAGGAACGGCCGTCCGCGTAGGCGATCTTGGTGTTGTAGAAGGAGTTCTCGATCTGGGACGTCGACTCGGGGTGCTTCAGCAGCATCTGCACCGTGCCGCCGGTCGGTGCGAGGGTGGCGATCCCGCCGCCCTTGTTGTATCCGGCCTTCACGTAGAGCAGCACGTTGCCGCCCTCCATGCGCAGCGGCTTCACCACGCGCCCGGCCGGGGCGGCGGCCTTCCACTTGGACCGGCCGGTGTTCAGGTCGAACGCCACGACCTTGTTCGTGTCGGTGCTGCCGCCGGAGTCCGGCGCGGTCGACATGTAGAAGGTGTTGGCGTCGGCGGCGACACCGGTGCAATCGTCCAGGGACTTGCCGAAGACGGCGAAGGTGTTACCGCAGTCCGGCGCGAACTTGTCGCCCTTGTCGCTGACGACGCCGGACCGGAACGAGCCGTTCTCCTTGAGCGCGAGGATGCTCCACGACTTGTCCTTCTTCAGCGAGACCACCAGCGGGCTCACCGAGTAGACCCGGTCGATCTCCGATCCGCGCTTGATCCGGTACGTCCACCGAGGCTTCCCCGTGACCGGGTCGATCTCCTGAATCTGGTGCTGGGGATTGTCGACGTCGTCGGTGCGGCACCTGGAGGCGGCGATCAGCTTGGCTCCGCCCGCGAAGGCGAACGGCTGGCAGTCGCCCGGCTGGTTGCCGAACAGTTCCTTGCCGTCGCTGACCCGGAAGCCGTTGGAGTTGCCGGTGCGCCCGACCGCCACGGTGTCACCGCTGATGGTGAGCGAGATGTCCGACATCATGTCCAAGATGCCGTTCTTCTTGATCGACTTCTTCCAGCCGACCGTGCCGGTGTTGAGGTCGATCATCTGGAGGTCCGCGCAGTCCGCCTTGTCGGTGGTGCCGTTCTCGACCCCGATGACGATCTTTCCGTCGGCGGTGGTCTGCGAGGGCGCCGCGCACAGGTCGGCGGGCAGCTTCAGCTTCCACTTCAACTTGCCGTCGGCCACCGAGTAGCCGGCGACGGTGCGGTACATGCCCTTGACGATCGTGTCGCCGACGACCCACGGGCCGTACACGTCCGAGCCGTAGCGCGGCAGGTCGACATCGTTCTTCTGCAGCCAGAGAACCTTCGCCTCGCCCTTCTGGCGACCGGCGTTGAGGTCGTCGTCGGTCTGGCGGCCGTCGCCCTTGCCGTCGCCCTCGTTGACGGACGGTGAGCTGCTCGGCTCGGCGTCGCCGCTCTTCTGCGCGACGGGCTTCTTGTCGTCGCCCCCGTTCGTGGCGAGGAAGACGCCGCCGCCCATCACCAGGAGCGCGGCGGCGGCGGCGCCGATCACCAGCGCGGGCTTGCGCTTGAAGAGGTTGCCACCGCCCGGTCCGCCGGGCCCGCCCGGACCGCCGGGGGCCGGTGCGCCGGGGTACTGCTGCTGCGGGTAGCCGTAACCGGGCTGCGTCGGCTGATCGTACGGGCCGGGCTGCTGACCGTACGGCCCGGGCTGCTGGGAGTAGGGCCCCGGCTGCTGGGCATAGGGACCGGGCTGCTGACCGTACGGGCCGGGCTGCTGGGGGTAGCCGTAACCGGGGGCCTGGCCCGGCGCCTGACCGGGCGTCTGCGGGTGACCGTAACCGGACTGGGCGGGCGGCGGGGTCTGCGGAGCCGGTGGGGTCTGCGGCGCGGGCGGGGTCTGCGGCGGGCCCTGGGGCGGCTGAGGACTTCCCGGTGGCGGCTCCTGAGGTGCGCCGAAGCCTCCCTGCGGCGGTTGCTGGCTGGGCGGCTGGGTCATCAGCACGTCCCCCTTCGTGCGGTCCGGTGCCCGTTCCGGTCTCCCCCGCGATTCCGCAGGGCTCGAAGGGGTCCGCCAAGACCCCCCTGAACTCCACGGAAAGGAGCGAATCGGGCATGGATCCCGCAGTGTTACGACAGTCGAGCGGGGCTTCTTTGTACCACCCGCAACACCCCGCCCACCGGGCCGGTCCATCCCCCGTTCCCAAGGGAGAACCGGCCTGTGATGCCGCCGTTACGCCTCGGACCGTCAGTTGCCGAAGCCCACGATCGACTTCATCGACTTCTCCGCCTCGTCGTCGATCCCGCTGATCCTCGCCTGCACGAGGAAACTGCGCCCGTTCACGTAGGCGACCCGGGAAAGGGAGAAGTCCCTCTCGACCGCGGCGGCCGCCGCCGGGTGCCTCAGCACCATCTGCGGCGTACCGCCCGTGGGCGGGAGGGACGCGATACCACCGCCCTTGTTCTTCTCCGCCGCCACATACATCAACGGCCTGCCGCCCTCCACCCGCATCGGCATCATGGTCTGTCCGGCCGGCGCCGCGGCCTTCCACTTGGTCCGACCGGTGTTCAGGTCGAAGGCCACGACCTTGTTGGTGGGACGGTGAGCCGCCGGGTCGGGCTTCGTCGCCAGGTAGACCGCCCGGTCGTCGGCCGCCACGCCGAGGCAGTTGTCGAGACTCATGCCGTCGGTGAGCAGGTCCTCGTCGCACTCCGTCACGTAGTCCTCGGTGCCACCGACCAGTTGGGAACGGTAGGTGCCGTTCTCGTTGAGCACGACGATGGCCCACTTGTCGTCCTGCTTGAGTGAGACGACCGGTGGGCTCGCCGAGTAGAACTGCGCGACCTGCCAGCCCTTCTTGACCTGGTACGTCCACTGGACCTTGCCGGTGGCCGGATCGATCCGCTGCACCTGCTGTTCCTTGTGGTCGTCGGCCGCCGTCTGACAGCTGGTGGCGGCGATCCCCTCGGGACCGCTCGCGAAGCCGAACGGCTGGCAGTTCCCCGGCAGTTCGCCCCAGAGCACCTTGCCGTCACCGACCCGGAAGGCATCCGTCCTGCTGGTGCGTCCCACGGTCACGGTGTCGCCGTTGATCGCCATCGCGACGTGGGAGAGCGCGTCCCAGGCGCTCTGGCGCCTGTAGGTCTTGTGCCAGCCGGGCTTGCCGGTCGTGAGGTCGACCATCTGGAGCGCGTCGCAGGACGCCTGATCCCCGTTGCCGGACTTGATCCCGAGGACGATCTTGCCGTCGGCGGTGGCCTGCGAGGGTGCCGCGCACAGTTCCGACGGCATGCGAAGGCTCCACTTCTGGCCACCGTCGGTGACCGAGTAACCGGAGAGCGTGTGGAACATGCCCTTGACGATGGTGTCACCGACGATCCAGGGACCGTACACGTCCGAGCCGTTGCGCGGCAGATCGACGCCGCCCTCCTGGAGCCAGAGAACCTTCGCGTCGCCCTTCCGGCGCCCGGCGTTGAGCGCGTCGGCCTCCGCGCGGAGGTCGCGCGGGGACGGACTCGGCTCCCCGGCCTTGCCGTTGCCTCCGTCGCCGGTGGGGCCCGGTCCGGGACCGGTGCTCTCCTTCGCCGTGGGTTTCGGCTCGTCACCGCCGCTCCCGGCGAACCAGATGCCGCCGCCGGCCAGCAGCACCACCGCGAGCACGCCACCGATGACCGCCCCGCGCCGCCGCCGGAAGAACCCTCCGCCGCCGGGCCCCGGCTGCGGCTGCGGGCCGAATCCGGGCTGCGGCTGCGGCGGGTGGCCGTAGGGGCCGGGCTGCGCGGGGGCGTTGTACGGTCCCAGCTGCGCGGGGGCGTTGTACGGACCCGGCTGCGGAACGCCGTACGGCCCCGGCTGTGCGGGCGCGCCGTACGGGCCCGGGGCCTGGCCGGGCGGCGGCGGCGGCGCGGAGCCGTACCCGGGTGGTGACGGGGGCGGCTGAACCGGCGCCGGCGGCGGATCGTACGGAGCCCCGAAGCCCCCCTGCGGCGGTTGCTGGCCGGGCGGCTGGGTCATCAGCACGTCCCCCTTCGTGCGGACCGGTCCGGCATCTGCACCTGCGCCGGGCGAGCGTTCTTTCTATCACCCGCCCCGCAGGCCACACCGGTCACACAGGTCGCACCGAAAGCGCCTCAGCTATCAGGCCTCCTCGGCCAGTTCCAGCCAGCGCATCTCCAACTCGTCGCGTTCGGCGACCAGTTCACGCAGCTCCGCGTCCAGCTTCGCCACCTTCTCGAAGTCCGTGGCGTGCTCCGCGATCTGCGCGTGCAGCGTGGTCTCCCGGGTCGAGATCTTGTCGAGCTGCCGTTCCACCTTCTGGAGTTCCTTCTTCGCCGCACGTGCGGCCTGCGGGGAGACGGCCGCGACCGGCGCGGTCTTCTCCTTGGCCGCGGCGGGTGCGGCGGAGGGGGTCGCCGCCTCCTCCATCCGCTGCCTGCGCTCCAGGTACTCGTCGATCCCGCGCGGCAGCATCCGCAGTGCGCGGTCGCCGAGCAGCGCCATCACCCGGTCCGTGGTCCGCTCGATGAAGAACCGGTCGTGCGAGATCACGATCATCGATCCGGGCCAGCCGTCGAGGAGGTCCTCCAGCTGGGTCAGGGTCTCGATGTCGAGGTCGTTGGTGGGCTCGTCGAGGAAGAGGACGTTCGGCTCGTCCATCAGCAGGCGCAGGATCTGGAGCCTGCGCCGCTCGCCGCCGGAGAGGTCGCCCACCGGGGTCCACTGCTTCTCCTTCGAGAAGCCGAACTGCTCGCAGAGCTGCCCCGCGGTCATCTCCCGGCCCTTGCCCAGGTCGACCCGGTCCCGTACCTGCTGAACCGCTTCCAGCACCCGCAGGTTCGGGTCGAGTTCGTGGACCTCCTGGGAGAGGTAGGCCAGCTTGACCGTCTTGCCGACGACGATGTTCCCGGCGGCGGGCTGCGTCTCGCCCTGGGTACGGGCGGCCTCGGCGAGGGCCCGCAGCAGCGAGGTCTTGCCCGCGCCGTTGACCCCGACCAGACCGATCCGGTCACCGGGGCCGAGCTGCCAGGTGAGATGGGTGAGCAGCGTCTTGGGACCCGCCTGGACGGTCACGTCCTCCAGGTCGAAGACGGTCTTGCCGAGCCGCGCGTTGGCGAACTTCATCAGCTCGCTGGTGTCGCGCGGCGGCGGCACGTCGGCGATCAGTTCGTTGGCCGCCTCGATGCGGTAGCGCGGCTTGGAGGTACGGGCGGGGGCGCCGCGGCGCAGCCAGGCGAGCTCCTTGCGCATCAGGTTCTGCCGCTTGGACTCCTCGGTCGCGGCGATCCGCTCCCGCTCGGCCCGTGCGAAGACGTAGTCGCTGTAACCGCCCTCGTACTCGTGGACCGTGCCGCGCTGGACGTCCCACATGCGCGTGCAGACCTGGTCGAGGAACCAGCGGTCGTGGGTGACGCAGACGAGCGCCGAGCGGCGTGCCCGCAGATGGCCGGCCAGCCAGGAGATGCCCTCGACGTCGAGGTGGTTGGTCGGCTCGTCGAGGAC
The DNA here is from genome assembly GCF_044754145.1 of Streptomyces sp. NPDC093149. Taxonomy (NCBI): domain Bacteria; kingdom Bacillati; phylum Actinomycetota; class Actinomycetes; order Kitasatosporales; family Streptomycetaceae; genus Streptomyces; species Streptomyces sp. NPDC093149. The sequence continues at coordinate 184,446 of NZ_JBIVON010000006.1, forward strand.
GATCAGGTCCTGCTCGGCGATGAGCAGCTTGGCCAGCGCGATCCGGCGCCGCTCGCCGCCGGACAGTGGCGCGATGACGGTGTCCAGGCCGTGCTCGAAGCCCGGCAGCGCCAGCCCGCCGAAGAGTCCGGTGAGCACGTCACGGATCTTGGCGCTGCCCGCCCACTCGTGGTCGGCGAGGTCGCCGATCACCTCGTGGCGGATGGTCGCCTCCGGGTCCAGCGAGTCGTGCTGCGTCAGCACGCCGAGGCGCAGCCCGCCGCTGTGGGTGACCCGGCCGCTGTCCGCCTCCTCCAGCCTGGCGAGCATCCGGATGAGGGTCGTCTTGCCGTCGCCGTTGCGGCCCACGACACCGATCCGGTCCCCCTCGGACACCCCGAGGGACACACCGTCGAGCAGGGCACGGGTGCCGTACACCTTGCTGACCTGCTCGACATTGATCAGATTGACGGCCATTTCGCTCCTGCTCCCGGGGGATCGATCGGCTTCCCAGGGTACGGGGCGACAGGGACGCGACGTCCGCTCGCCCTTGCCGCCCACGAGGGCATGGGCGGACCGGAGCTCCCGAAGCACGGCTTCCAGGGGTTCCGGTCCCGTCGGATCACCGATGAGCACCGTGTCATCCACGAAGTCGTGGACGAAAAGGTCCGCATCGCTGCCTGCCGCAACCACTACGGCCGGTAGCGGCAGGCATCGTCCTGTCAGAGGACCGTCGCGCCCGGCGCCGGGGACACCGCGGCCCGTGCGTTCCGGCAGGTCCCCGAGGCGATCAGCGCCTCGGCCACCTTCCGTGCCGACTCCTCGTCCGCCACCAGGAACGCGGTGGTCGGCCCGGAGCCCGAGACCAGGGCGGCCAGGGCACCGGCCTCGGTGCCCGCGACGAGGGTGTCGGCCAGCGAGGGGCGCAGCGAGAGCGCGGCGGGCTGGAGGTCGTTGCTCAGGGCGCCCGCGAGCGCGGTGGTGTCTCCGGACCGCAGCGCGTCCAGGAGCGTGGCGGACGCGGCGGGGTCGGGGACGTCCGTACCGGCCGTGAGCCGGTCGAACTCGCCGTAGACGGCCGGGGTGGAGAGCCCGCCGTCGGCGACCGCGAAGACCCAGTGGAAGGTCCCGCCGACGTCGATCGGGGTCAGCCGCTCACCGCGCCCGACCCCGAGGGCCGCACCGCCCACCAGGCTGAACGGGACGTCACTGCCCAGCTCCGCGCAGATGTCGAGCAGCTCCTGCCGCGTGGCGCCGGTGGACCAGAGGGTGTCGCAGGCCAGCAGTGCGGCCGCACCGTCGGCGCTGCCGCCCGCCATGCCGCCCGCGACGGGGATGTCCTTGGCGATGTGGATGTGCACATCGGGTGCGATGCCGTGCCGCCCGGCCAGGGCGATCGCGGCGCGGGCGGCGAGGTTCGTGGCGTCCAGCGGGACCTTCGCGGCGTCCGGGCCGGAGCACGTGACGCGCAGCCCGTCGGCGGGGGTGACGGTGACCTCGTCGTACAGGCCGACGGCGAGGAAGACGTTGGCCAGGTCGTGGAAGCCGTCGGGGCGCGGGGCGCCGACCGCGAGCTGGACGTTGACCTTGGCGGGGACGCGGACGGTGACGCTCACTCGCCACTCCCGGAGGGCTGGTCGTCATCGGTCCCGGCGGTCCCGGCGGGCTTGTTCTCGGCGATGGCGGCGAACTCCTCGACCGTCAGGGACTCACCGCGGGCCTGGGGAGAGATCCCGGCCGCGACCAGGGCCGCCTCGGCGGCGGGGGCGGAGCCCGCCCAGCCGGCCAGGGCCGCCCGCAGGGTCTTGCGGCGCTGGGCGAAGGCCGCGTCGACGACGGCGAAGACCTCGGTCCTGCTCGCGCTCGTCGTGACCGGTTCGGTGCGCCGGACCAGCGACACCAGACCGGAGTCGACGTTCGGGGCGGGCCAGAAGACGTTGCGGCCGATGGACCCGGCCCGCTTGACGTCCGCGTACCAGTTGGCCTTCACCGACGGCACGCCGTAGACCTTGTTGCCCGGCCTGGCGGCCAGCCGGTCCGCGACCTCCGCCTGGACCATGACGAGGGTCCGCTCGATGGACGGGAAGCGCTCCAGCATGGTCAGCAGGACCGGCACGGCGACGTTGTACGGAAGGTTCGCGACGAGCGCGGTCGGCGCCGGGCCCGGCAGCTCCCGGACCAGCATCGCGTCGGAGTGCACCAGGGCGAACCGGTCGGCGCGTCCCGGCATCCGGGCGGCGACCGTGGCCGGCAGCGCGCCCGCCAGCACGTCGTCGATCTCGACGGCGACGACCCGGTCCGCCGCCTCCAGCAGCGCCAGGGTCAGCGAACCGAGCCCCGGGCCGACCTCGACGACGACGTCGTCGGGGCGGACCTCCGCCGTCCGCACGATCCGGCGGACCGTATTGGCGTCGATGACGAAGTTCTGACCGCGTTGCTTGGTCGGGCGTACGCCCAGCTCGGCCGCCAGCTCGCGGATGTCTGCGGGGCCCAGGAGGGCGTCGGGCTCAGTGGTGCTCACCCGGTAAGCCTACGGCCGCGGTGCGGCCGGGGGCTCGCCCCCGTCTCGCGAAAGGCCTCTCGCCCGGCGGGCGGGCCCGGCCGACGCGGCGTTCCGGGGCCTGCCCGCCCGCCGGGCCGCCTGTGCGCCCTCCGCTGCCCGTCCCGGACGACGACTGCCTCCCCGTCCGGACGACGACTACCCGCCCGTCCGGACGACGACCTCGTCACCGTCGGCGAGTGCGCTGCCGGGGGCGGGCGTGACGGCGTCGCGGGCGGCGGGCACGACATCCTGGTCGGCGAGGAGTTCACCGACGTCGGTCGCGAAGGTGTGCAGGGTGCGGGTCCGGCCGTCGATGTCGAGCGTCACCCCCTTGTCGCAGGCCATGAACGCCGCGGTGCCACCGACCAGGAACGCCAGGACGAGGGCCTGGGGGACGAGGCGGCGCAGGTTCTCGGGCCGGAGGGTGGCCTTGCGGTGGTGGGTGGACCGGCGCGCGGCAGCCCGGCGCGCGGCAGCGCGGCCGCCGGTGGCGCGGGGCACCGACGGCCGGGCGGGCACGACGCGCGGGCCGACGAGTGTCGGAGTGTGGAGCACCCGCACGGCGAGCGTCAGCCGTTCATGGAACGGGACGGGTACGGGGGCGGCGGGCGACACCGTACGCCTTCTGCCACGCACCGCGCGGTGGCTGCCCTTCGAACTGCTCATGACGCTCCCGAGGATCCGATCGGCCGGTCGCCGGATGGCGCCCGGGGACGATAGCGGAGCATCGGTCACTCTTCAAAACGGTGCGATCACGCACCGTCATCGACGCATGTCGTCAGTAGTCGAAGGCGCGAGCGGTGTTGTCGAAGACGGCTGACGCCAGGGTGTCCTCGTCCACGCCCTTCACCGCTGCCATGGCGCGCAGTGTGACGGGGATGAGGTAGGGCGCGTTGGGCCGTCCCCGGTACGGGGCGGGGGTCAGGAACGGTGCGTCCGTCTCCACCAGGACCAGCTCCATCGGCGCGACGGCCAGTGCGTCGCGCAGCGGCTGGGCGTTCTTGAAGGTGACATTGCCCGCGAAGGACATGAAGTACCCGGCGTCCGCGCAGATCCGGGCCATGTCGGCGTCGCCGGAGTAGCAGTGGAAGACGGTCCGCTCGGGGGCGCCGGCGTCGGCGAGGACGCGCAGCACGTCCGCGTGCGCCTCGCGGTCGTGGATGACCAGCGCCTTGCCGTGCCGCTTGGCGATCTCGATATGGGCCCGGAAGGACTCCTCCTGCGCGGCCATGCCTTCGGGGCCCGTACGGAAGTGGTCGAGCCCGGTCTCGCCGACACCGCGTACGTGGTCGAGCGCGGCCAGCGCGTCGATCTCCGCGAGTGCCTCGTGCAGCGCCGCTTCTCCGCCCGCCTCCCGCGCCCCCTGCCGCGACCGGCCCTCGGGGTCCCCGTGCACGATGCGCGGTGCCTCGTTGGGGTGCAGGGCGACCGCCGCGTGCACGTTCGCGTGCGCGGCGGCGGTCTCGGCGGCCCACCGCGAACCGGCCACGTCGCAGCCCACCTGGATCACGGTGGTCACATTGACCGCCGCGGCCCTGGCCAGGCCCTCCTCGACGGTCGCGTCCTGCATGTCGAGGTGGGTGTGCGAATCGGCGACCGGTACCCGGAGGGGTTCCGGCAACGGCGGGGCTTCGGTACGGCTCATGAGGACGATCGTACGAGGACCGCGCCGGACACCCCGCCCGCGGTGGGAGCCGGGCACCGCTGCCCGCGGTGGAAGCCGGGCGCCCTGCCTGCGGTGGAAGGCGCCCTACTTGCGGTGGAAGGGGTGCAGCAGGTCGGACAGGTGCCAGTGGTGCCCGGCGCCCACGGCCGCGGCCTCGCCCTCCGGGGCGTCGACGCCCTTGCCCGCCGACCGCTTCGACTGGGGGTCGCGGAGCAGCTTCTGGACGGTCGAGACCCGGCCGGACCGCATGATCCGGACCACGTGCCCGCCGCAGTTCGTGCAGGTCGGCGTGGAGAGGGGTGAGGGCACCCGTTCCCCGTCCGCCTTGTATATGACGAAGCCGTTGTTGGAACCGTCGACGTGGTGCTCTATCTCGAAGGCCTGCTCCCAGCCGTGTCCGCACCTCATGCAGGCGAATGCGTACGCCTCGTGCACCGTGGTCGCTGCGATCTCGCTCATGTCCGCTCCTTCTGTCCGCCGGACGAACACTCCGCAGAGTGCGTCCCCGGTCCAGTGGACTCCCCTGCCGACGGGAGCGCATCGGGCCCTGTCGACTGTTGGAGCGTTTTTGGCCTTCTCGTGGCAGAAAGGTTCGGTGCGCGACTCGCGCTTTGCCTTCTAGGCTCGTCCTTTGCCCTCCGCAGGGCCGTTTCGCGCCGCGTTCTTTGCCGCGACGACCGCGTCGAACACCTCGCGTTTGGGCAGACCCGCGTCGGCGGCGACAGCGGCGATGGCCTCCTTGCGCCGCTCCCCCGCCTCCTCGCGCACCCGCACCCTGCGCACCAGCTCCGCGGCGTCCAGTTCTTCGGGTCCGGAGTCGGCCGCACCCTCGACGACGACGGTGATCTCGCCGCGCACCCCTTCTGCCGCCCAGGCCGCCAGCTCGCCCAGCGGGCCGCGCTTCACTTCCTCGTACGTCTTGGTCAGCTCCCGGCACACCGCCGCCCGGCGTTCGGCTCCGAAGACCTCGGCCATCGCCGCGAGGGTGTCGTCGAGCCGGTGCGGGGCCTCGAAGAAGACCATGGTGCGGCGCTCGTCGGCGACCTCGCGCAGTCTGCCCAGCCTTTCGCCCGCCTTGCGCGGCAGGAAGCCCTCGAAGCAGAAACGGTCGACGGGCAGCGCGGACAGGGCGAGGGCGGTCAGCACCGCGGACGGGCCGGGGACCGCGGTGACCTTGACGCCCTTCTCCACCGCGGCGGCCACGAGCCGGTAGCCGGGGTCGGAGACGGACGGCATCCCGGCGTCCGTGACCAGCAGCACCCGGGCGCCGCCGGTCAGTGCCTCGACGAGTTCGGGCGTCCGGGCCGACTCGTTGCCCTCGAAGTAGGAGACGACCCGTCCCGTGGTGTGGACGCCGAGCGCCTGGGTGAGGCGGCGCAGCCGTCGGGTGTCCTCGGCGGCGACGACATCGGCCGTCTCCAGTTCGGCGGCGAGGCGCGGCGGGGCGTCCGCCACATCGCCGATGGGGGTTCCTGCGAGTACCAGCGTTCCAGTCGTTCCAGTCACATGAGTCATCCTCCCAGCACGGGCGACAGCACTCGCACAGATGCGTTCCCTACGATGGCGCGGTGACGAGTACTGCGCCCGAAGCCCGGCAGGGCGAAGACGCCGGGGAACCGCACGGCGAAGAAGCAGCCTCCTGGCAGCAGCGGCTGCGCCGCTTCGGCCATTCGCCCCGGCCCGGGATCGGGCTGCGTGAACGGCTGGTTCCGCCGTACGCCCGGCCCGGCGCCCAGCTGTGGGCGGTACTCGGGACGTCCCCGCCCCTGGCCGCGCGCCTGGTGCGGTGGTCCGCCTGGGGCGGTCCGCTGCTGGTGGCACTGGTCGCCGGGGTGCTGCGGTTCTGGAACCTGGGCAGTCCGCACGCCCTGATATTCGACGAGACGTACTACGCCAAGGACTCCTGGGCGCTGATCAACCAGGGGTACGAGGGCAACTGGCCCAAGGACATCGACAAGCTGATCCTCGCCGATCCGTCGAAGGTGCACGTCCCGGTGGATCCGGGCTATGTGGTGCACCCGCCGGTCGGCAAGTGGATCATCGGCCTCGGTGAGCAGATCTTCGGCTTCACACCGTTCGGCTGGCGGTTCATGGTGGCGGTGCTCGGCACGCTGTCGGTGCTGATGCTGTGCCGGATCGGGCGGCGCCTGTTCCGCTCGACGTTCCTCGGGTGCCTGGCCGGCACGCTGCTCGCCGTCGACGGTCTGCATTTCGTGATGAGCCGCACCGCGCTGCTCGACCTGGTGCTGATGTTCTTCGTGCTGGCGGCATTCGGCGCGCTGCTGATCGACCGGGACTGGGCGCGCCGCAGGCTCGCCGCCGCACTGCCGGTCGACGAGGAGGGGGTGCTGCGCCCCGATGCCGGGGTCGCGGAGAATCTGCGCCTCGGCCTGCGCCCCTGGCGGCTCACCGCCGGTCTGATGCTGGGGCTGGCCTTCGCCACCAAGTGGAACGGTCTGTACATCCTGGTCGGTTTCGGTCTGATGACGGTGCTGTGGGACGTGGGCGCGCGGCGGACGGCGGGGGCCATCCGTCCGTACACGGCGGTGCTGAAGCGGGATCTGCTGCCGGCGTTCGTCTCGACGGTCCCGGTCGCGATCCTCACGTACCTCGTCTCCTGGACCGGCTGGATCGTCACCGGCAAGGGCTACTACCGCGACTGGGCGCAGACCGAGGGCAGGGGCGGCCACTGGACGTGGCTGCCGGACTGGCTGCGCAGCCTGTGGCACTACGAGTACCAGGTCTACGAATTCCATGTGAATCTGACGTCCGGCCACACGTACCAGTCCAATCCCTGGAGCTGGATCGTGCTCGGCCGGCCCGTCTCGTACTTCTGGGAGGAGCAGCCGGGCTGCGCGGCGTCGGAGACCGGCAAGTGCTCCCGCGAGGTGCTGGCCATCGGGACGCCGCTGCTCTGGTGGGCGGCGTGCTTCGCCCTGGTGTACGTGCTGTGGCGCTGGTTCTTCCGGCGCGACTGGCGGGCGGGGGCCATCGCCTGCGGCGTGGCGGCGGGCTGGCTGCCCTGGTTCCTCTACCAGGAGCGGACGATCTTCCTCTTCTACGCGGTCGTGTTCGTGCCGTTCCTGTGTCTGGCGGTGACGATGATGATCGGCGCCTTGCTCGGTCCGGGGGCGGATACCGGGCCGGTGAGGGAACGCGGCCTGATGTCCGGCGATCCCTCCGGGGAGCGGCGGCGGGCGCTGGGCGCGGTCGCGGCGGGCGTGCTGGTGCTGCTGATCATCTGGAACTTCATCTATTTCTGGCCGATCTACACGGGCACGCCGATTCCCGACGGTTCCTGGCGGGACCGGATGTGGCTGGACACCTGGATCTAGTGCTGTGACCATCGGCGGCCCGCGGACGGCCCACAGACGGCCCGGTGGTCGGCCCAGGGAGCGGCTCTGACACCCGCATGACACCTGACACCGTCACGGGGGCCGTGACACCCAAACCCCTAGGTGGGAGCGGGTGTCACTATCGACAGCGAAGATTGATTCATTGCCGACGAACGAGGTTTGGCTACAAGGCGAGGGTTGATGAGCCGCCGTATATCCCAAGGTGTCCTGGTCGTCGGGTCGATCGGCGTTCTGATCAACATCGTGGACGCGATCGGGACGGGGCGTGTGGAGCCGCACGATGCCTTCGCCGCGCTGGTCGTGCTCGGCGCGGGTGGTGAACTGCTCAAAGAGCGGCGGCCCAGGGCCGCGAAGGCGATGTACGCCGTGGCGTCGGTGCTGCTGGTGATTGCCGGATCCGTCGCGGGGGCCAGGGCGTGGGCCTCGTTCTTCAGGGGCGCGGCCTACGACTGGCTGGACCTCGGACTCGGGGTTCTGGTCGTGCTCTACGTGGCCGTCGGCGCGGGTCAGCTGCTCGCGCACCTGTCCCGCAGGGCATCGAAGAGTGGCCGGGCCGCGCCACTGGTCGAGCTTGTTGATACAGCGTTCGACGGGCATCCGCCGGCGGACGCCCTCTCAGGATCGCAGCCTGACCAACCCGACGAACCAATGCGGTCCCGGCACTAGCCGCCGCAGGTCAGGTCCTTCGCGGGAAGCCGGCCCGTGGTCAGGTACCGCATAACACCGGCGTCCGCACAGGACGGGCCGGCCACCACCACGCCGTGGCCCTCACCGCCGGCCACCGTGACCATCCGCGCACCGTGCAGCGCCCGTCGCATGCCCTGCGCCATGGCCAGCGTCGCCTGCGGGTCCCACTGGTTCTGCACGATCAGCGCGTTGACGTCGTTGCTGACCACGGTGGCCGGCTCGCTTCCCGCCGACTTCCAGAACGCGCACGGCTGAATGTTGGCCCCCAGGTCGCCGGCCAGCGGGTACTCGGCTCGGTCTCGGATCGCGTCCCGGCGGTACTGCTCGGGGTTGCGCGGCCAGCTGCGGCTGTCGCCGCAGAAGACGGCCCACACGGCGGCGGACTGGTTGTCCGCCGGAACGTCCGCACCGAACGCCCCCGCCCCCGCGTCGGCGGACCGTACCGGGGCGGAGCCGGGAACCGCCGAGTTGGCCGACACTGCCGACGCGGTCGGCGTGGCCGGCGCGGGCGGTCCGCCCGCGGCCGCGGCCTTCAACGCGACGATCCACGGGGTGACGGTCGCGACGTGGACGAACGCACCGTACTCGGAACGGATGGCGCCGCCGCTGAGCGCCCCGCCCACCGTCGGGACGGGCGTGCGGTCGGCGCGGGCGATGAGCTCCCCGTACGTCTTCCGGACCTCCGCCGGAGTCGTGCCCAGCCCGTACGTGGCGTTGCGCGCGGCGGCCCACTCGGTCCACCGGGTGAAGGCGAGTTCGGCCCCCGCCGACCATCCCCGGAACATCCCTCGCCACGCGAGCGCCGGATCGAGCGCGCTGTCGAGCACGAACCGGTCCGAGCGCTGGGGGAACATCTGCGTGTAGACGGCGCCCAGGTAGGTGCCGTACGAGTACCCGAAGTAGGAGATCTTCCTCTCCCCCAGTGCTGCCCGGACGACATCCATGTCCCGTGCCGTGTTGCGGGTGGTGATGTGCGGCAGTACGTCCCCCGCCTTGTCCCAGCACTTGTCGGCCACCGACCGGGCCCGGTCCACGTCCTTCGCGAACGTCCTTGCGGTGTAGGGGTGCTGGAAGGTCTGTTCGTCGCCCGTGAGGTCGCAGCCGATCGGCGAGCTCTGCCCGACCCCGCGCGGGTCGAAGCCGATCAGGTCGAACCGCTCTCGTACCTCCGCCGACAGCAGCGGCTCCATCTCCACGGGCATGGTCAGCCCCGGAACGCCCGGGCCCCCGGGATTCATCAGCAGCACGCCGTGCCGCTCCTTCGCACTGCCCGCCTTGACCCGCGATATCGCGAGGTCGATCTTCCGGCCCCCGGGGTCGCTGTAGTCCAGCGGCACCTTGACCTTCGCGCACTCGAACGCCGCCGGCCGGCCCGTATCGCAGCGCTCCCAACGGAGTTTCTGCTGCGCGTACTGCTGGAGCGGATCCCCCGCCGCGAACGCCGTCACGGGGGTGAGCGCTGCCGTCACGGCCGTCACCGCGCCGACCGTCAGCGCGGAAATCGTTCGTCCGCCTCGTAGAGCCATGCCAGTCCTCTGTACAGAATCAGTGTCTCGGATCGCCTCCAGTCTCTGTTCCGCCCCACTCGTGCCTCGTACGGCGCGGGAATGGGCCCGTGATCCGACTCGTGGCGTACGGCGACGCACCGACGTCCTGCTGGAGTCCTGCTCCTTGTCGTTCACCGGTCCGGGTAGGCGGCCGATCGGCCATCTTCCGGCCGTCACGCCGTGGGCGCCCCGGCCCGCGGCGCGGCGATGGCACAGACGGCCGCAGTGCCGACGGCGCGGCCGATCGCTGTGTCGTCGGCGCCCGGGCGGGAGCGGGTGAACACGGTTGCCGCGTTCCGGCATCCGCCGGGGTGGGTGACGACGCCGGCCTTGTTGCGCACCACGCCGACCGGGCCGCCGCTCTTCGCGACCGCCCACACCGGCAGACGGAATCCAACGACAAGGCGGCGTCGATCAGTTGACGCCCCGGCACCGTCCGCACCCACACGCAGACAGCAGGGGCCCGGTGTGATCGGCCCATGCAGTTCGGCCGTGTCGCGGGCGGTGGTACGGGTGGAGCGGCGCGGGTCGAGCGCCCGGCCGGTGGCCACGTTCTTGTCGGCGGCGGGCTCCTCGGGAGCGGCGGTGGCGGGCCGGGCCGGCGCATGGGCCAACTTGGCGCGGCCCCCTGTCTTCCGGGCTTGTCGGATCAGCGCGCGGATCCCCCGACCCCTAGGGGTTAGGGGAGGGATACCCGGCGTCGCGCGTCCAGCATCCGGAAGAGACGGCGGCTGCGATTGCTCGCCCACCCGTACATCGGTGCCCGGCCGCTCCCGTACTTCCGGCCGGGTCACATCCGCACATGCCGTGGGCGGGACCGGATGCGGCCGGACACCTGGCTCCGAGACCGGCACGCCTCGATATGTGCGGCACGCCTGGATTCGACCGGTGCATTCATGCCCCACGTATCGCGTTCCTATAACAACCATCTCGCCTGTCACCACTGTCCCGTAGGGTGCCCAGCAGCATCTCTTTGAACGTGTTCAAGGGGAACTCCTGGGGAGGGGGACTGCAAGGATGCGCAGTGGAGCGAAGGTTGCGATAGTCGGCGGAGTGTTCGCGGTCGTGGTCGGCGGGGTGGGGTACGGCGCGTACAACGTCCTGGACGGGCTGGGCGGCGGGGGCGGTGGCACGGACACCGAGACCACCTCCGCGAAGGTGAGGACGGGGCCGGTCACCGAGGCGGAGATCGACGAGGCGTCGAAGAAGTTCCTCAAGGCCTGGGCGAACGGTGACGCGGCGGTCGCGTCGCAGCTCACCAACAACGCGACCGAGGCCGAACCGGTGCTGACGGACTACCGCGAGAGCGCCCATGTCACCAAGGCCGTGATCACTCCCGGCCCGGCGGTCGGCTCGAAGGTGCCGTACACGGTGAAGGCGACCGTCTCCTTCGAGGGCAGGTCCAAGCCCTGGTCGTACTCCTCCGAACTGACCGTGGTGCGCGGCCTGACCACCGGCAGGCCGCTGGTGGACTGGGCTCCCTCCGTGGTCCATCCGGATCTGACGAAGGGCGCGTCGCTCAAGACGGGCGAGGCGTCCGCGCCGGCGATCGAGGCGGTCGACCACAACGGCAAGGTGCTCACCAAGGAGAAGTACCCCTCCCTGGGGTCCGTCCTGGACACCCTGCGCGAGAAGTACGGCGAGAAGGCCGGCGGCACCGCGGGCATCGAGACCTGGATCGAGAGCCCGGACGCGGGCAGCGCCGACAAGACCCTGCTGACCCTCGCCAAGGGCAGGCCGGGCAAGCTGCAGACCACCCTGGACGCCGACGCCCAGGCGGCGGCCGAGGTGGCCGTGAAGAAGTTCAGCCGGGCCTCGGTGGTCGCGGTCCGCCCGTCCACGGGCGCGATCCGCGCGGTCGCCAACAACCCGGCCACCGGCTTCAACGCGGCGATGCAGGGCACGCAGGCGCCCGGTTCGACGATGAAGATCGTGACGGCGGCGATGCTGATCGAGAAGGGCCTCGCCTCGGCCGACCGGAAGATCGAATGCCCGCCGACCGCGACGTACTACGGCCGCACCTTCAAGAACCTGGACGGCTTCTCCATCCCCGACGGCACGCTGACGACCAGCTTCGCCCGCTCCTGCAACACGGCCTTCATCAAGCTGATCGACGACACGAAGGACGACGCGGCGCTCGCCAAGGAGGCCCGCGACGTCTTCGGAATCGGCCTGAACTGGCAGACCGGCGTGGTCACCTTCGACGGCAAGGTGCCCGAGGAGACCCAGGGCGAGGCGGCCGCCCAGTACATCGGCCAGGGCACCGTCCAGATGAACGCCCTCACCATGGCGTCCATCACCGCCACCGCGAAGAACGGCACCTTCCGCCAGCCGATCCTCGTGGACCGGGACCTCGACGGCCGGCAGATCGCCACCGCCTCCCGGTCACTGTCCCCGTCCGTGTCCCAGCAGCTCACCAACATGATGCGCCAGACCGCGAGCTGGGGGACCGGCAAGGCCGCGATGGCCTCGGTCGGCGGCGACAAGGGCGCCAAGACGGGCTCGGCGGAGGTGGACGGCCAGGCCACGTCCAACAGCTGGTTCACCGGCTTCAGCAACGACCTGGCCGCCGCGGCGGTCGTCCAGTCCGGCGGCCACGGCGGCGACGCGGCGGGCCCGGTGGTGGCGGCGGTACTGCGCGCGGGGCCGTGAGATGACTACTGCCGGGCCCCGGGGGTCGCGCACGTTCGTGCTCGGAATGTGCGCGTCCGTGGGCGGCATCGCGGGTGCGGTCAGGGGCGCGGCGGACGGGATGGGGCTGCTCAAGGTCCTCGGGCTGCTGGCCGTCGGAGTGTTCGGGGTGCTGCTGACCGTCGGCTGCGTGGTGAACTACGCCAGGGAACGGTGACAGCCGTTCCCGTCGGCGTGGAATCGCGTCGCATGCCCCGCGCGGGATTCGCTAGCGTGCGGGCATGAGCACTTCCGATGCCACCGCCGCCGAAGCCCACCCCCGATTCGCCGAGGCCCTGCGGGAGCTGGGGCTCGATGTCGAGGTCCGCCGCTTCCCGGAGGCCACCCGTACCGCCGCCGAGGCCGCCGCCGCGATCGGCTGCGAACTCAGCGAGATCGTCAAGTCCCTGATCTTCGAGGCCGACGGTGTCCCGGTACTGGTGCTGATGGACGGTTCCTCACGCGTCGACGTGGAGCTCGTACGCGGTGAACTGGGCGCCGCCAAGGTCAAGCGGGCCGGGGCCGACCTGGTCCGGGAGACGACCGGGTACGCCATCGGCGGCGTACCGCCCTTCGGGCACCGTACGCGGACCCGGGTGCTGGCCGACCGCGGGCTGCTGGACCACGACGTGGTGTGGGCGGCGGCGGGCACCCCGCACACGGTCTTCCCCCTCGACCCCAAGTCGCTGATCGCGCACGCCGGCGGAACCGTGGTGGATGTGCGCGAGCAGTCGAAGTGACGCCGCTGGTCGCCCTCGCCGTCCTGATCGCCGCGGTCACGCACGCCAGTTGGAACGCGATCGCGCACGCGATCAAGGATCAGCTCCTCTCCTTCACGCTGATCTCCGGGGGCGGGGTGCTGATCGGTGCCCTGGTGGCCTGCTTCGTCCCCCTCCCCGCCGCCGGGGCCTGGCCGTATCTCCTCTTCTCGGCCGCGCTGCACGTGACGTACATGATGCTGCTGATGCGCTCGTTCACCCTGGGCGACTTCGGCCAGATGTATCCGATCGCCCGGGGCACGGCGCCGCTGGTGGTGACGGTGCTCGCCGCCGTCTTCGTCGGCGAGCACCCGGACGGCTGGGCCACGGCAGGCGTCGCGGTGGCCTCGGCGGGGCTGGTCGGGCTCGCCCTCTGGGGCATCCGCGGCTCCGGCAGGCGGCCGGACTGGCCGGCGTTGCTGGCCGCCGTCGCGACCGGCCTGGCCATCGCCGGTTACACCACGGTGGACGGAGTCGGGGTGCGTGCCTCCGGCACCTCGCTCGGCTACATCGCCTGGCTGATGATCCTGGAGGGACTGGCCATCCCGGCCTACGCGCTCTACCGCCACCGGGGCGAACTCGTCACCCGGCTCCGGCCGTTCGCCGCACGCGGGCTGCTGGGGGCGGCGCTCTCGGTGGCCGCGTACGGCCTGGTGCTGTGGGCCCAGACCCGGGCGGCGCTGGCCCCGATCGCGGCGCTCCGGGAGTCGTCGATCATCGTCGGCGCAGCCATAGGAACGCTGTTCTTCAAGGAACGGTTCGGCGCACCGCGCATCGCGGCGGCGGGGCTGATGGTGGTCGGCATCGGGCTGATGCTGCACACGAGTTGAGCACGACGCGCCTGCGGCTCCGCCCCTTGTTCAATCGGGGTGCACGGAGAGGGTGTACGTGAAGTCGGTGCCGGGGGCGACGAGGAACGGGTTGCCGCCCTTGATCCTCCAGGTGGCGCTTTCGACATAGGGGAGCGTGGCGACTGCGTGGAGGTTGCCGCCGGCCTCGCCGCCCCGCACGGCATCGTCCCCGTCCGCGACTCCAAGAACCCGGGCGGCCCCGTGCTGCACGCCTCCCCCGTCTCCTTCGCCGCCTTCGTGGCGGGCGTCAAGGACGGGGAGTTCGGCGCCGTCCGACCTGGATCCACCCACACCGCCCCGCCGTGCCACGCACGGCGGGGCGGCCGTGTGTCCGGCGGCTCAGCTCGCCGGGACCGGCGCCAGGCGGGTCGGCAGTTCCTCGGCCTCGGCGGCCGGGGCTGCCGGGGCCGTCGGCCCGGCGGCCGGGCGCAGGAGCACGGCGCAGGCGAGGGCGGCCAGCAGGGCGAGCGAGGCCGAGACGGTCAGGCACAGCCGCATGCCGTCGAGGAAGGAGTCGCCCAGGGCGGTCAGGGCCGGTCCGGTGGCGGCGTCCAGGTCGAGCCCGGCCACGGCGCCGAGTCCCTGCTCGCGGGCGGTGTCGAGGACGCGGGCACCGGCCTCGGCGGGCACCCCCGCGTCGGCGAGGCGGCCGGGCAGTGCGTCGAGGGCCCGGGTGGTCAGCAGGGCGCCGAGCACGGCGGGGCCGAGGGCGCCACCGACCTGGCGGAAGGCGTTGTTCCCGGCGGCGGCCATCCCGGCCAGGTGGTACGGGACGGAGGACACCGCGGAGGCGGTCATCGGGGTGAGCACGGCGCCCATACCGAGGCCCAGCAAGGCCAGCCGCCAGACGATCGAGCCGTAGGAGGTGTGGGCGTCGACGCCGGTCAGCGAGAGCATCGCGCCCGCCGCGACAACCAGGCCCGTGGTGATCAGGACCCGGGCGGAGACCCGGTGCATCAGGCGTCCGATGGGCGCGCCGACGACGAGGGCCACCCCGGACACCGTCACCATCCGCAGCGCCGCCTCGATCGTGGTCAGGTGCTGGACCATGCCGAAGTAGAGACTCAGCACGAAGAAGAAGCCGATCAGCCCGAGGAAGCTGATCATGGCGACCAGGGCGGTGGCGGTGAAGGCCGGGCTGCGGAACAGTGCCAGGTCGAGCATCGGGCTCGCGCTGCGGCGCTCCACGGCGACGAACACGGCCGCGGATACCGTGCCGAGCACCAGGGCCGTCACCACGGCGGGCTCGCCGAAGCCGTCCGCGCCGCCCTCGATCACGCCGTAGACGACCGCGGTGACCGCGACGGCCGCACTGATCTGTCCGGGCCAGTCGAGCCGGCGGCCGTGCGGGGCGCGCGAGTCGGGCAGCAGGAACGCCGCGACGACCAGCACGATCAGGGAGACCGGTATGGGCAGGAGGAAGATCCAGCGCCACGCGACGTGCTCCAGCAGCGCACCCGCGATCAGCGGGCCCACGGCGAGCGAGGCCATCAGGGACATGGCCCACAGGCCGATGAACCTGCCCCGTTCCCGGTGGTCGGGGACCGCGTGGCTGATCAGGGCCAGCGTCGTGGGCAGCAGCGCCGCCGCCCCCAGCCCGGAGACGGCCTGCCCGGCCCACAGGGCCTGCACCGAGTCCGAGGACAGCGAGATCGCCGCGCCCAGCGCACAGAAGGCCATGCCCGCCTGGAAGACCCGCTTGCGGCCGTGGACGTCGCCCCACACCCCGGTGGTCAGGATCAGCGCGGCCATCGGCAGCACGAAGGCGTCCGAGACCCAGGACAGCTGGGACGTGGAGGCGCCCAGGGCCCGCTGGACGGCCGGCAGGCTCACCGACACGGTGGTCACGGGGAGGTAGGCGACGAAGACGCCCAGGCAGGCCATGACGAGCGTGACGCCCCGCCCTGATCTGTCCTGTGTCGTTGCGGAATTCACGAAGAGGTTCCTTCTGCTGCGGGGGTGGGTGCCGCACGGGCACCGGCTGCGATGTGAGCACCGCCGTCCGGCGTGCGCCCGCTCCCGGGTGCACCGGCGTACCACCGCGTTCCGCGCGGTCCGCCGGATCACCCGCAAAGCCGTCGACCAGCTTCGCCCCGACCGTCGACGAATCCCCAAACGATCCCGGCGAACGTCATGGAACCTCCGGACGGAGGGCCGCCTGTGTGATCATTCATCCATGCCTGACGATCTGGACCGCAAAATCATCCATGGGCTGAACTGCTCGCCGCGGGTCTCCTTCCGCCGCCTCAGCGAGGTCGTCGGGGTGTCCGAGCAGACCGTGGCGCGCCGCTACGGCGCCCTGCGCCGCGGCGGCGTCGTCCGCGTCGTCGGGCTGAGCAGCCCCGCCGCCCACGGCCGGTCCGAGTGGATCGCGCGGCTGCGCTGCCGCCCGGACGCCGTGGGGCCGCTCGCGGATTCCCTGGCCCGCAGGCCGGAGGTCGCGTACACGAGCATCGCGTCGGGCGGTTCGGAGATCATCTGCATCATCCGTTCGCCCGCCGGGACCGCCGGCGACGACGTGCTGCTGCGGCGGCTTCCCCGGGCGGCCTCGGTCCTCGACCTGAACGTCGATCTCCTCGTCCACGCCTTCGGTTCCCCGGACACGGCCGGCTGGACCGGGCGGGAGGGCTCGCTCACCGACGAGCAGGTGCGGCTGCTGACCGCGGAGCGCCCCGTCCCCGCCGGGCCCCCGCTCACCCCGACCGAGGAGGACCGCCCGCTCCTCGAAGCTCTGGCGGAGGACGGCCGCGCCTCCCACACCCGGCTCGCGGAGGCCACCGGCTGGTCCAAGCCGCGGGTGGCCCGTCGGCTGGAGGCCCTCGAAGCGACCGGCTCGCTGGTCTACGACATCGACGCCGTGCCCGAACGCCTCGGCTACGAGCTCAACGCCACCCTCTGGCTCCGGGTCGACCTGCCCCGGCTCCAGGAGATCGGCGAGGAGCTCAGCGGGCACGACGAGTGCGCCTTCGCCGCGGCCATCAGCGGCAAGCACAACATCATGGCCGTGGTCATCTGCAAGGACACCCCGGACTTCTACCGCTACCTCAGCGGCCGCTTCGCCCGTACCGAGGGCATCAGGGGCTACGAGATCAGTGTGCGCGTGCGCCGTCTCAAGCAGGCCGCCTCCCTCATCCTCAACGGGCGGCTCGTCCACCCCGCGCTCGCCTGACCCGGGCGCGGGGCGGACCGGGCCCGTATCGGTCAGGCCCCCGAAACCGCCTGGCGGAAGCCGTAGTTCGCGGCGGTGAGCCCGCCGTCCACCCGTAGCGTCGTCCCCGTGATCCAGGCCGCGTCGCGCGAGGCGAGGAAGGCGACGGCGGACGCGATGTCGTCCGGCTCGCCGACCCGGCCGAGCGGGTAGAGGCCGCTCACCCGGGACAGTTCGGCGTCACGGCCCGCCCAGGCGTCCGTGCGGATCGTGCCGGGCGCGACCATGTTGACGCGTACGCCGCGCGGTCCCGCGTGACCCGCGAGAGTACGGGTCAGGCTGCCCAGGCCGGCCTTGGCGGCGCTGTAGCCGTGGTTGCCGAAGTCCTGTTCGCCGTTGACCGAGCCGATGTTGACGATCGCGCCCCGGCCGGAGGCGACCAGGTGCGGCAGGGCGGCGCGGGCGCAGCGGTAGGGGCCGGTGAGCGTGATGTCCAGGTCGCGCTGCCACGCCTCGTCGGGCTCGTCCTCGAAGAGCGGTGCGTCGGCGGCGCAGGCGTACGCGTTGTTGACCAGGACGTCGAGGGAGCCGAAGGCGGCGACGGCGTGGGCCACCGCGGCCTCGACCGCGGCCCGGTCGCCCACGTCGCAGGGCAGCGACTCGGCCGTCGCGCCCGTCTCGCGTATCGCCGCGGCGGTGCGTCCGGCGCGGTCGCCGTCCAGGTCGGTGACCAGGACGCGCGCGCCCTCCGAGGCCAGTCGGCGGGCCGTGGCGGCGCCGATGCCCTGGCCCGCTCCGGTGATGAGAACGCCGTATCCGTCGAACCGTGAACCCGCAGGGTGAGGAGGAGTCATAGCGCCGACCGTACTGCCCTGACCAGGGCCTGGGCACGGGGATCGGCGGTAACTCCCTTCTGCAGACCGTTCGTCACGTAGCCCAGGGCGATGCCGGACTCGGAATCGGCGAAGCCGAGCGAGCCGCCCCGGCCGGGGTGGCCGAAGGAGCCGGGGGCCAGCAGCGGGGCCGCCGGGCCGTGCAGCATGTAGCCGAGGCCGAAACGGGTGTTCACGACCAGGACCCGGTCCGGGCCCGCCGATTCCTCGGTGCGGGCGAGGGTGAGCGTGGCGGGGGCGAACAGGCGGTGGCCGTCGACCGGGCCGATCATCGCCGCGTAGCAGCGGGCCAGGGCCCGGGCGGTGGCGATGCCGTTGGAGGCGGGGAGTTCGGCCGTCCGGTAGGCGGGGTCGTTCTCGTCGGGCAGGGGGTCGATGGCCCCGAAGGCGCGGCGGGTGAGGGATTCCGGGTCGCGGTACGCGTCGACGACGGACCGCTTGGGGCGTACCCGCAGGGCGCCGCCGTTGCCCGCGGCGGCCGGGGGTTCGACGGGCCCGATGCGGCCCACCCGGTGCGCCTCGTCGGCCGGGAGGCCGAACCAGAAGTCCAGGCCGAGCGGGCGGGCGATCTCCTCGGCGATCCAGCGGCCCACGGTGCGGCCGGTGACCCGGCGTACCAGTTCGCCGATCAGCCAGCTGTAGGTCTGGGCGTGGTAGCCGTGGTCGGTGCCCGGTTCCCACTGGGGGCGCTGGGCCGCGACGGCCTGCGGACCGGAGATCCCGTCGGCCGCCTCGAAGGGCGTCAGCGGGCGGTCGAGGGCGGGGATTCCGGCCCGGTGGGCGAGGAGGTGGCGGACGAGCACGCGTTCCTTGCCGGCAGCCTTGAACTCCGGCCAGTACGTGCCGACCGGGGCGTCCAGATCGACCTGGCCGCGCTGATGCAGCAGCAGCGGTACGGCGGCGGCTATGCCCTTGCCCGCCGAGCGGACGATCTGCACGGTGTCGACGGCCCAGGGTTCGGCTCCGTCGACGTCTCTCGTGCCGGCCCACAGATCGACGACCTTGCGGCCGTCCCGGTAGACCGCGACGGCCGCTCCCCGTTCGCCGCGCTGCTCGAAGTTACGGACGAAGGCGTCCCTGACCGGTTCGAATCCGGCCGCCACCGTGCCCCGTACGTCCACGCCTGCTCCTGCGCTCCCGCTCATCCCCCCATGGTGCATCCCCTCGCAGGTCGAACGCGGGGCGGGTCACCCCGTGTTCACCGTCACGGAACGCGGGTCGAACCCGAAGGGCAGCTCCAGACGGTGGGTGCGCATCAGTTCCTCGTCGCAGAGCAGGTCCTGGGTGCGGTCGTCGGCGGCGATGACGCCCTCGCTCAGGACGACCGCGCGCGGGCAGAGCTCCAGGGCGTACGGCAGGTCGTGCGTGACCATGAGCACGGTGACGTCCAGGGAGCGCAGGATGTCGGCGAGCTCGCGGCGCGAGGCCGGGTCCAGGTTGGAGGACGGTTCGTCCAGGACGAGGATCTCCGGCCGCATGGCGAGGACGGTGGCGACGGCGACGCGGCGGCGCTGGCCGAAGGAGAGGTGGTGCGGCGGGCGGTCCGCGTACTCCTCCATGCCGACCTGCCGCAGCGCGTCGGTGACGCGTTCCTCCAGTTCGGCGCCGCGCAGTCCGGAGGCGGCGGGCCCGAAGGCGACGTCCTCGCGGACGGTGGGCATGAAGAGCTGGTCGTCGGGATCCTGGAAGACGATGCCGACGCGGCGGCGGATCTCGGCGAGGTTGCGCTTGTCCACCGGGAGACCGGCGACGTGGACGGTGCCCGCGCCGGCGTCGAGGATGCCGTTGAGATGGAGGACGAGGGTGGTCTTGCCGGCTCCGTTCGGGCCGAGCAGGGCGACGCGTTCGCCTCGGGCGACCGTCAGGTTCACCCCGAAGAGCGCCTGATGGCCGTCGGGGTAGGCGTAGGCGAGTCCGCTGACTTCCAGGGACGGTGCGGGGGCGGTGGGCGTGCTCATACGGTCCATCCCAACAGACAGATGACGAGGGCGAGGACGGGGAGTGCCGCGGCGTGCGCCCACTGGGTCCGGGAGGCCGTCACCTCGTCGATCACCGGCATGGAACCCGCGTAGCCGCGGCTGACCATCGCGAGGTGGACGCGTTCGCCGCGCTCGTACGACCTGATGAAGAGCGCGCCGGCCGATTTGGCGAGCACACCCCACTGCCGTATCCCGCGCGCCTCGAAGCCGCGGGAGCGGCGGGCGATCGACATCCGGCGCATCTCGTCGGTGATCACATCGCCGTACCGGATCATGAAGGACGCGATCTGGACGAGCAGCGACGGCAGCCTGAGCCTTTGGAGGCCGAGCAGCAACGAGCGCAGTTCGGTGGTGGAGGCGAGGAGTACGGAGGCGGCGACGCCGAGGGTGCCCTTGGCGAGGACGTTCCAGGCGCCCCAGAGGCCGGGGACGCTGATGGAGAGACCGAGGACATGGGTCTGCTCGCCGGGCACCACGAACGGCATGAGCAGCGCGAATGCCACGAACGGCACCTCGATGAGCAGCCGCTTGAGCAGGAAGAGCGCGGGGATGCGGGCCAGCGCGGTGACGGCGCCGATCAGCACCGCGTACAGCGCGAACGCCCACATCGCCTCGCGCGGTGTCGAGACGACGACCACGACGAAGAGGAAGGCGGCGGCGAGCTTGCAGTGCGGGGGCAGGTCGTGGACCGGCGAGTGCCCGTGCCGGTAGAGCCTGTGCGCGTGTCCGGCGCCCATGTCAGACGGTTTCCCCGGTGCGCGGCGTTGCGACGGTCGCCTCCGTGGCGCGGCGGCGACGGAGCGCGTAGAAGACTCCGCTGCCGACCACGATCGTGGCACCGACGCCGATCACTCCGGCGAGACCGCCGGAGACGCGGGTGTTCTCGATGTCCTTGACGCCGTAGTCGGCGAGCGGGGAGTCCTTGGCCGCGTGTTCCTCGGTCTTCCTGTCGATGCCCTGGTCCGCGGCGACCTTCTCCAGGCCGTCGGGGCTGGCGGAGGCGTAGAAGGAGACGAAGCCCGCCAGGACGACGGCGGTGATCAGACCGGTGACCAGGACGCCCCTGGTGGAGCGGGCGGCGACGGGGGCGACGGGCTGCCGGGCGGGGGCGTCGACGAGTTCGCCCTCGACCCGGAGCTTGAGCGGGGCGGTGAGTCCGCGGGCGCCGTGGACCAGGTCGGGGCGTACGGCGATGACGGCACCGACGGTCAGCGCGGTGATCACGGCCTCGCCGATGCCGATCAGGACATGGACCCCGACCATCGCGGTGAAGACCTTGCCGATCGGGATGTCGGTGGTGCCGCCGATCCAGTAGATCAGCGTGAAGACGCCGGCCGCGGCCGGTACGGAGACCAGGGCGGCGACGAAGGACGCGACCGTCACGGAGCGCCGGGTGCGCGGCAGCACGCCGACCAGCCCGCGGAAGAGGGCGTAGGCGACGACAGTGGTCGTGATGCCCATGTCGAGCACGTTCACACCGAGCGCGGTGAGGCCGCCGTCGGCGAACAGGACGCCCTGCATGAGCAGGACGACGGATATGCAGAGCACCCCGGTGTACGGCCCGACCAGGATGGCGGCGAGCGCCCCGCCCAGCAGATGCCCGCTGGTGCCCGCCGCGACCGGGAAGTTCAGCATCTGCACGGCGAAGATGAACGCGGCGACGAGACCGGCGAGCGGCGCGGTGCGCTCGTCCAGTTCCCGCCGGGCGCCCCGCAGACTGACGGCGACCGCACCCGCGGCGACGACCCCGGCGGCGGCGGAGACGGGCGCGTTGATGAATCCGTCGGGTACATGCATGGAGGGGCTCCGCTTCCTGCGATGCCGCGTTGCTGCGGGCGGTGTCGTGAACCGCTCAATGATAGGGCCTTGTTGCAAACGCTTCGCAAGAGCGGGTACGTCACAGCTGGCCTCGCCGCGCCGTTCGTGGAAAATATGCGACATTGGATGGCGAAGGTGGACAAAAGGAGGAGTCGGCCCATGCCCCCTGTGATCCATGAGCAGGCCGAAGCCTGGCTCGTCAATGACACCCCCGACCTCCCAGCGGTGCCGGTCGACCTGCTGTACGACGCCGACGAGGACCCGCGCACCGTCCATGTCGCCTTCCCCGGCGGCATCGACTGGTCGTTCAGCCGCGATCTGCTGGAGCGCGGTCTGCTCTCGCCCGCCGAACGCGGCGGGATCCGGGTGTGGCCGTGCGGACGGACCCAGCTGGTCGTGGAGATCCGCTCGAAGGAGGGCGTGGAGGTGGTGCAGTTCGACAACGCGCCGCTGATCCGGTTCCTGCACCGTACGCACGACGAGAACGTCGACGACGAGGGAGTCGGCACCCACGCACCGGCGTGACCCGGAGCGGACGCGACGCGCACCTGACGTTCCCACACCCACACACACCCACACCCACACACGCACACGCATGACAGAAGCCCCCGTGCCGCTCGCACGGGGGCTTCCGTCATTGCCCCGGTCCCCCGTCCCCACAGGCAACCGGCGCGTCCGGGGCCGCGCTCCGCTCAAACGCGGACCCCGGAGGCTCTACGGGCCGGCCCCGGACCCCGAAGGCTCCGCGCCCCGGCCGCGGCGTCCCGGACCGCACGTCCGGGACGCCGGACCCGCCATCCGATCCGAGGTCACCCGGCAGGCTCTCAGACGAGGGCCGGCTCACGCTCGCCCTCGGCGTCGGGCTTCTCGCCGAGCTGCTCGCGCAGCCCCTCGCCCTCCACGTCCACGTTCGGCAGGAGCCGGTCCAGCCAGCGCGGCAGCCACCAGGCGCGCCTGCCGAGCAGGGCGAGGACCGCGGGCACGATCGCCATCCGGACCACGAACGCGTCGAAGAAGACGGCGATGGCGAGCGAGAAGCCGATCATCTTGATCATCTGCTCGCTGGAGCCGATGAAGCCGGCGAAGACCGCCATCATGATCACGGCCGCGGCCGTGACGACCCGGGCGCCGTGCTTGAAGCCGGTGACGATCGCCTGGCCGGGCTTCTCGCCGTGGACGTACGCCTCGCGCATCCGGGTCACGAGGAAGACCTCGTAGTCCATCGCCAGACCGAACACCACACCGACCATGAAGATCGGCATCATGGACATGATCGGGCCGGTCTGCTCGACACCGAAGAGCGAGCCGAGCCAGCCCCACTGGAAGACCGCGACGACCGCGCCCAGCGCCGCCACGACCGAGAGCAGGAAGCCGAGGGCCGCCTTCAGCGGCACCAGCACCGACCGGAAGACGAGCATCAGCAGCAGGAACGCCAGGCCGACGACGAGCGCCAGATACGGCAGCAGCGCGTCGTTCATCTTCTGCGAGAAGTCGATGTTCATCGCCGTGGAACCGGTGACCAGGACCTCGGCGCCGGTGTCGGACTTGATGTCCTTGCCCGCGTCACGGATGGCGTGGACCACGTTCTCGGTCTCGGTGGAGCTCGGCCGGTCCTTCGGGACGACGGTGATCATCGCGGTGTCGCCGGCCTTGTTGAACTGGGCCGGGGTGACGGCGACGACGCCCCGCATGCCGGAGATCTCGTCGGAGACCTGCTTGGCGGCGGTCTTGCCGTCGGAGCTGTGCGCGGTGTCGACGACCACCATCAGCGGCCCGTTGAACCCGGGGCCGAAGCCGTCGGAGAGCAGGTCGTAGGCGCGCCGCTGGGTGGTGCTGGTGGGCTGGGAGCCGTCGTCGGGCAGGCCCATCTCCAGGGACGCGGCCGGTACGGCGATCGCGCCGAGGCCGAGGACGCCGACCAGCAGCACCCACACCGGCCTGCGCAGCACGAACCGCGCCCAGCGGGTGCCCATGTTCGGCTTCGCCTCGGGCCGGTTCTCGGCCTCGGCGGCCTTGCGCGCCTTGCGTCCCATGACCCGCTTGCCCGCGAAGCCCATCATGGCCGGGACCAGGGTGAGCGCGATGAGGACGGCGATCGCGACCGTGCCGGCCGCGGCGAAGCCCATCTTCGAGAGCATCGGGATGTTGACGACGGCGAGGCCGACCAGCGCGATGACGACGGTGAGACCGGCGAAGACGACCGCGGAACCGGCCGTGCCGACGGCCCGCCCGGCAGCTTCCTCGCGCTCCCGGCCCTCGGCCAGTTCGGCGCGGTAGCGGGAGACGATGAACAGCGCGTAGTCGATGCCGACCGCGAGGCCGATCATCATCGCGAGGGTGGAGGTGGTGGAGCCCAGGTCGAGCACGTTCGCGAGCGCCGTGATCGTCGAGACCCCGATGCCGACCCCGATCAGGGCGGTGAGCAGCGGCAGTCCGGCGGCGACCAGCGAGCCGAAGGTGATGACCAGCACCACCGCGGCGATCGCGACACCGATGATCTCGGTGACCCCGGTCTCCGGCATCGCCTGGAGCGCGTCACCGCCGATCTCCACGGTCATGCCGCTCTTCTGCGCCGCGTGGCCCGCGTCCTCCAGGGCGCTGCGCGTCCCGTCGGTCAGCTCCATGGAGTTGACCTTGTAGGACACGGAGACGTACGCCGTGGATCCGTCCTTGCTGACGGCGTTCCCGGTGTACGGATCGGTGACCGAGGCGATCTGGTCCGAGCCGGACCTCAGCTCGCCGGCGATCTTGTTCACCTCGGCCTTGTTCGCCGGGTCCGTCATCTTCTGGCCGTCGGGCGCCTTGAAGACGACACGCGCGGTCGCGCCGTCGGCACTACCGCCGGGGAAGCGCTGTTCCAGCAGGTCGAAGGCCCTCTGCGCCTCCGTACCCGGGATGGAGAAGGAGCTGGAGGTGGCGGTGGACGCGGAGGCCGCGCCGAATCCGGCGAGGGCCAGCAGTGCCACCCAGATCAGGGCGACATAGCGGCGGCGCCGGAAGGCGAGCCGTCCGAGTTTGTAGAGGAATGTGGCCACGGAGGCGTACTCCCGGTCAGGTCGTGTGAGTGGAAATGGGCGTGAGGAACCAGCCCGACGACGAGAGCGGCGTGTCAGGTAGGGCTTGGGGAGAGGGCCGCGCGAAGGGGACGGATCGCGCGAAGGGGACGGGAGGGGTCAGACTCCGAGAGCGGGGAGAATCACGGAGTCGACGTAGTCGGTGAGGAACGCCTGGTCGACGGGGCGGTCCTCGACCAGATGCCGGGCGGTGAAGGCGCCGACCAGCATGTGCGGTACGTATTTCAGCGCCGGATGGTCCGGACGCAGTTCACCCCGGTCCACGGCTCGGCGCAGCAGCGTGTCGAGGCCGGTCATCTCCGGCTCGATCAGCAGTTCGCGCAGGGCCTGGAGCAGATCGGGATTGTCGTGGACGGCATGGCTCAGACCCCGCATCAGCGCGGAGTTCTTCTCCATCTGGCAGTCGTCGCTGCGACTCAGCACGGCGTGGAAGTCACCGCGCAGCGATCCGGTGTCGATCTCCGCGAGGGACACCGGCTTGTTGTGCCGCAGGGCCTTGACGACCAGCTCGGGCTTGCTCCCCCACTGGCGGTAGAGGGTGGCCTTGCTGGCATGGGTACGGGCGGCGACGGCGTCCATGGTCAGGGCGTCGTAGCCGACCTCGCGGAGCAGGTCGAGCACGGCGGCGTACAGCTCGCCCTCACGCTCGGGCGTGAGCCGGGTGCGTGCCATGTGCCGACCTCTCGTTCCCGCTTCTCGGTCTCGTACATCAGTCAATCGAACGAAACTGTTTCGTACACATCGACGGTACCCCGCCCGCCCAGCGAAACGAAATCGTTTCGCTTGTGTTCCGCACCACAAGTTGCCGGGGCCCACGCACGCGGAAAGCATTGAAGGGTGAGTGACGACGTCGCGTATCTCCGTTTCCCGCACATCCACGACGATCTGCTCTGCTTCGCGGCCGAGGACGACCTCTGGGTCGCCCCCCTCGCCCCGGAGGGGCAGCGGCCCGACCGTGCCTGGCGGGTGACCGTCGACCGGACCAGGGTCAGCCATCCCCGGTTCTCGCCCGACGGGACCAGGATCGCCTACACGACCTGGCGCAGCCTCGACCCCGAGATCCATCTCGCGCCGGTCGAGGGCGGCCCGGCGCGCCGGCTCACCTACTGGGGATCCACGGACGCCCGGGTCTGCGGCTGGACCCCCGACCCCGGGGACGCCTCGCAGATCCTCGCCGTGTCCTCGCACAACCAGCCGTTCGCGCACATCTCCTGGGCCTACACCGTCCCCACCGACGGCAGCCCCGGCGGCAAGCTGCCCTGGGGGCCCGTCTCCGACATCGCCGTCGCCGACATCGACGGCGAGCGGCGCACCCTGCTGCTGACCGGCAAACCGCCGCACGAACCGGCCTCCTGGAAGCGGTACCGGGGCGGCGCCATGGGCCGGCTGTGGCTGCACGGCAAGCGGCTGCTCCCGGACATCGGCGGACACCTCGACTCGCCCATGTTCGTCGGCGGCCGGATCGCGTTCCTCTCCGACCACGAGGGCGTCGGCAACCTGTACTCCTGCCGGCCCGACGGCAGCGATCTGCGCCGCCACACGGACCACGACGCCTTCTACGCCCGGCACGCCTCCAGCGACGGCCACCGGGTCGTCTACCAGTGCGCGGGCGACGTATGGCTGGTGGACGACCTGGCGTCGCCCGACGCGGTGCCGCGCAAGCTGGAGGTACGGCTCGGCGGTCCGCGCGCCGGACGGCGTACGTACCAGGTGCCGGCCGCCACCAACGTCGACTCGCTGTCCGTGGACGAGACGGGCCGGGCCAGCGCCGTCTGCGTACGCGGCAGCCTGTACTGGCTCACCCACCGCGACGGCCCCGCCCGGACGATCGCCGACACCCCGGGGGTCCGGGTCCGGCTGCCCGAGATGCTCGGCAGCGGCGGCCAGGTCGCCTACGTCACGGACGCGGAGGGCGAGGACGCCATCGAGATCGCGTACCTGCCGCGCGCCAGCGGCGACCGCGAGCCGCGCCGACTGGCCTCCGGACAGGTCGGCAGGGTCCAGGAACTGATCGCCGACCCGGACGGCGAACGCCTCGCCGTCGCCACGAACGACGGACGGCTGCTGCTCCTGGACACCGACGAGGAGACATCCACGGGCGAGCCCGTGGAACTGATCCGCTCCATCAACGGCCCCGTCCGTGACATGGCGTTCTCCCCGGACGGCGCCTGGCTGACCTGGTCCCACCCCGGGATCGGCCGGTCGCTGCGCCAGATCAAACTGGCCCGCATCCTCGGGACGGGATCGCCGGTGATCGTCGACGTCACCAACGGCCGCTTCGAGGACGAGAATCCCGTCTTCACCGGTGACGGCCGCTACCTCGCCTTCCTCTCCTGGCGGGGTTTCGACCCGGTGTACGACGTGCACACCGGGGACCTCTCCTTTCCGCTGGGCTGCCGCCCCTACCTGGTGCCGCTCTCCTCTGCGACCCCCTCCCCGTTCGCCCTGTCCCCGGAGGGGCGCCCGGCGGCAGGCGGTCTCGACCCTGCCGACGACGTCGTCGAAGCCGTCACGGGCGAGGGGCCGTCCACGGTCACGGTGGAGTTCGAGGGGCTGGAGAACCGCGTGACGCCGTTCCCGGTCTCCGCGTCGAAGTACTCGGCCCTGCATCCGGTGAGCGGCGGCGGACTCGTCTGGCTGCGCTGGCCGATCTCGGGCGCGCTCGGCGAGACGTTCGCCAACCCGGCGGACATGTCGGGCCGCCCCACGCTCGAACACTTCAACATCTCCAAGGCCAGGAAGACCGAACTCGTCGGACATCTGGACTCGTTCGCGGTCAGCGGCGACGCGACCCGGCTGGTCGTGGTGGACGAGGGCGAGCTGCGCGCCGTCCCCGCCACCGAGATCGCCGACAGCGACACGACGGTCTACATCGACCTGCGCCGCATCCTGCACGACGTCGACCCCGCGGCGGAGTGGCGGCAGGCCTACGCGGAGGCCGGCCGCATCATCCGCGCGTACTTCTGGGAACCGGACATGTGCGGCATCGACTGGGACGGTGTGCTCGACCAGTACCGCCCGCTGGTCGAACGGGTCGCCTCCCCCGACGAGTTCGCCGACCTGATGCGCGAGGTCCTGGGCGAACTGGGCACCTCGCACGCGTACGTGGCACCGGCCCGCCGCAACGAGGGCCCTCCGCACTACCAGCGCGCGATCGGGCTGCTCGGCGCGAACCTGGTGTGCCGGGACGGCGACTGGACGATCCGGCGCATCCTGCCCGGCGACTCCTCCGACTCCAAGGCCCGTTCCCCGCTGGCCGGTACGGGCATCCGGGAGGGCGCGGTCCTCACCCATGTCGACGGCCGCCCGGTCGACCCGGTGACCGGCCCGTACCCGCTGCTCGCCGCGGCGGGCGGCACCACGGTCGAACTCACCTTCCGGCCCGCCGACGGCGCAGGCCCCTCGCGCCGGGTCGCGATCGTCCCGCTGGTCGACGAACGCCCCCTGCGGTACCAGGACTGGGTGGCCAAACGCCGTGAGGTCGTACGGGAGCTGAGCGGCGGCAAGTGCGGGTATCTGCACATCCCCGACATGGGCGGCTCGGGCTGGGCCCAGTTCAACCGGGACCTGCGCATGGAGGTCTCCCGCCCGGCCCTGATCGTCGACGTGCGCGGCAACGCGGGCGGTCACATCAGCGAGTTGGTGGTGGAGAAGCTCACCCGCACGATCCTGGGCTGGGACCTGACCCGCAACGCCCAGCCGGTCAGTTACGCCTCCAACGCACCCCGTGGCCCGGTGGTCGCCCTGGCCGACGAGGCGACGTCCTCCGACGGCGACATGATCACCGCCGTGTTCCGGCTGCTGAAGCTCGGCCCGGTGGTGGGCCAGCGGACATGGGGCGGCGTGGTCGGCATGACCGGGCGGCACCGGCTGGGCGACGGCACGGTGATCACCGTGCCGATGAACGCGGCCTGGTTCGACACGTACGGCTGGTCGATCGAGAACTACGGCGTCGAACCGGACCTGGAGGCGCTGCGCACCCCGCTCGACTGGGCCGAGGGAAGGTACGCGGTACTGGACGACGGGGTGCGGGTGGCGCTGGACCTGCTCGCCG
The DNA here is from genome assembly GCF_044754145.1 of Streptomyces sp. NPDC093149. Lineage (NCBI taxonomy): Bacteria > Bacillati > Actinomycetota > Actinomycetes > Kitasatosporales > Streptomycetaceae > Streptomyces > Streptomyces sp. NPDC093149. The sequence continues at coordinate 213,468 of NZ_JBIVON010000006.1, forward strand.
CGCATCCGGCGGCGACCCCGCCGACGTACGACGACGTCCCGGACCGGCGGCGTCCGCCCCTGCCGCCGCGGTAGGAGAACCGCCCGCGGCGGGGAAGGACGAAGCGGCCACCCCGCGCCGACCCGCGCTCCCGCTCCCGTTCCTGTCCCCGCGCCCGTCCCCGCTTCCGCACCCGTCTCCGTCCCCGCTCCCGCTCCCGCTCCCGCTCCCGCGCGAGTGATCTGGCTCACGCCGTGTCACAGTGAACCTCCGTCCGGTGTCTTGATGCCGAAACCGGGCAACGGACGGAGACACCATGAACAAGAACATGGACAAGAACACCGACGTGGTCGTGATCGGCGGAGGTTACGCGGGCGTCACCGCGGCCAATCGCCTGGCACAAGGCGACAACGTGTCCGTGACGCTGATCAACCCGCGCCCCGACTTCGTCGAACGCATCCGCCTCCACCAACTGGTCGGCGGCACCCATGACGCGGTCGTCGACTACGGGGAAGTCCTGGCCGAGAACATCCGGCTGATGGTCGACAGCGTGGCGACGATCGACGCGGCCGGGCGCAGCGTGGCACTGACGACCGGCGGCACGGTCGGCTACGACTACCTGATCTACGCGGTGGGCAGCGGCAGCGCCGAACCGGACGTGCCCGGCGCGGCGGAGTTCGCCCACCCGATCGCCACTCTGGAAGAGGCGCGGCGGCTGCGGCCGGTCGTCGACGCCGCGCCCGCGTCGGCCCCGGTGACCGTGGTCGGCTCCGGTCCGACCGGCATCGAGACCGCCGCCGAACTGGCGGAGGAGGGCCGCGCCGTGACCCTGGTCTGCGGCCAGGTGCTCGGCCCGTATCTGCACCCCCGGGGCCGGCGCTCGGTCGCCCGGACCCTCGCCGAACTCGGTGTGACCGTGCTCCAAGGCCCCGGCGCGAGGGTGGCGGCCGTGACCCGCGATGCCGTACGGCTCGACGACGGCCGCGAACTCCCCAGCCGGGTCACCGTCTGGGCCACCGGATTCGGCGTTCCGGACCTGGCCGCCCGCAGCGGGCTGAGCACCGACGCCGTGGGCCGTCTGCTCACGGACGAGACGTTGACGAGCGTGGACGACGCGCGCATCGTCGCGGCCGGGGACGCGGCGGCACCGGCGGACGCACCGTTCCGGATGAGCTGCCAGGCCGCGGGCCAGCTGGGCATACGCGCCGCCCGCACGGTGCTCAGCCGGATCGCGGGCGAGCGGCCCGCGCCCCTCAACCTGCGGTTCGCCGGCCAGTGCATCAGCCTGGGCCGTCGCACCGGGATCTTCCAGTTCGCCTCCCTGGACGACCACGCGAACCCGTTCTACCTGGCCGGCCGCCCCGGTGCGAAGCTCAAGGAGTTCGTCTGCAAGTACACCGTCAAGCAGTTGGCGAACGAGGCACGCAAGAGCGCTCCGCGGCCCGAACGCGACAAGGCACCGGCCACCGTCGGGCGGGCGGCCTGAGAGCCGGTGGCAGAGAGCTGAAGAGAGGCGAGACGTGAACGACGACCACGACGACCGCGACGACCACGCCACCGACCCGGCGACCGAGGCTTTCGTCGCCCACCGCAACCTGCTCTTCACCGTCGCCTACGAGATGCTCGGATCGGCGGCCGACGCGGAGGACGTCCTCCAGGAGACCTGGCTGCGGTGGGTCGGGGTCGCCCCGGGGCAGGTACGCGACCAGCGCGCGTACCTGGTCCGGATCACCACCCGCCAGTCGCTCAACCGCCTGCGCGCGCTGTCACGCCGCAAGGAGACGTACGTCGGCCCCTGGCTTCCCGAACCGGTGCTCACCGCGCCGGACGTGGCCGAGGACGTCGAGCTCGCCGAGAGCGTGTCGATGGCCCTGATGCTCGTCCTCGAAACCCTGTCGCCGACGGAACGCGCCGTCTTCGTGCTGCACGAGGTCTTCGACGTCGACTACGACGAGATCGCCGCCGCCGTCGACAAGAGTCCCGCGGCCGTCCGCCAGATCGCGCACCGCGCCCGCCGTCACGTCGACGCCCGCCGCCCCCGTGCGGCGGTCTCGGCGAGCGCGACCCGGGCGGCACTGGAGTCGTTCCGGCGCGCGCTCGAAACCGGGGACCTGCAGGGCCTCCTCGACGTGCTCGCCCCCGAGGTTGTCCTGATGAGTGACGGCGGCGGCGTCAAGCAGGCCGCGCGGCGGCCGGTCATCGGCGCCGACAAGGTGGCCCGCTTCATCGTCCATGGCTCGGGCAAGGCCACAGGCGTACTCACCGTCGGCCCCGCCGTGGTCAACGGCAGCCCCGCACTCGTGATGCGCCTGGACGGCGAGATCGACGGCGTCCTGGCACCCCGGGTCGAGAACGCCCGCATCACCGGCCTCTACTACGTCCGCAACCCGGCGAAGCTGACCCGCATCCGGTCCGAGACCCTGCTCACCCTGCGGTGAACACCCTTCGTCGGCCCGCCCCTCACCCGCACGGGCCCGAGGGGCGGACCGGCGCCGCTCGGTGATCCGGGCCGTCCTCTGCCGCGTGAGGAGCATCACAAGAACCTGTGAGGCGAACTGTTGTACGAACCCTTCGGATGCGGCGAAACTTCCTGGCGCGGGCGCCCGCCGGGCCGATGTCTCCGCGCCCGCTTCCCGCAATTCCCGGCAGGAGTCGCGGTGTTGAGTTCGTACGACCGCTCGGGCGACGAGCGGATGGAGATGGGAGTGTTCACCGTTGAACGGGACTGAGCGGTTCGCCGCTGTGCTGGCCGAGGCTGCGGAGGTGGACGCCCGGCTGTCGGACCCGGCGTTCCTCGTACGGGGGGCTCCGGAAGACGTCCACGCGCTGCTGGACCAGGCGGTGAGCCCTGCGGCGCGGCTGGCCGCGGCGGTGTACCGACTGTCGGACCAGGACCCCCGCCGTGACGCGAGCCCGCACAGGCGACGCGACCTGCTGGCCCTGGCCGCGGCACGGTTCGGCGACCGGGAGCTGTCCCGACGGATCTCCGACGTGCCGGTCGCGGGAGGTCCCGACGTCCGTTGGGTGGTGGACTGGGCCACCGGTTCCGGCGGCCGACTGCACCGGGCCGACCGGTCGCTGCACACGTTGACCGGCCACACCGGCGAGGTGGCGGCGGTGGCGGCGACGGTGCTGGGAGGCCGGGCCGTCGCCGTCACCGGGAGCGCCGACGGGACGGTACGGATCTGGGACCTCGCCACCCGTCGGCAGGTCGGCGCACCGCTCACCGGACACAGGTCCGGCGTCACAGCTGTGGCCGTCTGCCTCGTGGACGGCCGCGCCGTTGCCGTGACCGGTGGCCAGGACAGGACGGTTCAGGTGTGGGACCTGGCTGACGGCCGTCGCGTCGGTGAGCCCCTCACCGGCCACAGCGGCGCGGTGTGCGCCGTGGCCACCGCGATGGTGGACGGCCGCCCGGTAGCCGTGAGCGGCGACCGGGACGGCGTGGTGCGGGTCTGGGACCTTGCCGCGCGTGCGCTGCTGGGGGAGCCCCTCACCGGATCCCAGGGGGCCGTGACCGGTGTCGCCACCGCGGTGGTGGAGGGCCGGACCGTCGCCGTCACCACGGGCTGGGACGAGAAGGAGCGGGCCGTACAGGTGTGGGACCTGGCCGCTCGACGGCCGGTCGGTCCGCTGGACACGGGCGAGGACCGGGAGGCGCGTGCGGTGGCGACCGCCGTGGTGGAGGGCCGCCCGATCGCCCTCACCGCAGGCTCCGACGGGAAACTGCGCCGGTGGGATCTCGCCTCGCGGAAACCGATGAAGAAGGCCCGCACGGGGCCCCAGCAGCAGAGCGTCAGCGTGATCGCCACCACACTGGTCGAGGGCCGGACGGCCGTCGTCACTGCCGGCTGGCTCGACGAGTGCGACCCCTCCCCCACCCTGGAGGTGTGGGACCCCGCCACCGGGGAGGTACTGGATGATCTGGGCCACGGTGCGGATTCCACGATCCTTGCCGTGGCCACCACGGAGGTGGACGGTCGGCCGGTCGTCCTCGTCACCTTCGAGGACATGACGGTCGAGGTGGTGGGGCTGGGCCCCGGCGATCTGTCGGGTTCACCCGTCGCGGGCCACCGCCGGCCGGTGAGGGCAGCGGCGACGGCAGTGGCCGAAGGGCGTCCGATGGCCGTCACCAGCGGCGACGACGGTGCGGTACGGGCGTGGGACCTGGACACAGGTGCAGTCGTGAGCACCGGCCGCGTCCTGGCCGAGCACACCCGGCCGATGAAGGCCCTGGCGACCGCGGAGCTGGACGGGCGCACCGTCGCCCTCACGGCCTGCGACACACTGGTCCACCTGTGGGACACCGCCACCGGTCGCCAGGTGGGCGCTCTCCAGGGTCACACCCTGCCGGTCACGGCGGTGGCCGTCACCACGTTGGAGAAGCGGCCCGTCGCCGTGACATGCGGATGGGACAAGGCCGTTCGCCTGTGGGACCTGACGACACAGCAACCGCTCGGCGAACCTCTCACCGGGCACACCGGCTGGGTGTGGGCAGTGGCGACCACGGTGGTCGACGACCGCCCCCTCGCCGTCACCACCGGCAAGGACGAGACGGTACGGATCTGGGACCTCGCCGCCGGGGAGCCCGTCGGCGAGCCGCTGGCCGGAGGCGACTGGGGCCTGTCCGTGGCGGCGGCCGTGGTCGGGGACCGCCCGGTGGCGGTCACCGGCTGCCACGACGGCACGGTGCGGATGTGGGACCTCGCCGCGCGCCGGCTCGACGGCCTGCTCACCGGACATACCGGTCCGGTCAGGGCCGTGGCTGTCACCGCATTCGAGGGCCGTCCGGTCGCCGTCACCGGCGGCGACGACGCCACGGTCCGGTTCTGGGACCTGCCGGCCGGCCGGCAGATGGGCCCGGAGCTGCTGTTCCCCTCGGAAGTGCGTGCCGTGACGGTGACACCGAGCGGTGGACTGGTGGTGGGCTTCGGCCAGGAGGTCGCGGCCCTGGCACGTCGCTGACCGGGGCACGTACCGCCTGCGGACGGGGGCCCGGCTCTACGCGGTCGGCCCCGCTCCCCCGGAACCGGCGGTGACCGGCTCGTCCACCGCCCGGTCCCACCCCGCGGGCGTCGGCAGCTCGCACCAGACCGTCTTGCCCCGCACCCCTCGGTCCACCCCCCACCGCAGCGCCAACGCGTCCACGAGCGCCAGCCCCCGCCCCGACTCGTCACCGCCCGCCGCGCTCCGCATCGCCGGCCAGGCACACGGTTCGGGATCGCTCAGCCCGACGCGGACACGACCGGTGCACGTGCCGCTGACCCGGAGCGTGACCGGCGTTCCCTCGCCGAGATGCACGATCACATTGGTCAGCAACTCACTGACGCAGAGCAGCAGATCGGGCGAGTCCGCACCCCCGCACCGCTCCCGCAGGATGTGCCGCACCTCCGGTACGGCCTTCGGCACCGCGAGCAGGTCCACCGCGATCGGCAGCGGGCTCATCCACCGGCCGCCGTACGCAGCGCCTCGGCCAGCCGACGCGCGGTGGCCGCATTGCAGTTGCCGAGCGCGACCAGCGGCGTCCGGGGCGCCCACCAGGCGAGCGTCAACGGGTCGACACCCAGCGAGGGCAGGGTGATGCCGTGCGCCGTGAGCGCGGCGCGGAGCGCGTCGATGGCCGGGCCGATGTCGTGGTCGGGGATGACCTGTGAGTCGTCCATGAGGGGCCGTCCACCTTTCGTTGCACACTGTGACGAACCCCTCACACGCTGCCGCACGGAGCTCTACCTTGAAAGGGTTTCCCGCTCCACAACGCACAGCGCGAAAGGTGGTCAAGAGTGGCTACGCGCAAGGAGATCGACGGCTCGGCGGGCGTCCCGCAGTTCTACGGCAAGGAGCTTCGCTTCAAACGGGAGGAAGCGGGCCTGACCCTGGAGAAGCTGGTGGACGGCAGCTTCTACGGCATCACGTACCTGAGCGAGATCGAGCACGGCCATCGCCGGATGCCGGTGGATCTGGCACAGCATGTGGACAGGGTGCTGGGGACGGACGGGTTCTTCCAGCGGCGGTGCGAGGACGTGAGAAAGGCCCGGCGCAAGGGGCACGCGGAGTACTTCGAGCGCGTGCTGGAGGCGGAGAAGCACGCCGAGTCCATCGAGGAGTGGTCACCGTCTGTCTTTCCCGGCCTGCTACAGACAGAGCCGTACGCACGGGCCGTGATCTGCGCCGAGCGGCTGCCGGAACTCCCGGAGGAAACCGACGAGAAGGTCAACGCACGGTTGGAACGGGCGCAGCTCTTCGAAGCCAGTCATCGAACACCGCAGTATTGGGTCGTCCTGAACGAGTCCCTGCTGCGCCTGCCGATCCTGCCATCGCAGCAGATGGCCGAGCAGCTCGATCACATCGCCGCGCTCACCAAGCGGGGCCGGATCTTTACGCAGATCCTTCCGTGGAACACGGGAGCACACGCCCTGATGCTGGGCAACGCCATGGTGCTGGACTTCGCGGACGCGCCTCCACTGGTCTACACGGAGGGCCAGCACCATGGAAATACCGTCGACGATCCGAGCCTCGTGAAGCAGTATCGAAGGTCGTACGATCTCCTGAGGGCCGCCGCCTCGCCGCCGGAGGCATCCCTCGCCATGATCGAAAAAGCGGCAGAGGACTATCGAAATGGTGCGCAACCAATTCGACTTGAACGCCGCCACCTGGCGTAAGAGCAGCCACAGCAACTCCTCCGGCGGCGACTGCCTCGAAGTCGCCGAGGGGTTCGCCACCTGGCGCAAGAGCAGCCACAGCAACAGCAGCGGCGGCAACTGCCTCGAAGTCGCCGACGGTCACCCCGGCGTCGTCCCCGTCCGCGACTCCAAGCGCCCCGAAGGACCGGCCCTCGTCATCCCCGCGTCCGCCTGGACCCCGTTCGTCGAGGCCGTCAAGGCATCCTGAACGCGCATCGTTCCGGGTCCGGAGGCCCGAACCGTTCCACCGGCCGGCTCGTCACCGGCCTCGATCCTCTCCCGGCAGGAGCAAACGACGTGCACCAGCTCACGTACGACGACATCAAGGCCGCCACCGACCGAATCGCCGGGCACGTCCGCCCGGTCACCGTCGCCCCCGTCGACCCGGGAACGATCCGCACAGCTCAGGGCGGCCACCTCGGCGCCCGGTCCGACTGCGAGGTCTGGTTCGCGCTGGAGTTCATGCAGCACACCGGCTCCTTCAAGGCGCGCGGCGCGCAGAACTTCATCCAGGCCCACCGCGAAGCCGGCACCCTGCCGGACGCGGGCCTGACCATCGCCTCCGGCGGCAACGCCGGGCTCGCCTGCGCGTGGGCGGCCCGGCAGCAGGGCGTGCGCGCCACGGTGTTCCTGCCGACCGTCGCCCCGGCGGTGAAGGTGGCCCGGCTGCGCGACCTCGGGGCGGACGTGCGCGTGGTCGGCGCGGAGTACGCCGAAGCCCTGGAAGCATGTGGGGACTTCGCTGCCTCGTCCGGGGCGCTCGCCGCCCACGCGTACGACCACCCGCTGATCGCCGCCGGGGCCGGCACCCTGCTGGAAGAGATCCACGCCCGGATCCCCGGTCTGGACACCGTGGTGGTCTCGGTCGGCGGGGGCGGCCTGTTCGCCGGTGTCGCCACCGCCGCTCAGCATCACGGAATCCGTACGGTCGCCGTCGAGCCGGAGAACTGCCGGGCCCTGAACGCCGCCATTGAGGCCGGTCGCCCGGTCGACGTCCCCGTCGACTCGGTCGCCGTCGACGCCCTCGGCGCCCGCCGCGCCACCGCCCTGGCCCTGCACGCCGCCCGCCGGGACGACGTCCGCTCCGTCCTGGTGCCGGACGGCGAAATCGTCCGCGCCCGCCAGGCCTTGTGGGACGACCGCCGCGTCGCCGTCGAGCACGCCGCCGCCACCGCACTGGCCGCGCTCACCGCTCCGGACCCTGCGAACGGGCCGACGGCACCGAGCCGCGGCTACCGGCCGCACGAGGGCGAGCGAGTCGCCGTGGTGCTGTGCGGGGCGAACACCGACCCGAGCGACCTGGTGCGCCCGGCCGGGAACTGATGTCCGGTGGCCGGCCCGGCCATGACGGCGGCCCCGCAGGTCAGGGGCTGACCGAGGTCGTCACCGCGGGCGGCCGGTCCATCGCTGTGTCGGTCGGTGGCAGAGCCACGACCACCGGAACCCGCTACGAGTATCAATGTCAGAGGTCGTCCCTACACTCCGGCTCATGGGACTTTCGATATCAGTCGGGCTCCTCTACGACCAGGCGCGCAATGACGCCGAGGGGCTCGACCATCACCGCCGTTCGTTCGCCCGCCTCGGCCGGGCGCTCATGACGGAGGGAATCAGCTGGCACGAGCCGGAGATCACCGATCCGGCCCGTGCCCATACCTTCTCCGGCGGGTTCCCCTACGGGTACCTGACCCAGCTGCGCCGCATCCTGGTGCTCACGAACCTCGGCGAGCCCATCACGCCGGCCCCGGCGGTCAGCGAGCGCCAGTACGACCGCGATCTTGAGAAGATCCGGGACGAGATGTCGATGTTCGCCTCCCATCTGCTCTGTCACTCCGACAGTGACGGTTACTACGTGCCGGTCGACTTCGACGATCCGCTCTTCCTCCCCGCCGAGGCGGAGGTCGAGGGCGCCGGCATGGTCGGATCGAGTCAGCGCCTGCTGGCTGAACTCTCGGGCATCGCACCTTCGATCGGCATCAGCCTCGACGACAAGGGCGTTCCCTCCGGCGCGGAGGGGACCGAACCGGCTGTGGGTCCCGCAACCGACGGACCGTTCGAGACAGAGCGTTTCGCCTGGTACGCGCTCTACCAGGCATGCCGGGCGAGCATCGCCGGCGGCCACGCCATCGTGTTCCACTGACGCCCCGTCACCATTGTTCATCCACGGGCGGTGTTGGGGGCGGGAGCGGCGCCGCTCCGGATCGTGATCGGCCCCCGTCACAAAGCCGAATCCGGCAGATCGACCAGCTCACAACCCGATACGCGCCCTGGCCCGCGGGCAGTGGTGTTGTGCGCCGGGCGAGACGGCCCGGCCGACCGGGCATCGGTCAGGGCTGTCCCACCCGGCGCTCCAGCAGCCGGGCGTGCCGACCCGGGGCTACCGGGACGGCACGGCCGGGATGAAGGAGACCGTCACTTGACGTCGACGTAGTCGCCGGCCGCGGTCGCGCCGCCGGTCGTGTCCGTCTCACCGAAGGTCCAGCGCCAGTAGCCGTCGACGGAGGCGGTGACCGTGGTCTTCAGGGAGCCGGTCGAGCTCGCCTTCACGATCTTGACCGTGTTGTACGTGCTGGTACCGGCCTTGCGGAACTGGAGCTTGGCCGCCTTGCCACCGAAGCCGGTGTAACTGTGCTTCACCCAGTCCGCGCGGGTGATCTTGCCGGTGACGGTGAGCTTGCCGCCCTTGGCGACGGGCTCGGGCGAGGCGTCGACGGTGACCTTCGCCGCACGCTTGACCCGCACGGTGGGCGAGAGAGGCAGGAACTCCTCGCTCTTGAGCCCGCCCTTCGAGTTCCAGATGCGCACCCAGACGGCGCTCTTCCAGGTCGTGGCGTCGTTGTTCGAGTCGAGGGTGTATCGCGGGTCGATGTACAGGTGCCCCTCGCAGTCGGCGGCCACGGAGCCGTCCTGACAGGCGGTGAGCCCCATGTAGATGGCCCCGCGCTCCGAGGCCTTGGCGGGGGTGGTGTCGTGGTAGAGGAACAGGGAGGTGTTCACGTCGGACTGCTTGAGGCCGGACGGCCACGACACGTGGTACGTGAATGTGGGGGTGACCTCTGCGGACGTACCCACGATGATGGACTTGCCCTTGTTCAGGACCAGGTTCGACACCTTGACGCCGGTGTCCGCCGCCTGCGCGGACGGCGCGGTGAATGCCCCCAGAGCGAGCGTTCCCGCGACCACGACCGCGAAGCCGGATCTGCCTGCGCGCATGCGCAACCTCTTGTTGGTGAGGGACCGGTATGAGTCCGGTAAAGGAAGAATGGATCGCCGCAGATTAACAGCCCCCGAACGGGGTCCGGTTCGAGAGGGCCGGGCTCGAACCGCGGGCCCGACAGCCTCGTGACGAGCGGAGCCGAGACGGATGACCTGCTCGGGGTCGAGCCCGGGTTTTCCACTTCGTGATCATGTCACCGGTCTGCGACAGCGTTGTCCTGAGACGAAGACGCCGGGCCCTTTCGCCCCGCAGCCCCCTCATAGTGGTCGAGCAAGCAGCGAGAAGCCGGAACCACTTCGGCCTCGAACAATGATCACCAAGGGGATTTCATGTCCGGCAACCGTCGCAAGGCCTTCCTCGTCTCCGCAGCCGTCGTGGGCGGCGCCCTGCTGATGACGGCGTGCCAGGACACGGACACGACCACCGACACCGGCGCCGCGCAGGGCTCTTCGTCCGCCGCTTCGACCGCCCCGTCCGCCTCGTCGGCCGCGGGCAGCGGTCAGGGCACGGACAAGGGCTCCGACGCGACGACGGGCAAGGGAAACGGAACCAAGGACGGGGCCGGTTCCGGCGCCGACACCGGAAACGGCAAGCGCGAGCCGGTCGGGCAGGTCTGCGGCGCCAACGACATCTCCTGGAGCACCAAGTCCGAGACCCAGGGCGGTGGATACATCCTGGTGATCGCGAAGGCGAAGTCGGGTATCACCTGTGTCCTGCCGGCCGCGCTGCCGACCGTGGCGTTCGGTTCCGACGGCACCCAGGCGGGTCCTGCGGAGCAGTCCGTGGGCCCGCAGATCACGCTGAGCGGGAGCACCACCGCCTACGCCGGGGTGAACCCGAAGACCGCCGGCGGAAACGGCGGCAAGGAACTGGACAGCATCATCGTCGCCGTCGGTGACAACGACCCCGACCCGGTTTCCCTCCAGGTCGGCACCATTACGGTCGACGACCCGATCGTCACCAACTGGCACACCTCCCCGGCGGACGCCGTTCCCTTCGACTGAGCGGCCCCGCAGCGGCGGACGGCCGTCTGCGGGGCGCGCGGAGCCGCCTTCGGCGCTCCGGCGTCAGGCCCCCTGCTGATCACATCTGGAACAATGCGTCACTTGCTCGACGGGACGCGCTCACGAGTCGCTGTGACGATCCAGACCGCACCGGGGATGCAGACACCGTCCGCGGTCTCGAACTCCGCGAGCGCGTCGCGCACTTCGGCGCGGACACGGGTGATGGTTCCCGGGTCGACATCGCGCAGGTTGTGGCGGGTCGGGCCCATGGAGAAGAGGAAGTCGACGGCTTCGTCCGCGTGGGCGCCGAAGGTCATGGGCGCCTCGACCGGAGCCACCTCGATGTCGGCGAACCCGCCGGCGGCGAGCACTTGTCGGAAGCGCGCGGGGTCGAGGAGCGACCCCATACCCCTGGAAGCGGGGGATGCCTCGCGCAGGAACGGTGAGAGCGCGGCGGTCGCACGGGCGTAAGCGCTGTCCGGGCCCGCGGGCTGCGGGCCGAGGAACGCGAGCCGGCCGGTCGGCACGAGCGCACGTCCGAGATGGGTGAAGGCTGCGATGTGGTCGGCGAAGAACATGACACCACCACGGCTGATGAGGACATCGAACCCGCGGTCGGCGAACGGATGCACCTGTGCGTCGCCCTGCTCGAAGGTGACGTTGTCAAGGCCTTCCGCGGCTGCGTCACGGCGGGCGCGTTCCAGCATCGGCGCGGACAGGTCGATTCCCACGACGCGCCCGTTGTACGCCCGTTGCCCCGCAAGGCGCGTCGTCTGGCCGGTGCCGCAGCCGACGTCGAGGACCCGGTCCTGGGCCTCGATGCCCGCGGCGGCGAACAGGGGCGCGTCGAACGCGCCCATCATCCCGTTGTAGCGCTCGGGGTGCTCGGCCCAGTGGATGCCCTCCCAGTCGTTCCATGCCTCTGCCTGCTGCCGGTTGGCGATGGTGCGCACGGCACATCCTCCCCTGACTAGAGTCGACCTCTAGAGTTCAACTCTAGATATAGACTCCAGTCATGCGCGAGGGCAAGGGGAAGCAGGGCAACAAGGCCCAGGAAACGCGGCGACGGATCATCGAGGCAGCCGGCGCGCTCTTCGTCGAGCAGGGCTACGGGGCGACCAAGCTGCAGGAGATCGCCGACCGGGCAGGCGTGGCGGTGCAGACGATCTACTTCGTCTTTCGGAACAAGTCCTCGCTGCTCAAGGAACTTGTCGACGTCGCGATCGCGGGCGACGACGAACCCGTGCCGACGATGGATCGGCCCTGGTTCGCGAAGGTCATGACCGCGCCTGCCGCCGAGTCCGCACTGGCCGCATTGGTCGCCGGCACCCGCGGAACACTCGAACGCGTCGCGGCCATCGACGAGATGGTCCGCGCCGCGACAGCGACCAACCCGGAGATCCGGGAATTGTGGCCGGATCAGTCGGACCCGCGGTACACAGTGATCTCTACTGCCGCGAAGTCCCTGACGGAGAAGCCGGGCGCCCGCCCCGACATCCCCGCCGACGAGGCGGCGGACATCACCTACGCCGTCCTCAGCCCGGAGCTCTTCCTGCTCCTCACCCGCGACCGCGCGTGGCCACCGGCCAAGTGGGAGCAATGGGCGTACCGCACCCTCAGCTCTCAACTGTTGGTCACCAACGGGCTCTGATCAACTCGCCCCTTGAGGGCAGCATGGTCCGCAGTCGGTCGGCGCCGGACCCCCGCCCCCCTTCGCGCGGGCCGACGGCAGCAGACCTGACCCGGGTTCGGCAACGACTCCGATGCGCCAACTTTCGTACGGCCGCAGCCGGGGCCGACCCGGGCCGGTGTGGGACGTTCCACGCCCTGACCTGCTGAGGCGCGTCGTTGTGGGGTGCGACCACAGAACGGGGACCGTGGCCGACACGCCACGCCTTCTCCTGCCCGGCCACGATGCCGCACTATTTATGGCAACTGCCCGAATGCATCGGGGGAATTCGCATGCCGCGATGGAAAGAGCTGCCCGCAGAGACATCCAACAGTGAACGCCAACTGCTCGTCCAGTTGCGCAGGTTGAAGGATCACAGCGATCTGAGCCTGGCCGCCCTCGCGAGCCGGACCAGTTACAGCCGTTCCTCGTGGGAGCGGTACCTGAACGGGAAGAAGCCCGTGCCGCGCAAGGCCGTCGAGGAGCTGGCCCGGGTCTGCGGCACGGAGCCGACGCGGCTCATCGTGCTGTACGACGTCGCCGAACGGGCCCGCGCCAAGGCGCCCGTACCCGGGCGGGCGGACGAACCGTCGTCACCCACGAGGCCCGCGCAGCCCTCCTCGCCTGCTCAGGACCAGGAGCAGGGACAGGAACAGGGGCGGGAGCAGACTCCGGACCAGGACCAGGACCAGGACCAGGACCAGGAGTCGGCGTCGGCGTCGGCGTCGGCCTCGACCTCGGCCTCGGCGTCGGTACGACCAGGCCGCACGGTGCCGCTGGGGTGGACGCTCGCCGCCGTGGCCCTGGCCGTCGCCGTGGCCTTCGGGGCCGGGGTGCTGACGGCACGGGGCTGGGACGACGAAGCCCCGGCGGAGAAGACCGGTCCCGTGGCGGTCGGAGCGGGGTATCTGCGCGGCCAGACCTACAAGTGCGCGGTACGGCGGCAGGACGGTGAGCTGCGGGCGGGGCACAGTGACACCCGCGAGATGCTCCTCGACATCAACAGCACCGGTTTCGACGTGGTGGAGGCCCAGTGCCTGCTGCGTGAGCAGGGTTTCAGCCCCGGCGTCTTCGACGGACTGTACGACGAGCGGACCAAGGGTGCCGCCAAGAAATTCCAGCAGGCGCACCACCTGGTCGTCGACGGCATCATCGGCCCGGACACCTGGAGGGAGCTGCGCAGATGACGGCCTCCACCGCGGGCGGTCAACTGGCGGAGGAACTCCGGGGCATCAGGGAACGGTCGGGTCTGAGCCTGGCCGCGCTGGCGGCCCGTACCCCGTACAGCAAGTCGTCCTGGGAGCGGTACCTGAACGGGAAGAAGCCCGCACCGCGCCAGGCGGTCGAGGCGCTGTGCGCGCTCACCGGGACGCCACCCGGCAGGCTGCTGGCGTTCTGGGAGCTGGCGGACGCGGAATGGAGCGGCCGGGCACGGCCCGTGTCCGCGCCGAGGGAGCCGGAGACGCCGGACCGCCCCGCTCCCTCCCCCGTCCCGCCCGCCGCCGCTGCCCGCGCGGGCGTGCGGTGGTGGGCGGTCGCCGCGGCCGTCGCCGGGGTGGTGGCGGCCTGCCTGGCCGTACTCGCGTTCACCGGCGGGAGCCCGGACGAGCAGGCGCGCACCGGCACGGAGCCGCCCGTACGCAACGTCGGCTGCAGGGGCGACAGTTGCGAGGGCAAGAGCCCCGTGGCCATGGGCTGCGGCGCGGCCGGGATGATCACCACCCTGGCCACTCACACCGCCTCCGGCGGACGGCGCCTGGAACTCCGCCATGCCGAGCTCTGCCACGCCGTGTGGGTCCGGGCCACCGGCCTGGTGCCGGGCGACCGGGTCGAGCTGTCGTTGCCGGCCGGGCGCACGCAGTCGGTCACGGCCGAAGGAAGTCTCGACGCCGGGCGGTATCTGGCGACCCCGATGGCCTCCGGCGACAACCGGACCAGCACCAGGATCTGCCTGGACGTTCCGGGCAGACGCCGCGAGTGCTTCACCGGCTGAACCCGGACCACCGGCATGCGCGTCGGCGTGCGGGCGCTCGGTTCGGTGGGGGCTGCGGCCCCTGCTCGCCCCGGACGCGGTCGCCCTCGGACCGACGGCATCCGGAGGACGACGGGCCGAGGGCGTCCCGCGCCGCCGCGCGGACCGTACGCACCGGAGGTGGTGCAGCCTGCCCTCCGGTGCGTACGACGGGTCCACCGCGACGGGCTCGGCTCAGAGCGAGTCGCAGGACCGCGCGAACGCGGCCTTGGTCGCCGATCCGGCGATTCCATCGATCTTGCCCTTGTAGCCCCAGTACTTCTTGAGGAAGCGCTGCAGCGCCTTCACCGTGCCGCTCCCGACCTGCCCGTCGATCTTGCCGGTGTAGCCCCAGGAGCTCTTGAGCCAGCGCTGCATCGCCTTCCAGCTGTCGGTGCCGAGCTGCCCGTCGATCTTGCCCTTGTAGCCCCAGTTGGCCTTCAGCTGGCGCTGGAGCTTCTTGGCCTGCGTCGCGTTGAGGCCGAGGTTGACCACCGCGAGCGGGGCGACGGCCTCGGAACTCACTGCCGGCTTCGTGGTCTGCCCGGACGCCGCGAAGCTGGTACCCGCAGCCGCCACGCCTCCGCCGGCGATCGCAAGGGCGGTGGTGACACCGACGAACGTCCTCGTCAAGGTTCGCATTCTCTTTGCCTTCCCCCTAGTTGGATCCGACCGCGTCGGCCGGTTCGCCAACAAGACTGCGGGGCGGGGAGCGAGAGCTGCCAGAAGTACCGGAGAAGTGACGCACTCAGGGGACGTCCCACGCGCTGACCTGCCAGGACGCCGTCCGCGGTGACGTTGTGGCGGGACGGTGGGACGCGGGGCGGCGGGACGGCGGGACGGCGAGACGGGGGGATGTCGGGAAGGCGGGACGACAGGAAGGCGGGAAGGCGGGAAGGCGGGACGGCGGGACGCCGGGAAGGCGGGACGGCGTACCCGCCGAGTGCGGATGCCCGACCCGTCCCGCGGGCAGCGGCGGGCGGGCCGCCGTCGTGCCGCGCGCCGTCGTGCCGCGCGCCGTCGTGCCGCGCGGCGAACACCGACCCGAGCGGCCTGGCGCACCGGGCCGGGAGCCGGCCTACGGCCGTCGCCCGGGGGCGGTCCCCCGAAAGCCCTGATCCATGCCACACGCAAGGGGCGCGCCCGGTATCCGGGCGCGCCCCTCACTCAGACAACGCGCAGCGTCGCGAAGGCGTCAGCGGTCGAAGCGCTCGCGGGCGTCGTCCGTCCCCTGCTGGGCCCTCTCGCGGCCCTGCTGGGCCCGGTCGCGGCCCTGCTGGGCGCGGTCACGGCCCTGCTGCGACGTCTTCGAGGTCCGGCCGGACGGGTCCTGCATCCGCTCCCGGCCCGTGCCCGTGCCCGTGCCCTTGCCCTCGTTCGCCTTGTGCTTCGCCTGGTCGGCGAGCTCCTGCGCCTTGTCCTTGAACTGGTCTGCGATACCCATGCTGTTCACTCCTAGTGGTGCGTGGGGGACGGTCCGTAAGGACCTCGACCAGAGTTACACGCCCCGGCATGCATCGCATTTCGATCACTTACGCTGCGTGCGCACCGCCCGTGCGTCCTGGTCAGCGGCCCCTCCGGCACCGACGAGCGCCTTGCTCACACCCTCCAGCCGCGACCCGAACCGTTGCATCTCGCGCTGGCCGACGACCCCGATCACCGACGGGAGGTAGCCCCGTACGGACTGCATCCCGCGCAGCCACCACTGTGCGTACACATGCGCGGAGCGCCGTTCGATGCCGGCCACGATCCGGTCGACCGCCGGTCCCAGCGGGTACGTACGGTTCGACGGCCAGGGCAGCCGCTGCCGCAGCTCCCGCATCACGTCGTCCTGGTCGGCGCCCCGCACCATGTCCGTGTCGGTCCAGGACAGGTATCCGACCCCGACCTTCACCCCCCGGTAGCCGACCTCGGCCCGCAGGCTGTGTGCGAACGCCTCCACGCCGGACTTGGACGCGCAGTAAGCGGTCATCATCGGCGCCGGTGTCATCGCCGCGAGCGAGGCGATCTGCAGGAAGTACCCACGGCTCTCCATGAGCACCGGCAGGAACGCCCGCCCCGTCACCGCGCCACCGATCAGATTGACCTCGATGACCCGCCGCCACGCCTCCGGGTCCGAGTCGAGGAACGGTCCGCCCGCCGCGACCCCGGCGTTGGCGACGACGACGTCGACCTTCCCGAACCGCTCCTTGACCTCTTCGGCGACGCGCGCCATCGCCGCGTGGTCGGTGACGTCCGCGAACCAGTGGTCGCTCTCCGAGTGAAGCCGCTCGGAGACCTTCTTCAGCTCGTCCGGCTCCAGGCCGACCAGTGCGAGCCTGGCGCCGCGCGCCGAGAGCTTGCGGGCCAGCAGTTCGCCCACACCACGCGCCGCGCCCGTGACGACGACGACCTGTCCTTCCAGAATCCGCCTGTCGCTCATGCGACATCCTCCCTCTCGGCCGTACCGTCCACACCGTCCGCGCCGACCTCACCCACCGGGAGGTACGCGGCGACGAGTTCCCGGAGCTTCGCCGTGACCGCCTCCGGCGCCTCCACCGGTGTCATGTGGCCCATGCCCGCCAGTTCGGTGAGCCCCAGGCAGTCGGGCAGCGCCGCCGCGATGGCACGGGCGTGCACGGGCGGCGTCAGCCGGTCCTCCGTACCCGCGATCACCGCCGTGGGCACCCGCAACTCCCTCACCCCCGCGTCGAGATCGAGCTCCGCGAGGACATGCCCCCAGGCGACCCTGGCCGCCCGCGGGCACGCATGCACGATCCGGGCACAGGTCTCGACCCGGTCGGGGGCCGAACCCGCCCCCATCGTGCCGTACTTGAGTATCCGCCTGGAGACCGGTGTGACCGGTCCGAGCGGGGCGCGCGACCCGAGGAGCGCGCGGGTCATCCTGGTCCGGACGGCGCCGGCCCGCAACGGCACCACCCGTGACTCGGCTGTCAGCCGCGAACTGCCGGTGCTGCACAGCAGTACGGCCGCCGCGTGCTCGCGCAGTCCGGCCCGCCGCGCGGCGGCCATCATCGTCATGCCGCCCATGGAGTGCCCGGCGAGCACGGCCTTCTCACCCGGTCCGAGCGTGGCGGCCAGCACCGCTTCGAGGTCGTCGGCGAGGGCGTCCGTGCTGTACCCCTCGCGGCCCGGAGCGGGCGAACGGCCGTGGCCCCGCTGGTCGTAGACGACGACCCGGTGGTCCACCGCCAGGTCCCGGACCTGCGCGGCCCAGAAGCGGGTGCTGCAGGTCCAGCCGTGCGACAGGACCACCGCGGGGGCGCCTTCCCGCCCGTGCACCTCGACATGGATGCGCGCGCCGTCGGCGGAGAGGGCGGTCAGTTCGCGCACGGGGGTGGGCGGAGCGTCGTCCCGCCGCAGCAGCCGGCTCATCGCACGACCTCCTCGGCGACGGCCTTCACCGTGGCGGGCTCCCCGGGCGCGGCGGCCTTCTTCGGGGTCCTGACGACCTCGTACTCCGTGAGGTCGACCTGCCGGGTCACCTTGCGGAGCTCGGTGGTGGTGCCCGGCCAGACCGTGGTGTTGCGCCCGTTGGCGTCCAGGTACCAGCTGTCACAGCCGCCGACGTTCCACACCGTGCGCTTCATCCGCTCCTGGACGCGCCGGTTCCAGGCCCCGACCGCCGAGGGGCGCGCGTCGAGTGCGACGCGACCGCCCAGGACGTTCAACTGGCGCAGGTAGTCGGCCATGTAGTTCAGCTGGGACTCGATCACGAGGATCATCGAGGAGTTCCCTAGTCCCGTGTTGGGGCCGATGATCGTCATCCAGTTGGGGAAGCCGGACACGCTCGCGCCGCGCAGCGCCTGCATGCCGTCCTTCCAGGACTCGGCGAGCGTGATGCCTTCCGCGCCCACCACCCGCTCGGCGATGGGCATGTCGGTCACATGGAAGCCGGTGCCGAAGATGATCGCGTCGACTTCGGTCTCCGTGCCGTCGGCGGCGACGACCGTGGAGCCGCGCACCTCGGCCAGGCCGGAGGCGACCACATCGACATTGGGCCGGGCGAGCGCCGGGTAGTAGGTGCTGGAGAGCAGGATGCGTTTGCAGCCGATGCGGTAGGAAGGGGTCAACTTGGCCCGCAGCGCAGGGTCCTTGATGGACCGCGCCATGTTGGACTTGGCTATCGACTCGATCACGCCCAGCTCGTTGGGGCGCTTGGTGAAGGCGCTGACCTGCAGCTCCCTGATGCCCCAGAGCAGTCCGCGGCGCGCGGTGCCGGTGAAGGGGAGCGTGCGGTGCAGCCAGCGCTCGGCGCCGCTGATCCTCCGGTCCATGCGCGGCATGACCCAGGGCGGGGTGCGCTGGAAGAGCGTCAGCCTGCCTGCCTTCGGCTGGATCGCGGGCACGATCTGGATGGCGGAGGCGCCGGTGCCTATCATCGCGACGCGCTTGCCGGTCAGGTCGTAGTCGTGGTCCCAGCGGGCCGAGTGGAAGACCTTGCCGGGGAAGCTGTCGAGTCCGGGGATGTCGGGCGTCTTCGGGTCGGAGAGCGGCCCGGTCGCGGAGACGACCACATCGGCGGTGAAGGTGGCCCCGTTGCCGGTCTCGATGACCCAGTGGAGCGCGTCGCGGTCCCAGCTCATCAGCAGCACTTCATGGCCCAGCCTGAGGTGCGGACGCAGCCCGAAGGTGTCCGCCACGTGCTCCAGGTAGGCGCGGATGTGCTCCTGCCCGGAGAAGGTGCGCGGCCACTCGGGGTTGGGGGCGAACGAGAACGAATAGAGGTGGGACGGCACGTCGCAGGCGCAGCCCGGATAGCTGTTGTCGCGCCAGGTGCCGCCGACGGAGCCGGCCCGTTCCAGGACGACGAAGTCCGTTATGCCTTCGCGGCGCAGCCGGACCGCGGCCCCGAGGCCCCCGAATCCGGATCCGATCACCGCCACTCGTACGTGCTCGTGCTGGGCCATGCTGCCCCTCCCGCGGTACGTCACACGACTCTGCCAGCAATCACTGGCATTGTTGGGAGAGTAGACGAGCTCCGTACCGATGGGTAGGGGGCGACAAGGGAAAGTTACCGGCGGTACAACATAGGGTGCGGGTGTGGCTGACGGACGCGAGCACCGTGAATACCGGATGGAGGAGCTGGCCAGGGAGGCCGGCATCCCCGTGCGGACCGTGCGCTTCTACCGGGAGCGCGGGCTGATCTCGCCGCCTCGCCGCGAGGGGCGCATCGCCTGGTACGACGACCACCACCTGGCGCGGCTGCGCACCATCGCGGGCCTGCTGGAACGCGGCCACACGCTCACCGGCATCGCCGATCTCGCCCGCACCTTCGAGAGCGGTCGCGATGTCGCCGAAGTACTGGGCCTGGGCGAGCCGACCGAGGAGACCCCGGTCCGCCTCACCCCCGAACAGCTCGCGGACTACTTCGAGGGCGAGGTCACCCCGGAGAATCTGGCCGCCGCGCTCGACCTCGGCTACCTGGCCGCCGACGGCGACGAGATCGTCCACATCAGCCGCCGCCTGCTGGAGGTGTCGGCGGAGCTGGTCCGGGAGGGGATACCGCTCGCCACGGTGCTCTCGGCCGGCCGCCAGGTCCGCGAGCACGCGGACGCGCTCGCCGAGCTGTTCGTCGGCATTCTCCGGGCGCACGGCGACGAGGCCGAGCCGCCGCAGCTGCGTCCCCTGGCCCGCGCGGTGGTGGACGCCGAGCTCTCCATGGCGCTGGACCGGCGTCTGCGCCGCGAGGACCCGGACCCCCCGTCGCGGGAACGCGCGTCCTGACCCGAGCCCCCGGGCCTCCCGCCCCCGTCGACTCCCCCGGGCCCCGGCCCGCGCCCCCGCGGGTCTACAGCTCGTAGACCACCGTCACCGGCGCATGGTCGCTCCACCGCTCACCGTGCGTCGCGGCCCGCTCGACCCAGCCCTTCACCGCACGGGCGGCCAGCCCCGGCGTCGCCACCTGGTAGTCGATCCGCCAGCCCGTGTCGTTGTCGAAGGCCCGCCCCCGGTAGGACCACCACGAGTACGGCCCCTCCTCCTCCGGACGCAACGCCCGTACGACATCGACGTACTCGGCCTCGTCGAAGACCCGGGTCAGCCACTCCCGCTCCTCGGGGAGGAAGCCGGAGCTCTTCTTGTTGGCCTTCCAGTTCTTCAGGTCGGCCTCCCGGTGGGCGATGTTCCAGTCGCCGCAGACCACCACCTCGCGGCCATCGGCCGCCGCGCGCTTCCTGAGGCCCTGCAGGTACGGGAGGAACGCGGCCATGAAACGTTCCTTCTCCTCCTGCTTCTCCGTGCCGACCTCGCCGGACGGCAGATACAGGCTCGCGACCGTGACACCGGGCAGATCGACCTCGACGTACCGCCCGCTCGCGTCGAACTCCTCGCTCCCGGCGTCCCCGAAGCCACCGAACCCGATCTGCACACGCTCGGGCGCACGCCGCGTGTACAGGGAGACACCCGCCCGCCCCTTGGCGGCGGCCGGTGCGTGCACGGTGTGCCAGCCCTCCGGTTCACGCACCTCGGCGGGCAGTTGCTGCGGCTCGGCCCGCACCTCCTGCAGGCAGATCACATCGGCTTCGGTCCCGGCCAGCCACTCGACGAAGCCCTTCTTGGCGGCGGCGCGGAGCCCGTTTACATTGACGGAGGTCACAGTGAGCATTACGGCACGATACCGGCACCAATGCACCGCATACCTGTACCATGTTTCGCATGATTATCCACCCTCGGCCCTTCGATCACGCCGATGCCGTCAAACTCAACGACCAGGTGCAGCTCGAATACGCCGAGCGGTACGGCGACGAGGGCGATGTCACACCGCTCGCCCCGTCGATGTTCGACCCGCCGAACGGCCTGTACCTCCTCGCCTACGACGCGCAGGGACGCCCGGTCGCCACCGGTGGCTGGCGCTCCCAGGAACGCAACGCCGAGGGATACTCCGACGGCGACGCCGAGATCAAGCGGATGTTCGTGATCCCCGAGGGCCGCGGCAACGGGCTGGCGCGCCGCATCCTGGCCGCGCTGGAGGCCGACGCACGGGCGGCCGGCCGGACCCGCATGGTGCTGGAGACCGGGGACAAGCAGCCCGAGGCCATCGCGCTGTACAGGTCCAGCGGCTACACCCCGTGCGAGAAGTTCGGCCACTACCGCACCTACGAGAGCAGCATCTGCTTCGCGAAGCCGCTGCGCTGACGGGCCCCGGCACCCGTCGGCCCTCGGCGAGCAGCGTCCGGGCGAAGGAGGACCAGCCGTCCACGGTCGGCACCGGGCGCCGGCCCCGGACGGAAAAGGCGGCACGACGCTCCACCGCCCGTCGGGGGCGTCGACCGCGCCGCCCCGAACTCATCGGCCCCGGGCGTCACACCCGGGCTCGGCGCACCCGCCCCGAACTCATCGGCCCCGGGCGTCACACCCGGGCTCGGCGCACCCGCCCGACGCCCACGTAGAAACCGCTGCGCTCGACGAGGGGCGCAGGCCCCTCCCGGTACCACTGGGTGGCGTACACCAGCCCGGGTTCGACGAGGTCCAGGCCCTCGAAGAAGGGCTCGACCTCGCTCCGGGTCCGCATCCGCAGCGGGATCGCCCCCTTCCTGTACGCGGTCTCGGTCTCCTGCCGCAGCTCCGGATGCTGATCGGCCGTGCCGTGCGAGAGCACCAGGAAGCTGCCTTCGGGCAGTGCGTCGACCAAAGTGCGGGCGATGCCGTACGGGTCCTGGTCGTCGGGCAGGAAGTGCATGAGCGCGATGAGGGACAGCGCGATGGGCCGGCTGAAGTCCAGCAGCTCACGGGCGCGTTCGAGGATGGCCTGCGGCTCCCGCACATCCGCGTGGAGGTAGTCGGTGGCCCCCTCCGCGCTGCTGATCAGCAGCGCTTCCGCGTGCCGCAGAACGATCGGGTCGTTGTCCGCGTAGACGATCCGGGCGGCCGGGGTGATGGCCTGGACGACCTGATGCAGATTGGGTGCCGTGGGGATGCCGGTGCCGATGTCGAGGAACTGGTCGATCCCGCCCCGCGCCAGCCATGCGGAGGCCCGGTGCATGAAGGCCCGGTTCCGCGCCGCGTTGCCCCGCGCCTCCTCGGGCAGCGTCTCCCCCACCCGCTGGTCGACCGGATAGTTGTCCTTGCCGCCCAGGAGCCAGTCGTAGACGCGCGCGGGGTGGGGTTTGCTGGTGTCGATCTGGACCTTGGGTGTTCCGGCCGTCACAGGACGCTCCTCCGTACGGGACATCACGAACAGCTGAGCAGCCGGTCCGTCACGGGAACACCCCCGACAGGACCCACGGAAGCAGCCGAGCACCACCAGCGTAGACCGCCCCACCGACACGTCCCCGCGCCGGGCACCGAGCAACCACGCCTGAACACACAGCGGTTCGGCGCGACTCCCCTGCCGTCACGCCCCGTCGGCCGGGGGCAGCGCGTCTCGCCCGTCATCGGGCAGCACCACCAGGCGAACGGCCATCTGGCGCGAGCCCGGCGGGTGTTCACCGGGCGCGCTCGCGTACTTGTGCAGCAGCGCCTGGTACTCCTCGGCGAACGAGGCGACCTGTTCCTTCGTCATCCGCAGCCCGGCCCGGTAGATCTGGTTCCAGCCCGCCGAGGCGTCGTACCCGGCGTACGCCCGCACGACCAGATTCAGATCATGGGTCATCTTGAGCGCGCCGATCTTCACGGCGGCCTCGCGTTCGTCCGCCGTCATCTCCAGGCCGGGCGGCGTGAAGATGTTGGTCATGAGCGACTTCCACCAGCGCTCCCGCCCGGTGGAACGCTCCTCGATCTCCGCGATCAGCTTGAGGTCGGCGAGCTTGCGCAGGTGATAGCTGGTGGTACCGGTGGACTCACCGAGGGCCTTGGCGACGCCGGTGGAGTTCGCTTCGCCGTGTTCGCCGAGATAGCTCAGGATGTCGCGGCGCACCGGATTGGACAGCGCCTTGTAGAACGCCTTGAGGTCCGGGCCGGTGAGCACTCTCGTCTCGGGACGCTCGACCATGCTCGCCAGCATAGTGCAGAGATTCTCTGCAATCATTGCAGAGAATGTTTGCAGAGAATCTCTGCACTCGCTACGTTGGTCCGGGAGGCGCCATCGGGCGCCGGGGATCGCGGGGGCGAGATGCGAAGAGACCTGACCCGAAGGCTGTCGCCGGGAGCCGGGGCCATCACCGGGACGACCGTCGGGGCCGCAGCGGGAGCGACCCGGGCGGCATCCGCACCCGATTCCCTGGACGCCCGACTGCGGGACGAGATCGACGACCAGGTCGCAGAGGCCTTCGATGCCTACCTGTCCGACCGCCTGGCCGAACCCGGGCCGCTGCGCGCGTCCCTGACCGCGGGGCGCGGCGCCCGGGTGGTGCTGGGCACGGTCGCACTCGGCGCCCTCGCAACAGCGCTCGCGCCGCCCGGCGTTGCCGCCGTCTGCGGGATCTGGGGCGCGATCGCCGTGATCGACGTCACCTGGCTGTGGGCCGCCCGCCGTCACTGACGGTCCGTGAGGCCCCTTCCCCGCACGGACCCGTGCGGAAGGAAGTCCCGGAACGACGAGATCCCGCCCGATCTTTCGATCGGGCGGGATCTCGTGTGTGCGGTGGACCTGTGGGGATTTGAACCCCAGACCCCCTCGATGCGAACGAGGTGCGCTACCAGACTGCGCCACAGGCCCTTGCAACGAGTGAAACTCTAGCACCCTCACAGGGGTGCTCGGAAATCCGGTCCTTGCTGGTCAGCCGAGTCGGTGTCGCAGCGGGGCCCGAAGGCACTCACTCGTTGGCGGCACGGGGACGTTCCCCGTCCTCGTACTGGTCGAACAGCGGGGTCCGGCCACGGTCGCGGGTGCGCCGGGACTGGTTGGTCCGCTGGCGCGGCGCCGGGTCGACGGGGGGCGCCACGGGGTGCGAGGTGCCCGTCTGGGTGGGCTCGGCGGCGCTGGAGCGGGCCGCGCTCCAGGTCTCCGGGTTGCCCACCTCGACGCCGCCCGTGACGCGCGGGGCGACCGGGGCGGTGACGTACGTCGGCAGCGGGACCGGGACCGGCTCCCAGCTGTCGCCCTGGACCCGGCCGCGTTCGCGCTGCTGGTCGACCCATTCCGCGTGGTCCGTCTGCTCGACCAGGGCGCGGCGGCCGGCCTCCTGCGGGGAGACCGCGGGGGCGGGCTCGGGCTCGGGGTGGCGCGCTTCGGGCTCCTCGTCGGCCTCGGCGGGGGCCGCCGCGGCCGGCTGGTGCCTGCGGGGACGGTTCTCGCGCAGATGCTGCGCCGCCACCTCGGCCCGCCGCCGGTCCATGGTGAAGGCGAACCGGCGTCGCTCCTGCGAGCGCAGATGCACGATGTACGTGCTCAGCAGCACCGCCGGCACCGCGGGCGCCCAGAGGAAGCCGAGACCGCCCACCGCCGCGACGACCGCGCCGAGGGTGAAGGCGAGAAAGAGGACGACAGTGGTGCGCCGCCGGCGCGCGAGAACCTGGAGGCGCTGGGCGCGCCGGACACGCTCGGCGTCCGCCGCACCGGCACGCGGGCGCGCGCGCCGCGAAGGGCCGGGCCCGGAGCGCTCCCGGTCCGAGTGCTCGGGCGGGTGCGCCGGATCGTGCATCCGGGCTTCGGTGTGCGCCGGAGGCGCGGCGAAGGCCCGGACGTCCACGGAATCCAATCGATCCGTGACGACGTCCGGGTCGACGTCGGGCTCCGCCTCCTCGGCGATGCGTCCCCGCAACTCCTTGGCGTACCGGCGCTCCATGGCCGCCCGTCCGGACAGCAGCCGGATGGCGGTGCTGAAGCGTTCCGTCGGGCGGGCTTCATTGAGCTCGTCCTGCCTGCGGAGCCACATCGGCACCAAGTAGGCGGCCCAGGCCCCGACGATGACTGCGTAGATGAGGCCGCTGCTGCTCACGTCTCACACCGTAGAGGGGTTTGCACGGGGGCATCCGCCAATTGGCCCGGTGTGTCGCACGATCCGGCTGATTTCAAGGACTTTTTTTGTGATTGTTCAGATCGCCCGTGCGTGTTTGCGCGTTCGTTTGCGGCCATATGCCGACCAATATCGAACACTTATTTGATTTCCCGTGGAGTTCCGGGTCGTGCCTGGTGCCAGCGCCGCAGCAGCCCGTCGGGCACTTCCTCCGCGGTGAGCGCGTAGATGAGATGGTCCCGCCAGGCGCCGTCGATGTGGAGATAGCGCGGGCGCAGGCCCTCCTCACGGAATCCCAGTTTCTCGACGACCCGTCTGCTGGGCCTGTTCTCCGGCCGAATGCATACCTCGATGCGGTGCAGTCCGACCCTGGCGAAACAGTGGTCGACGGCGAGGGCGACCGCGGTCGGCATCACCCCGCGGCCCGCCACCTCCTGGTCGACCCAGTAGCCGATGTGGCCCGAGCACATCGAGCCCCAGGTGATCCCGGCGACCGTCAGCTGGCCGACCAGTCGGCCCTCGTACTCGATGGCGAAGGGCAGCATCCGGCCCGCATGGGCCTCGGAGCGCAGATGACGGACCATCTGACGATAGGTGGGGCGCTGGGCCACCGGACCGCCCGGGGCGGGCGGCGGCACGGTCGCCTCCCAGGGGCGCAGCCATTCACGGTTGCGCCGGTTGACCTCGCGCCACATGCGCTGGTCGCGCAGTTTCACCGGACGAAGAGTGACCTCGCCGTCGTTGAGGACCACCGGCCAGGTCGGGACGTTCAGCTCGGGCTCCCGGGTCGGGGGTGATCGCCGCCGCGCAACTGGTCGACGGCGTGCACAAGAAGACGTGCGAGGACGGCGAGGCCGTCGCGCACCCCGCCGGTGGAGCCCGGCAGGTTCACGATGAGCGTGCCGCCGGCGACGCCCGCGAGGCCTCGGGAGAGCGCGGCGGTGGGCACCTTGTCGCGGCCCTCGGCACGGATCGCCTCGGGGATGCCGGGGATCTCGTGGTCGAGGACGCGGCGGGTGACGTCGGGAGTGCGATCGGTGGGCGAGATGCCCGTGCCGCCGGTGGTGACGATGACGTCGTACCCGGCGGCAACCCCTTCGCGCAGCGCCTGTTCGACCGGGTCGCCGTCGGGCACGACCCGCGGCCCGTCGACGGTGAAGCCGAGCTGCGTGAGCGCCTCGGAGATCAGAGGGCCGCCCTTGTCCGCGTAGACCCCGGCAAAGGCCCGGTTCGACGCGGTGACGACGAGGGCGGCGTACGGGGCGGTCAGCGCGCCACCGAGCGGAGGCCCGGCGGGTCGCCCCTCACCGGACTGCCCGCTTCCGGGCGCCGTCACGCGTCCGCTCCGTCCGGTGCGGTGCGCCGGTAGTCGCCGGACTTGCCGCCCGACTTCGCCTCGACCCGTACGTCCGTGATGACCGCGGACTTGTCGACCGCCTTGATCATGTCGATCACGGTGAGCGCGGCGACCGAGACCGCCGTCAGGGCCTCCATCTCGACGCCGGTGCGGTCCGTGGTCTTCACCGTGGCCAGGATCTCCACCGCGTCGTCGGCGACGCCCAGGTCGACCTCGACGCCGGAGACGGCGAGCGGGTGGCAGAGCGGGATCAGGTCGGGGGTGCGCTTGGCCGCCATGATCCCGGCGATGCGCGCGGTGGCGAGGGCGTCGCCCTTCGGGACTCCCTCACCGCGGAGCAGCTCGACGACGCGGGGCGAGACGAGGACCCGGCCGCTGGCTCGGGCCACCCGCGCGGTGACGTCCTTCTCCGAGACGTCGACCATGCGGGCCGCGCCCGCCTCGTCGATGTGCGTCAGCCTGTTCTGCGTACTCAACTCACTCCGCCTCGCGGTAGGGCGCCGGTTGCCCGCTCGGCCCGCACCGGGGTGCGGCCCCGGGGCCCCGGGGGTGTCCCCGGGAAGGCACAGCGGCAGATACCGTACCGCCACCGCCCGGGGATCAGCGGAGCAGGATCACCTCGGTGTCCGTGCCGGGCTCGGCACAGGTGACGTCCTCGGGCAGCACGATCAGCGCGTCGGCCCGGGCGAGAGCCGCGATCAGATGCGATCCGGAACCGCCGACAGGGGTGACGGTGCCGGCCTCCGCGTCGTACGTGCCCCGCAGGAACTGCCGTCGGCCGGCCGGTGAGGACAGCGCCTTGTCGGTGTTCAGCGCGGCCCTGGCGGTGGGGCGGTTCACGTCCTGAAGCCCCATCAGGGTGCGGATCGCGGGCCGTACGAACAGCTCGAAGGAGACGTAACTGGAGACGGGATTGCCCGGCAGCGCCAGCAGTGGTGTGTGTTCGGGGCCGATCGAGCCGAAGCCCTGCGGCTTGCCCGGCTGCATGGCGAGCTTGCGGAAATCGATGCCGCTGCCGGGCTCGTCCTCGTCGCCCACCGACGACAGGGCTTCCTTGACGACGTCGTACGCCCCGACGCTGACCCCACCGGTGGTGACGACGATGTCGGCGCGGATCAACTGGTCCTCGATCGTGGCGCGGAGCGTATCCGCGTCGTCCGTGACGGCACCGACGCGGTAGGCGATCGCTCCGGCGTCCCGGGCGGCGGCCGTCAGGGCGAAGCTGTTGGAGTCGTAGATCTGGCCGCCGGCCAGCTCCTCGCCCGGCTGCACCAGTTCGCTGCCGGTGGAGATGACGACGACGCGCGGCCGGGGCCGCACCTTCACCGTGGAGCGGCCAATCGCGGCGAGCAGCCCAATCTGCGGGGGTCCGATCACCGATCCGGCGCTCAGGGCCAGATCGCCCGGCTTGACGTCGCTGCCGCGCGCCCTGACATGGGCACCGGCCTCGACGGGGCGGTGGACGCGGACCTCGCCGCCCGCGCCCTCGGGGGC
Organism: Streptomyces sp. NPDC093149; assembly: GCF_044754145.1. Classification (NCBI taxonomy): domain Bacteria; kingdom Bacillati; phylum Actinomycetota; class Actinomycetes; order Kitasatosporales; family Streptomycetaceae; genus Streptomyces; species Streptomyces sp. NPDC093149. Next base: position 241,714 of record NZ_JBIVON010000006.1, read on the forward strand.
GTCGCGGTGGGCACGCATGGTGTCGGCGGGGCCGCCGCCCGTACCGCCGTCGGTCCACTCGACCGGGATCACGGCCTCGGCACCGGCCGGCAGCGGGGCGCCGGTCATGATGCGGGCGGCCTCGCCCGGTTGGAGGCTCCGGTCGCCGGGCAGCCCGCCACTGCCCGCCGCGATGTCACCGATGACGGTGAGCACGGCGGGGAACTCCTCGTCGGCGCCCTCGACATCGGCGACACGGACCGCGTACCCGTCCATCGAGCTGTTGTCGAAGGGCGGCAGGGCGATCTCCACGACCACGTCCTCGACGAGGACGCAGCCCTGGGCGTCGTGCAGTTGCAGCTCGATGGGTTCGAGCGGTCGCACCGCGCCGAGAATGTCTTCCAGGTGCTCGTCCACCGACCAGATCGTGCTGCTGCTCAAAGTGCTACATCTCCTCGGTGACATAACTGCGGAGCCAGGCCCTGAAGTCCGGGCCCAGGTCTTCACGTTCGCACGCGAGTCTGACAATGGCACGGAGGTAGTCGCTCCGGTCGCCGGTGTCATAACGGCGCCCCTTGAAGACGACACCGTGCACGGGGCCGCCGATCTTCTCGTCCTCGGCGAGGAGCTGCAGGGCGTCGGTGAGCTGGATCTCGCCGCCGCGGCCGGGCTCGGTCTTGCGCAGTATGTCGAAGACGGCGGGGTCCAGGACATAGCGGCCGATGACGGCGAGGTTGCTGGGCGCCTCGGCCCTGTCGGGCTTCTCGACCAGGCCGGTGACGCGCACGACATCGCCCTCGGCGGTGGGCTCGAAGGCCGCGCAGCCGTACATGTGGATCTGCCCGGGATCGACCTCCATCAGCGCGACGACGCTGCCGCCCTCGCGCTCCTGGATCTCGACCATGCGGGCCAGCAGGGGGTCGCGCGGATCGATCAGGTCGTCGCCGAGGAGGACCGCGAACGGCTGGTCGCCCACGTGCGGTGCGGCACACAGCACGGCGTGGCCGAGGCCGCGCGGATCGCCCTGTCGGACGTAGTGCATGGTGGCCAGGTCGCTCGACTCCTGGACCTTCTGGAGCCGTTCGGCATCTCCCTTGCGGGTGAGCGCGGACTCCAGCTCGTAATTGCGGTCGAAGTGGTCCTCGAGGGGGCGCTTGTTGCGACCGGTGATCATCAGTACGTCGGAGAGACCGGCGGCCACCGCTTCCTCGACAACGTACTGGATCGCCGGCTTGTCGACGACAGGCAGCATCTCCTTCGGAGTGGCTTTGGTGGCCGGCAGGAAGCGGGTACCGAGCCCCGCAGCCGGAATGACAGCCTTGCTGATCCTGGTGTGCGACTGAGTCATGCGAGGAACGATATCCGGTGCGTATGGGCGGAAGGTGAGGTTCCGGTTAATTTTGTACACCTATACGCACATACGAGAGATTCAAGGGTGCCCATTGAACACCGACATGTCCCAAAAGGCGCTCCTCAGGCGTGAACTGCTCGCCGTACGGCGCCTTCTCAGCAGGGAAGACGTGGAAAACGCCGGGGTGGTTCTGTCCCGGGTCGCATTGGGTCTCCCGGAATTGTCCGGGGCCCGCACCGTCGCCGCGTACGTCTCGGTGGGGAGCGAGCCGGGCACGCGCGCCCTGCTGGACGCGCTCCGCGCGCGCGGCGTGCGGGTGCTGCTGCCGGTGCTCCTCCCGGACAACGACCTGGACTGGGCACCGTACGAAGGAGCCGCTCGTCTGGCCCCGGCCGGCCGCGGGCTGCTGGAGCCGGACGGGGAACGGCTCGGCCCGGACGCGGTTCTGGAGGCCGACGTGGTCCTGCTGCCGGGCCTCGCGGTGGACGCGCGCGGAATGCGGCTCGGCCGTGGCGGCGGCAGCTACGACCGGGTGCTGGCCCGGCTCGCCGCGGCGGGGGCGCATCCCGCGCTGATCGTCCTGCTGTACGAGAACGAGGTGGTCGCGCGGGTCCCTGAGGAACCGCACGACCACCCCGTCGACGCGGTGGTGACTCCGGCCATGACCCGCCGGACGGGCCCTACGGCTTGAGGGTCAGGGTGTCGGTCGTCGACTTCGTGACGGCGTTCGTCCCGAAGGACCAGTCGAGCAGTTCGCCCTTGACCCACTTGTCGGTCTGATCGGTGTAGTGCGCCGCGAACGCGTGCCCCGAGGCGCCGGTGAGGTTGATCCAGCGGGACTTGTCCCAGTCCCCCACGTTGACCACCATCCGCATCGACGGAACCCAGACGACGTCGTAGCCGCCGGCCGCGTTCCAGCCGGTGGCGTTCACCGCGGCCTCGCCGCCGCCGATGTTCCACGGGCCGCGGTTGAGGACACGCTGGAGCAGACCGGGGCCCTCGGTGCCGAGGGTCTGGTTCTTCAGGGTCAGCTGGTGCAGCCGGCCCCAGCTCCAGGTGGTGATGTCCTTGCCGAGCTTCGCGGTCAGCTCCCAGCGGGCGTCCGTCATGGCGCGGGCGAAGAGCTGGTCGCGGTTCTCGGTCGCCGTGTCCCGACCGCTCCTCGGCGACTTCCACCAGTCGCTGTTCGGGTCGTCCATCAGGTTGGCGACCACCTGGTACCAGCGGTCACCGCCGTCCGGCTGAGCCGTGTCCGCGTCGCGCCGGCCGCACTCGCGCACCAGCTTGCCCTGCTCGTCGACCGGGCCCGAGCTGTCGGCGCGGGGCACGTTGAGGCACTCGCCCTTGACCCGCATCTCCTTGGGCAGCTTGTTGCCGAAGGCCAGCTTGAGGATGTTGCGCCAGACCGCGTTGAAGTACGCGGCCGCGGCCGAGTCGGACTCCTGGGTGTAGTCCCAGCCCTCCAGGAGCTTCTGTGCCTCACGGACGCTCTTGTCCGAGATGTTGATCTTCATCAGCTCGGGCACCAGCAGCGCGGCGATCTCGCTGGTGTTGTCCATCTGCATCTTCTGCATGTCTTCGGTCGAGATCTTCCCGCCGCCCTTGATCTTCGACTGGATGAGGTCGTTGATCCGCTGGCTGCGGGTGCCATAACCCCAGTCCTTGGTGAGCAGGTGGGGATACTTCTCGTCGATGACGGGCTGGTTGGCGGTGACGATGTAGCCGCGCTTCGGGTTGTACTCGTAGGGCAGCTCGTAGAACGGGACCGGATCCTTCTTCCAGCCGTACTCCGAGGACCAGCCGGGGCTGGGCATCGTGCCGTCGCCCTGGAGGCGGACCGGGATCTTGCCGGGGGCCTGGTAGCCGATGTTGTTCTTGGTGTCGGCGTAGATCAGGTTCTGCGAGGGAACCTCGAAGTGCTCGGCCGCCGCTCGGAAGCTCTTGAAGTCCTTGGCCCGGTTGAGCTCGAAGACGGCGTCCATGGACTTGCCGGGGTCCAGCGCGGTCCACTTCAGCGCGACCGCGTACCCGTCGGCCCGGTCCGGAGCCGAGTTGCCGACGGGGGCCTTCTGCCCGACCGTCTCCAGTTCGCTGCTGCGATCGGAGACCAGCGGACCGTTGTTGGTCTCGCGGACGGTGATCGTCCGGCTCTTGCCCCCCGCGACCTTGATGGTCTCCTCGCGGGTGGTGAACGGCTTGATCTTGCCGTCGTACAGGTAGCCGTCGCCGGAGACCTTCTCCAGGAAGAGGTCCGTGACATCCGCGCCGAGGTTGGTGAAGCCCCATGCGATGTCCTGGTTGTGACCGATGATCACACCGGGCATCCCCGAGAAGGTGTAGCCCGCGGTGTCGTACTGGCACTTCGCCGAGATCTCGCGGCAGTGCAGCCCCATCTGGTACCAGAGCGAGGGCAGCTGGGGCGCCAGGTGCGGGTCGTTGGCGAGCAGCGGCTTTCCGGTCGTCGTGTACTGGCCGGAAACCACCCAGGAGTTGGAGCCGATGCCGTTGCCGTTCGGGCCGAGCAGCGCCGGGATCTGGTCGAGGGTGTCGGAGAGCGAGGCGAGCTGGGTGTTCACGCCTTCGGTGGCGCCCTGCACGGTGTCCGAGCCGAGGCCGGACGACGACGGCGTCGCGGCCGGGTCGAACTTCCCGGTGACCGAGGAGATCGCGCCCCCCTCGACGATCGGCTTGTGCTTCTTGTACGGGTAGGGCGGGTAGAGGTCCTCGATCTTCTTCGCGTCGAGCCTGCTGGTCATCAGCGAGCGGTCGATCTCGTCCTGCATGTTGCCGCGCAGGTCCCAGGCCATGGCCTTGAGCCAGGCGACCGAGTCGACCGGGGTCCACTCGTCCGGCTTGTAGTCGTTGGTGAGGCCGAGGGCGGCGTACTCGACGGAGATGTCCTTGCCGTCGCGCCCCTTGAGGTAGGCGTTCACGCCGTCCGCGTACGCCTGGAGGTTCTTCTTGGTGTCCGCGGACAGGACGTTGTCGTACTCCTCCTGAGCGACCTTGCGCCAGCCGAGCGTGCGCAGGAAGGAGTCCGTGTCGACCTGCCCGGAGCCGAACATCTCGGAGAGCCGGCCCGCCGTCATGTGACGGCGGACGTCCATCTCCCAGAAGCGGTCCTGCGCCTGCACGAAGCCCTGGGCGCGGAAGAGGTCGGCATCGGTGTCCGCGTACAGCTGCGGAATGCCGTAGCTGTCGCGTTTGACGTCGACGTTGCCGTCCAGGCCGTCGATCTTGATCGACCCGGTCGTCTGCGGGTACGAGGCCCGCACGGTTGATACGGACCAGAACGCGCCGTAACCGATACCCGCGACAAGCGCCAGCACCAGGACGATCACGATCAGGCGGGCACGTCGCCCCTTCTTCCTGCCGGTCTTCCCACCGGTGGAACCGGTGGTGCCGGAAGAGGCGGTTGTGTTGGCGGGCATCGCTGTCCTTCGAGGGGCAGGTGGTCCTGGGAGTGCAGGAGCAACCATAGGCGCAGCGCCGACGCGGCTCTGACGCGGCATCGACATGGTTCGAATTCCGAAGTGGTCGTACGAACGATCGAACGCGTCAAGAAAGCGTTAAAGATTAGGTAAGGTAACGAAGTACCGGCCGCCAACGGCCGATGCCGAGACTCGATTCGGCAGGCGTACGCAGGGAAGGAACGGCCACTGACTGTCCACGTGCTCAACGAACTCCTGCTCGTCTGCTCACTCGTCCTGCTCGTCGCGGTGGCGGCAGTGCGCATCTCGTCCCGCAGCGGGCTCCCCAGCCTGCTCCTGTATCTCGGCATCGGGATCGTCATGGGGCAGGACGGCCTCTTCGACGTCAAGTTCAACAATGCCGAACTGACCCAGGTGATCGGCTATGCCGCACTGGTCGTGATCCTCGCCGAGGGTGGCCTGGGCACGAAGTGGAAAGAGATCAAACCCGCGCTGCCGGCCGCCGCGGTGCTCTCGATCGCCGGCGTCGCGGTGAGCGTCGGTGTCACCGCGGCCGGGGCGCACTACCTGGTCGGCCTGGACTGGCGCCAGTCGCTGATCATCGGCGCGGTCGTCTCGTCGACGGACGCCGCCGCGGTCTTCTCCGTGCTGCGCAAGGTGCCACTGCCCGCCAGGGTCACGGGTGTGCTGGAGGCCGAGTCCGGCTTCAACGACGCCCCCGTGGTGATCCTGGTGGTGGCTTTCTCGACCAGGGGACCGGTGGACAGCTGGTACATACTGGTCGGCGAGATAGCCCTGGAACTCGCGATCGGTGCGGCCATGGGTCTCGCCGTCGGCTGGCTCGGTTCGTTCGGGCTGCGTCACGTGGCGCTGCCCGCGTCCGGCCTGTACCCGATCGCGGTGATGGCCATCGCGGTGTCCGCGTACGCCGCGGGCGCCCTCGTCCACGGCAGCGGCTTCCTCGCCGTCTACCTGGCCGCGATGATCCTCGGCAACGCCAAGCTGCCGCACTGGCCCGCCACCCGTGGCTTCGCCGACGGGCTCGGCTGGCTGGCCCAGATCGGCATGTTCGTGCTGCTCGGTCTCCTCGTCACCCCGCACGATCTGTACGACGACTTCTGGCCCGCGGTCATCGTCGGGCTGGTGCTGACCGTGGTGGCACGTCCGCTGGAGGTCTTCATCTCGCTGGCGCCGTTCCGGCTGCCCTGGCAGGAGAAGGCGTTCATGTCCTGGGCGGGGCTGCGCGGCGCCGTACCCATCATCCTGGCCACCATCCCGATGGTGTCCGGGGTCGAGGGCTCCACCCGGATCTTCAACATCGTCTTCGTGCTCGTCGTCGTCTACACCCTCATCCAGGGCCCGACCCTGCCCTGGATGGCGAAGGCCCTGAAGATCGCCGACGATCCGGCCGAGGCCACCGACCTGGGCATCGAGTCGGCCCCGCTGGAGCGGCTGCGCGGCCATCTGCTGTCGGTGGCGATCCCCGGCAGGTCGAAGATGCACGGCGTGGAGGTCGGGGAGCTGCGGCTGCCCGCCGGGGCCGCGGTCACCCTGGTCGTACGGGACGGGAAGAGCTTCGTGCCGGCGCCGTCGACCGTGCTCCGGCGCGGTGACGAACTGCTCGTGGTCACCACCGACCCGGTGCGCGACTCGGCGGAGGAACGGCTGCGCGCGGTCGGCGAGGGCGGCAAGCTCGCGGGCTGGCTGGGCACCACCGGCAGTGGCGGCGAGAGCCTCGCCGGGGCCGATGTGGCCCATGACGTGGCGCACGCGCTGAAGTCCGTGAAGAAGATGGGGAAGGCGGACGGGTCGAAAGCCCGTCACTGACGTCGTCGAGGCCGTCGAGGCGGCCCCGCGGCCCCAGCGCTCCCGGTGGCCCCCGGCCGCCGAAGCCGCTGGGTCCGTCGGGGCTGCCGGGGCTGCCGGGGCCGCTGGAGTGGCTGGGACGGCTGGGACGGCTGGGACGGAAGAGGCTGTGCGTTTCCATCCGAGGCGCGTTTCTGCCCGAGGCGCGTCTCTGTCCGAGGCGCGTTTCTATCCGAGGCCGGGACGGGGCCCCTGCGCACAATCAGAGGCCCGCAAGGTTATCTGCCTGTATCATGAAGGCCATCTGTTCGGCCCCTGACAGGGGTCGAACGGCCTGATCGGCCAACCCGATCGACCAACCTGAACGACCAACTCTGCCTGACGCAGAGCTGGCGCGACCGTATGGCGGTCGTGGCGTCCTCCGCCTCTGCTGAGCGCCCGGCATCTACCGCAGTCCCGCGCGAAGAGGACAGCTCTCGGCAGCACCCGTACGAGCCCGCACCACCCGTGCCGGCAGGGCGGGAGCTCGGCCACCAGGCGGCAGAAAGGCATGGACCGTGGCGTCCACGGTCTCCGACCGCCCCGGATACGGGCAGTTGCTGCGCACCCCTGGTGCGTGGACGTTTCTCCTGCCGGGCTTCGCCGCACGGCAGCCCTTCGCGATGCTGACGATCGGCATCGTGCTCCTGGTCCAGCACACCACCGGCTCGTACGGCAGCGCGGGCTCCGTCGCCGCCGTGACCGGTGTCTCCATGGCCTTGTTCGCACCGCAGACCGGAAAGCTCGCCGACCGTTTCGGCCAGCGCGCCGTACTGCTGCCCGGTGTCCTGGTGCACGCGGTGTCCGTATCGGTGCTGACGGCGCTGGCGCTGGCGGACGCGCCTCTGTGGGCCCTGTTCGTGGCGGCCGTACCGACCGGTGCGTCCGTTCCGCAGATCGGGCCGATGGTCCGGGCCCGCTGGGCGGCCGTGCTGGGCGCGGCACCGGGCCGCGAGGCCTCCCCGCTGATGCCGACCGCGGCCGCCTTCGAGTCGGTGACGGACGAGTTCACCTTCGTCATCGGCCCGGTGCTCGCCACCGCGCTGTGCACCGGGGTGCACCCGGCGGCCGGCCTGATCACAGAGGCCGGCCTCACCCTGGTCGGCGGCCTGCTCTTCGCCGCGCAGCGCCGCACCCAGCCCGCGGTGCGCAACGCCGCGTCCGGCACCTCCCGGCGGCATGCGTCCGCGCTGTCCGTACCGGGTGTCCGGGTGCTCGCGGTGACGTTCCTGGGGATCGGCGCGGTCTTCGGCGGCATGCAGGTCTCACTGACCGCCTTCGCCGAGGAGGTCGGCCGGCCCGGTGCGAACGGCCTGCTGTACGGGGTCTTCGCGGCCGGCAACATGCTGGCCGGGATCGCCTGCGGCGCCATCGCCTGGAAGAGCGGGCCGCGACGGCGGCTGATCGTCGGGTACACGGCGCTGACCCTGACCGCGTCCGGGCTGTGGGCGGTGCACTCCATGCCCCTGCTGGCCGGGCTCGGACTGCTGGTCGGGCTCTCCATCGCCCCGGCCCTGATCAGCGGCTACACGCTGGTCGAGGGGCTGGTGCCGGAGTCCGCCCGGACCGAGGCGTTCACCTGGCTGACGGGCTCGGTCGCCCTGGGCCAGGCGGGTGCGGTGACGATCGCCGGACGACTCGCCGACGCCCATGGCGCGAGCACCGGTTTCGTGGTGCCGCTGGTGGGGACCGTACTGGCGCTGGCCACGCTCCTGGCACTGCGTTCGAGGCTCGTGCCCGCCGCCTCGCCGCGGACCGTGGCACGTGGTGTCGGTCACCGGGAGCCGGTCACGGTGGACTGATCCCGCGGAATACGTCAGTATGGAGCGTCGTTAGCACTCATTGAGTGAGAGTGCCAGGAGGAGCAAGTGCCGACCTATCAGTACCAGTGCACCGAATGCGGCGAGGGCCTCGAGGCGGTGCAGAAGTTCACCGATGATGCCCTGACCGTGTGCCCGAGCTGCGAAGGACGCCTGAAGAAGGTGTTCTCGGCGGTCGGCATCGTCTTCAAGGGCTCCGGTTTCTACCGGAACGACAGCCGTGGCTCCTCGTCGAGCAGCACGCCGGCGTCGTCCTCGGCGAAGGCATCCGGCTCCGACTCATCGTCGTCGTCGACCGGGTCCGACGCGAAGTCGCCCGCTTCCTCCTCGGTCTCCGCGTCTTCTTCGTCGTCCTCGACGTCCTCGTCGTCCTCGACGAGTGGTACGTCGGCTGCCTGAGCCGCACCGCAACGTTCCCCGGGGACCCCGCCGATCCGTTCGGCGGGGTCCCCGGCGTTTCCCCGCGCCGCTAGTGTGATCGCATGGTGAACGCAGAGATCGGTGTCATCGGCGGCTCGGGCCTGTACTCCTTCCTGGAGGACGTCACGGAGGTGCGTGTGGACACCCCGTACGGCCCGCCGAGCGACTCCCTCTTCCTCGGCGAGGTGGGCGGCCGACGCGTCGCCTTCCTGCCCCGCCACGGGCGCGGCCACCATCTGCCGCCGCACCGCATCAACTACCGGGCCAACATGTGGGCACTGCGCTCCGTCGGTGTGCGTCAGGTGCTCGGCCCGTGCGCGGTGGGCGGTCTGCGTCCGGAATACGGGCCCGGCACGCTGCTCGTGCCCGACCAGATGGTGGACCGCACCAAGGCCAGGACGCAGACGTACTACGACGGGGAGACCCGGGCCGACGGAGCGGAGCCGAACGTCCTGCATCTGGGCTTCGCCGATCCCTACTGCCCCGAGGGGCGCCGGGCCGCGCTGGCGGCGGCACGCGCGAAGCACTGGGAGCCGGTGGACGGCGGAACGCTGGTGGTCGTCGAGGGCCCGCGCTTCTCGACCCGGGCGGAATCGCGCTGGCATGCGGCGATGGGCTGGTCGGTGGTCGGGATGACCGGGCATCCGGAGGCGATCCTCGCCCGCGAACTGAGCCTCTGCTACACGACGATGACGTTGGTGACGGACCTGGACGCGGGGGCGGAGGCCGGAGAAGGCGTCTCCCACGGAGAAGTGCTGAAGGTGTTCGCGGCCAATGTGGACCGGCTGCGCGCGGTGCTCTTCGACGTGGTGGCCGCGCTGCCGGCGGTGGCCGACCGCGATTGCCCGTGCTCCCACGCGCTGGACGGACTGACCACGGGGATCGAGCTTCCTTAGCGGGGTGGCGGGGACGGCCGTGGGAGGCGGTTGCGGGTGGCTGGTAGCGGGTAGCGGGTAGCGGGTGACCGTTGTGACGTGAGTGGGTGAGGGCGTTGTCCACAACGCCGGGGACATCCACAGGCTTCAGCGGGAAACTCGCGGACGGTGGATCGTGAGCGGTGTTCGCCCGAATCTCCTCACGGCAGGTGGTGTTGGCCATGTCTCTGTCGTCTCAATCACCCCCGTTTCCTCAATCACCCCCGTTGTCTCAGTCGCCTCAGTCGTTCCCGCCGCCCCTGCCGTCTCAGTCGTTCCCGCCATCCCTGCCGTCTCAGCCCTGCCCACCGTCCCCACCGCCTCAGCCCTGCCCGCCGCCCCCGCCGTCTCAGGCGTTCCCGGCGCCTCAGCCCTCTCAGCCGTTCTCACCGTTCGCGCCGTTCTCATCGCCCCCGTCGCGCGCGTCCGCGCGCCCTGAACGTCCCGTTGCGAGTGCCGGGGCGGTACGGCCGACGGCTCCAGGACCACCGGCATCGACTCCCCCGCCGTGTGGTGTGCCCGTGTTCGAGCCATTGCGGGTACGCGGAGGCGGTGGGCACCGACTGCGGCGTGCACTGTGGCGACAGCGCCGCGTCCTGGCCGCCGGGCTGGCCCTGACGGCTGCCGCACTCGCGGCGACGGGGCTGGGCGGTGGTGGCGCGGGCGGGGACACCGCGCAGGGGGCACGGATGAGGGAGGGCGCTACGGCAGGGACGGCTCCGGAGCCGGGGCGGGGGCCCGCTCCCCTCGTGTCCGCGCCGGTCCGGATCGCGGATGCCGCGACAGTGCGGCTGTTACGACCGGGAGACCGGGTCGACGTGATCGCTGCCGAGCCGACCGGCACCGATGTCCGGGTGCTGGCGAAGGGCGCGCGGGTGGCCGATGTCCCACAGCCCGCGGCCGAAGGTCCTGCGGAAGGCGGAGCGCTGGTTGTGCTGTCGGTTCCCCGGACCGTGGCCACGTCGCTGGCCGGTGCGGGTATTTCGACCAGGCTGGCGGTGACTCTGTGCTGACGCGCGCTGATGGGCGATCAAACGATTGCACTGCTGAACCAGCGGCGGCGCCGCCGTACCACCACGGAGCGAGGGCTCACATGTGGTGGGGCGGCTTCTCGTCGAGGAAGCGCGCCAGATCGGCGGCGCTGCCACCGGCCGGGGCCCGCTCGCCCCACCCTCGGTCCGTATCGTCCGCGGACTGCTGGTCCAGCGGATCGTCGAAGATCAGCGCCGGTTTCGGTTTCGGCTGTACCGGCTGGGTGGGCTTCGAATCGCGCGGGCCGGGGGCGGGGGCGGTGCTCATACATCCAGAGTACGGCGGCGGTCAGCGGTCCTTCGGGTCGAGCGACTACAGCCCGAGGGCCACGAGGAACGACTGTTCTGCGGCTCAGCGGGGTGAGCCCGTTCGCCCGTCCGGCCCGTAGCCTGTCGCCGGGCCGGGCACAGCCGCACCGGCCTGCGGTTTCCCCGAGGACCTCGGGTCCCCGTCCGCTCATGAACACCTGCACGAGAATCCACTGACCGGCGTCCGGGACACGTCACCCGAGCGCCGCCGACCCATCTGGTGTGCTGATGCCCATGTCCATGCCCAGAATGACTGCCCGCAGCCGCACCGAGAAGCATCGTGCGTCGACCCCGCTGGAGCTCTTCTTCGACCTCTGCTTCGTCGTCGCCGTGGCGCAGGCGGGCGGACGGCTGCTGCACGCCGTCGCCGAGGGACACGCCGTCACCGGAATCGTCAGCTACGCGGCCGTCTTCTTCGCGATCTGGTGGGCCTGGGTCAACTTCACCTGGTTCGCCTCGGCTTACGACACCGACGACCCGCTGTACCGCGTGGTCACCCTTGTCCAGATCACCGGGGTGCTCATCTTCGCCGCCGGCGTGCCGCGCGCCTTCGACGCGGGCGACTGGACGGTCGGTGTGGCCGGCTATGTCGTGATGCGGCTCGCGCTGACCAGCCAGTGGCTGCGCGCCGCGTACTGCACCCAGGGCTCCGAGCGGCGTGTCGCGCTACGGTACGCCGTCGGTATCACCGTGGTGCAGCTGGGCTGGATCGGCATGCTGTTGCTGACCGGCAACTCGGGCGGGGCGCGTGCGGCCGTCTTCGTCGTGCTGGTGCTCGCGGAGATGTCCGTTCCGGCTCTGGCCGAGCGCGACCGCGCGACGAGCTGGCATCCGCGCCACATCGGCGAGCGCTACGGCCTGTTCACGATCATCGTGCTGGGCGAGACGGTCGCGGCGGCCACCGTCGCGGTCCAGCAGGCGGTGGACGAGCACGACGCGTTCCGCGAGTTGCTGCCGATCGCCGCGGGTGGGCTGCTGATCGTCTTCTCGGCGTGGTGGATCTATTTCGCCGTGCCGATCCACGACTACCTCCGCGGCAGGAGGGAAGCGTTCATCTGGGGATACGGACACTTCCTGATCTTCGGCTCGGCGGCGGCGATCGGCGCGGGCATCGAGGTCGCCGTGGAACAGGCCGTGGGCAACGCCCATGTCTCGAACGCCGTGGCGGCCGCCGCGGTGACCGTGCCCTCCGCGCTCTTCCTGCTGACGGTGTGGGCGCTGCACGCCCGCCACTTCAAGCGCGATCTCGCGGAGCAGTTGCCCCTCCCCGTGGCCGCGCTGGCGATCGTGGCCTGTACGTTCGCCGGGGAGTGGGCGGTGTTCGCGGCCGGCCTGGTGGCGGCGGCGACCGTGGCCGTGAGCGTGGCCCTGTCCCGGCGGCCGGACGCGACGGAGTGAGGGCGCGGGCAGGGCAGGGGCGGTGAGCGGGCCGTGAGCGACAGTCATGAGTGGCATGAGTACCGAGCGGCACGGCCGACGACGGCGGTGGCGCGAGTGAGGGCACAGATGCCGGGCGGCGAGTCGCGGGCGCCGCACGGCGCGAGTGGTGAATCCAGTTCCCGGTAGTGCTGAATCCAGATTCCAGTGAGGAGCACGCGTGACGGAAGAACCGCAGGAACCGACGACCCCCTTTCCGTCGTCCGTCGCCGCCGGACCGCTCGACGCGCTGACCGATGTCGCCGGACTGCGTGTCGGCCACGCACAGGTGGCGGGCGCGGGCGCGTTGAGCGGCACCACGGTGGTCCTGGCGCCCGAGGGCGGTGCGATCGCGGCCGTGGACGTACGCGGCGGCGGCCCCGGCACCCGGGAGACGGACGCGCTCGATCCGCGCAATCTGGTGCAGCGCGTCGACGCCGTCGTCCTGACGGGCGGCAGCGCGTACGGACTGGACGCGGCGTCGGGCGTGATGGCCTGGCTGGAGGAACAGGGGCGCGGGGTGCGGGTCGGGCCCGATCCGGCGCAGGTGGTGCCGGTGGTTCCGGCCGCGTGCATCTTCGACCTGGGGCGGGGCGGTGACTGGCGGGCCCGCCCCGACGCGTCGACCGGTCGCGCGGCGGTGGAGGACGCGGCGGGCACGGAGTCGGGGGCCCCGGTCGCCGAGGGGGCGGTCGGCGCCGGTACGGGCGCGGTCGCCGGGCAGTTGAAGGGTGGGGTGGGCACGGCGAGCATGCGGCTGGAGTCCGGGATCACGGTGGGCGCGCTCGTCGTGGTGAACGCGGCAGGTTCGGTGGTCGATCCGCATACGGGAGTGCTGTACGGGGAGTACGGCGCCGCCGAACCACCGGTGCACCCCGCGCCCGAGGTCCACCGTGCGGCACAGCGACGCCTGGCCGAGGCGCGGGCGACGGGGGTCCGGCCTCCGCTCAACACCACGCTCGCGGTCGTCGCCACGGACGCGGATCTCACCCGGGCCCAGGCGCAGAAGCTCGCGGGCACGGCGCACGACGGGCTGGCGCGCACCGTCCGCCCCGTACATCTGCTGACCGACGGGGACACCGTCTTCGCACTGGCCACCGGCGCCCGGCAGCTGGATCCGCGGAACCCGATCGCGCTCAACGACCTGCTGGCGGCAGGCGCGGACGTCCTGACCCGCGCCATCGTGAAGGCCGTCCGGGCAGCTCGGAGCGTCGACGGCCGCCCCGGCGGGGTCGACTGTCCCTCGTACAGCGATCTCTACGACAGCCACCGGCGCCCGGCACAGCCCGCGCCGCGCGAACGCCCGGCATCCGACTCGCCTCCCGAGTAAGGAAGTTCGGACGAACCGACAGGAACCATCTGCGTGCGACATACGTTTTTCTGAACCCCGGTCACGATGTCGGAGCCAGGGACTACGTTAAGCACGCACCAAGTAACACGCGGCGACGGCCTGGAGACAGCACCTTGAGCGATCCGTACGAGACAACCGAGCAGCACCTCGAGCGACTCCTGCGACGGGCACTCAACTCTTTCGACCTGCCCGACAGCACGGTCGAGAGACTCGGTACCGCACTCGCCCACAGCAGTTCCCTGCACTCCTCGCACCACAGTTCCGTGCTCCACCGAGAGACCTACCGGCACACCTATCTGCTGTCCGACGGCACCCCTCTCACCCTCTGGGAGCTGGTGCACGGCGGTTCGCGGGGCACGACGGACCCGCGGTCCCGGACGGCGCCCGACCTCCGCCACCACGAGCTGTACGACGACGAGGCCGATGTCCATGTCGCCGCCGCCCGGCTGGCCGGTGGCTTCGGTGAGGCCCCGATGTTCGGGGACGACGGACCGCAGGCCGATCTGGAGGTGCTCACCGTCCTGATGGCGGCGCCCCCGGTCCCGCTGCCCCGGATGTACGCCCCGGACAACTCCGCCGACCACGCCCGCCGAGTCCTGCGCCGCGCGGAGAACAGTGACGGCCCCGGCGAGGAGACCGCCCGCCTGCTGCGCGCCGCGTTCGCCCACCACATCACCCAGGTCTTCGGACGGCAGTGCCGGGTGGACGGGCGGGACGCCGGTTTCACCCTGTACGAGCACGCCTTCCTGCTCCTCGACGGCAGCGAGACGAGCCTGTGGGAGGTCGAGCACACGGCCACGCCGGACGGCCGCCACATGTGCGAGGTGTACGGCGACGAGGACTCCGCGCGCGGCGCCATGGAGAGCCGTGCACACATCTGCTGACCGGAGCCCGGCACCACAGGCACACATGAGAGGTGCCCGTACTCCCCCGGGGGAGTACGGGCACCTCTCGCCTTCAGGACACCGGTACCGTCACGGCGTCATGACCTCACGGCGTCAGCGCGGGCTCCTTGCCGAACTCGGCCCCGGCTCCGGCGCCGGCTCCGCTCACGGACTTCACGGAGACGCTCTCCTCTCCCACGGCCCCGTCGCCGCCCTCCACCTGCTGCCGCGGCCGGGCCGGCAGCGCGAACATCACCAGGAAGATCACCGCGAGCACCCCGGCCACGTACCACAGCGAGTGCTGGAACGCCTCCGCGAACGCCGGGCCCACCTGCTGGGGCGCCAGCCGGTCCCCGATGGAGCCGAAGAATACGACCGAGACCAGTCCGAGCCCGAGCGCGTTGCCCATCTGCTGGACGGTGTTGATCAGCCCGGAGGCCGAACCGGAGTGCTCCTTCGGCACCTCGGACAGCACCATGTCCGTCAGCGGAGCCACGATCAGGCCCATGCCGACACCCATGACCACCAGCGGCAGTGCCATCTGCCAGGAGGCGATGCCCATGCCGTACCGGTCCGACTCCCAGATGTAGAGCAGCAGGCCGGTGATCATCAGCAGGGCACCCGACTGGAGGACCTTGCGGCCGAAGCGGGGCACCAGCTTCTGTACGGAGATCCCGGCGGCGAACGAGACGGCGATCGAGAACGGGATACCCGTCGTGCCGGCCTTCAGCGCGCTCCAGCCGAGTCCCATCTGCATGTACAGCGTCCAGACCAGGAAGAAGATGCCGAGGCCGAGACCGAAGGTCAGCTGCACGGCGATGCCCGCCGCGAAGCTCTTGACCCGGAACAGCGACAGCTCGACCAGCGGTGAACCGTCCTTGCGCGCCTTGCCCCGCTCGAACACCACCAGGACGAGGAACACCAGGAGGCTGCAGACCATCGACACATGGCCCCACAGCGGCCAGCCCAGCTCGCGGCCACGGGTGAGCGGGTAGATCAGCATCAGCAGTCCCAGCGTCACCAGGGCGACACCGATCAGATCGAGCCGGAGCGCCTTCGGGGCCTTGGACTCGGTGATGAACTTCCGTCCCAGGATCAGCCCCGCTATGCCGACCGGCAGGTTGATCAGGAAGATGGGCCGCCATTCGAGACCGGCGATGTTCCACTCGGTGAGCAGCGCGCCCAGCAGCGGTCCCAGGACGGCGCCGAGGCCGACGATCGCCCCGAAGAGGCCGAAGACCTTGCCGCGCTCGTGTGCCGGGAAGGTGGCGTGCACGATCGACAGCACCTGGGGAACCATGAGCGCGGCGGTGCCGCCCTGGAGGATGCGGGAGGCGACCAGCATCTCCGGGTTCGCGGCGAAGCCGCAGAGCGCGGAGGCCAGCGTGAAGCCGCCGATACCGATGAGGAACAGTCGCTTGCGGCCGTAGATGTCGCCCAGCCGGCCGCCGGTGATCAGCCCGGCCGCGAAGGCCAGGGCGTATCCGGCGGTGATCCACTGGATCGAGCTGAACGAGGCGCCGGTGTCCTGCTGAATGCTCGGGACGGCGATGTTGACGATCGTGACGTCGACCAGGTCCATGAAGGCCGCGGTCATCACGATGGCGAGCGCGAACCAGCGTCGCCGGTCCGACGGGTCCGAGGACACCGTGGGCCCGGATGCCGTGGACGGCAGAGATGTGGAAGAAGTCATGGGAAGAAACTAAGCAGCCATTAGGACAGGTCATGACCCAATGGGCTGGGCATCCTGGTGAGATGACCGACACTCCGGCACGAGGCTGAGCCCATGACCGACACTCCGGCACGACTGCTGAACCTGCTTTCGCTCCTCCAGACGCCCCGCGAATGGCCGGGCAGCGAGCTCGCCGAACGGCTCGACGTCAGCCCGCGCACGATCCGGCGCGACATCGACCGGCTCCGCGAGCTCGGCTATCCGGTCGAGGCCTCGCGCGGATCGGTCGGCGGCTACCGCCTGGTCGCGGGCACGGCCATGCCTCCGCTGCTCCTCGACGACGAGGAGGCGGTGGCCATCGCGGTGGGCCTGCGGGCCGGTGCCGGGCATGCCATCGAGGGGGTCGACGAGGCGTCCGTACGGGCTCTGGCGAAGCTGGAGCAGGTGCTGCCCTCGCGGCTGCGGCACCGGGTCTCGACCCTGCAGAACGCGACGATGCCGCTGACCCGTGGCGACGGCTCGACCATCGACCCGCACACGCTCACGGTGATGGCGGCGGCGGTCACCGGGCGGGAGCGGCTGCGGTTCGCCTACCGCGCGGGGGACGGTGCCGAGACGAAGCGGCAGGCCGAGCCCTATCGGCTGGTGAGCACCGGGTGGCGCTGGTATCTCGTCGCATACGACCTGGGGCGCGAGGACTGGCGTACGTTCCGGGTCGACCGGGTCAGCGAGCCGTTCGCGACCGGAGCCCGGTTCACCCCGCGCGAGCTGCCCACGGGGGACGCGGCGAAGTTCCTCGCCGGCTCCATCGCCCGGCGACAGCCCGAGCTGGCCGTCGACGTGAGTTTCGCGGCCCCGGCGGACTTCGTGTCCGCGCGCCTCCCGGCCTCGATCGGCCCACTGGAGCGGACCGGCGAGAACAGCTGCCGGCTGCGGGCGGTGCTGTCGGACTCAGTGGAATGGGTGGCGGTCCGGCTCGCGCTGGTGGACTGCGAGTTCACCGCGCACGAGCCACCGCAGCTGGTGGAGTACCTGAGTGATCTGGGCGCCCGGCTGACCCGCGCGGCAGCGACGCACCGACCCGCGGACCCACCGGCCGCGCGCCCGAGCGCCGGGGCCGCGAAGACACCGGCCGACCAGTCCGCAGGCACCGGGGCCGCGGGCACCAAGGGTGCGGCCACCGGCACCGGAGGCGCCACGGGCACAAAAGGATGAGCCCCGGCGCCAGGGGGGGGTGGGCGCCGGGACTCAGCTCAGGGGTCACACGAAGCGACCTATTTCGGAGGTTACTGGACTCGGGCTCACGCCGCAGCGTCAAAACCCGTGTCGTGCGCCATTCGCTTCAGTTCGAGCAGCGCGTGCTTCTCGATCTGGCGGATCCGCTCACGGGTCAGCCCGTGCTGCTTGCCGACCTCGGTGAGGGTCCGCTCGCGGCCGTCCTCGATGCCGTACCGCATACGGATGATCGACGCGGTGCGGTTGTCGAGCTTGCCGATCAGGTCCTCCAGTTCCTCGCTGCGCAGCAGCGTCATCACCGACTGCTCGGGCGACACCGCGGAGGTGTCCTCCAGCAGATCACCGAACTGTGTCTCGCCCTCGTCGTCCACGGACATGTTGAGACTGACCGGGTCACGGGCCCAGTCCAGGACATCGCCCACACGCTCCGGCGTGGAGTCCAGCTCTGCGGCTATCTCCGTGTGCTCCGGCTCGCGCCCGTGCTCACGGTTGAACTCGCGCTGCACCCGGCGGATCCGGCCGAGCTCCTCCACCAGGTGGACGGGGAGCCGGATCGTACGGGACTGGTCCGCTATGGAACGGGTGATGGCCTGGCGGATCCACCACGTCGCGTACGTGGAGAACTTGAAGCCCTTGGCGTAGTCGAACTTCTCGACCGCACGCACCAGGCCCGCGTTGCCCTCCTGGATCAGGTCGAGCAGGGGCAGCCCGGCCCGCGGGTAGCGGCGGGCGACGGCAACGACGAGCCGGAGGTTGGAACGGATGAATATGTCCTTGGCGCGCTCGCCCTCGGCGACCAGCGCCTCCAGCTCCGCGCGTGATGCTCCACCGGCTTCGCTCTCCACCACACCGTCGAGAATCTGACGCGCGTACACACCCGCCTCGACGGTTTGCGACAGCTCGACCTCCTTTGCGGCATCGAGCAGCGGCGTACGCGCGATCTCGTCCAGGTACATGCCGACCAGGTCGCGATCGGCGATCTCTCCGCCCGCTGCGCGAACACTGCTTGCCCGGCTGGTCCCACCGGTGGCGGACGAACGACGGGCGACGGCACGGGTTGCCATGCGTGCTCCCTTGCTGAGTAGGTCGCGACACCCTCTCGGGTGCCCTGCATCCGATGGAAACAACGACTGGAATCCGGACAGAATTCCCACGCCTGGCATTCACTTTCGCGATCATGCAGTACCCTGTGCCGCCGCGAGAGGGGTGCGCATGCCGAACATCCAGGCAGAAGTGCAGGTCAGACCGGGCATCGAAGGCGATTTGGTGGCCCTCACGGACATCTACAACCATTACGTACGTGAGACCGCGCTCACATTCGATACGGCTCCCTTTACACCCGAACAGCGGCTGCCGTGGCTTCGTTCCCATCCTGAAGACGGCCCGCACCGTCTTCAGGTTGCTCAGGCTGTCCGCATCGTCGGCCCCGCTTCGGTCCTGGGGTACGCCACCAGCAGCGCTTTCCGTCCCAAGGCGGCGTACGCGACCTCGGTCGAGGTGAGCGTGTACTGCGCCCCGTGGGCCACCGGCCGCGGCATCGGCACGCTCCTCTACTCGTCCCTGTTCGAGGCGCTCGCCGGCGAGGACGTGCATCGCGCGTACGCGGGCATCACGCAGCCCAACGACGCCTCGGCCCGGCTGCACGAGCGTTTCGGTTTCCGCCATGTCGGTACGTACGCCGAGGTGGGCCGGAAGTTCGGAACCTACTGGGACGTGGCCTGGTACGAGAAGCGGATGGGGCCCGGGTCCTAGGTCGCGCACGGTCCCGGACCGGGACCACAGCCCGATACGCGCCACGGACGCCACGCCTAGCGTCCTCCCCTATGGATGAGACGACGAGCACGGACGGCACAGCGGGCGGCCGGGACGACGCGGCGGGCGTCGGGGGCGGCACAGCGGGCGGCCGGGACGACGCGGCGGGCGTCGGAGGCGACGCGGCGGCCGGCGGGACCGCCGAGGACACCACGGGCACGCTCGACGAGGCGCTGGAACGCCTCCACACCGCGGGCCCTGAACGGAACGGCTGGCTGAGCAATCACGGTCCGATGGCCGTCGAGGCACTGGTCCGGCACGGTCAGGCGCCGGTCGTCCACCGCTGGCTCGACTACTACAGCGACAAGCTGGAGGACATGCCGGACACCGCGTCCCGGGTCACCGCGCAGAACTGGCGCGAGGCCCTGGGAGACCCGCGCCGGATCGCGGACTGGACGCTGTACTTCGAGCGGGAGACGGCCGAGCGCCCTTGGCGGGACGTCCTGGCCGAGTGGTGGCCGCGGCTGCTGCCCGGCATCGCGGCGGGCGCCACCCACCCCGTGATCCGGGTCGGCCACTCCGTACGCACCCTGCTCGCGGGCGAGGCGAGCGCGCCCCGGATCATCGAGCTCGCCCATGGCCTCGGCTACTGGGCCGCCCGCCACCAGCCGCTGCCCGCGCCGACTCCGCTGACCCCCGCGCCGAGCGCAGGGGCCGCACTGGACGCCGTGCCGCCGGTACCGGAGCAGAGCGGCGGCATCCGGGACCGGCTGGCGCAGCTCACCGCGTTCCCGGTGTGGCCGCCGCGCTTCACCGACGACCCGGACGAGGCCCGGACCCGGCTGGAGGAGCTGGTGCGGGCCGCGACGCATCGATATGCCACCCACGGGCACGGCGAGCCGGTCATGCTGGTGCATGCCGCGACCGCGCCCAACGCCGTGCTGCGCACTCTGCCCGCACTCCCCCGCGCACTGTGGGCTCCGAGCCTGCGGGCCGCCTGGGCGGCGAGCGCCGCCGTCACCGCCGCGTACGGCCCGGCCGAGCCCACCCCGTACGCGCCCACGACCGCTTCCGCCGAGGAGCTCTTCGCGCGGGCGGCGGCGCACGGGGACGACCACACCATCAAGTTCACCGACACCGCGCTGGACGTCGGCGACCCCACGGCTCTGGCCGCCGCGCTCCGCTCGATCGAACTGAACCCGCCGACCCTGTGACGGATCCTCCGAGGTCCCTCACCGGCCTCGGCGCCCCCGTTCCCCTCGGCCCCCTCAGCACTGTCGGCACTATCAGCCGAACTGCACCGACCGCTTCGCCAGCCCCATCCAGAACCCGTCGATGACGCTGCGGCCCAGGCCCAGCTCGCTCTCCGACGCGCCGAGTGTCACGAAGAGCGGCGCGAAGTGCTCGGTGCGCGGGTGGGCCAGCCGCCCGGCCGGGGACTTGTGCTCGAAGTCCAGCAGGGCGTCGATGTCCTGCGCCTGAAGCGCCCGCTGCCCCCAGTCGTCGAACTCCGCCGACCAGCCGGGGACGCCGCCGCCCGCGTGCCGCAGGGCGGCCAGGTTGTGGGTGAAGAAGCCGCTGCCGACGATCAGGACGCCCTCGTCGCGCAGCGGTGCGAGCCTGCGCCCGATGTCCATCAGCTTCTGCGGGTCCAGCGTCGGCATGGAGATCTGGAGTACGGGGATGTCGGCATCCGGGAACATCTCCACCAGCGGGACGTACGCCCCGTGGTCGAGCCCGCGGTCCGGGATGTCCTGGACCGGCGTGCCGGCGCCACGCAGCAGCTTGCGCACGTTCTCCGCCAGTTCCGGGGCACCCGGGGCGGCGTACTGCACTCGGTAGTAGTGCTCGGGGAAGCCCCAGAAGTCGTAGACGAGCGGGACGGTCTCCGTCGCACCGAGGGCGAGCGGGGCCTCCTCCCAGTGCGCGGAGACCATCAGGATCGCGCGGGGGCGGGGCAGCCCGGCGGACCAGGCGGCCAGTTCGCCGGGCCAGACCGGGTCGTCGGCCAGCGGCGGTGCGCCGTGGGAGAGGTAGAGGGCGGGCATGCGCTCCGCGGTGACAGTCATGGCACTCCCCATCCGCTGCTGATCGAGGTAAGTCTTCTGGTGGTCTCTTTGAGAAGGAAGGATTCTTTAATCTTCAAGCTCCCACCTTCCGAGACCTTAGCTCTATCTAGTTAAACTTTCAAGAAAAGGTCGTACAGTGGAGTACATGACCACGGCATCCCCCGGCGAGCCCCGCTGGCTCTCCGACGAAGAGCAGCGTGTCTGGCGTGCGTATCTCCACGCCACCACGCTCATGGAGGACCACCTCGACCGCCAGTTGCAGCGTGACGCGGGGATGCCGCACATCTACTACGGACTGCTCGTCCAGCTCTCCCAGGCGCCCCGCCGCCGGAAGCGGATGACCGAGCTGGCCAAGGACGCCAAGATCACCCGCTCCCGGCTCTCGCACGCCGTCGCACGGCTGGAGAAGAGCGGCTGGGTGCGCCGCGAGGACTGCCCGTCCGACAAGCGGGGCCAGAACGCGGTCCTCACCGACGACGGCTACGAGATGCTCCGCCGGTCCGCTCCGGGCCATGTCAGCGCCGTGCGCCAGGCGATGTTCGACCGGCTCACACCCGAGCAGGTGCGCTCGCTCGGCGAGATCATGCAGGTCGTCGCCACCGGGCTGCAGCCGGAGGGCACGGACGCGGATCTGCCCTGGCTGCGCTGAGCCACTGACCGGGACACGGCTCTGCCCCGGTTCCGTCGAGCGGAACCGGGGCAGAGCCGCGTTCACCTCACTTCACGCCGCAGGACGACGTCAGTGGGCGACGACCGGGACCTTGAACTCGTCCTCGACACCGTCGACGTCACCCGAACCGGAGCCTCCGCTCGCCGTGGTCGCGGTGGGGCGCCCGGCGTTGATGAAGGTCACCGCGATCGCGGAGGCCACCACCAGGATGCCGACGGCCCACCAGATGGCACCGGTGAAGCCGTGCACCATCGACTGGAGCTTCAGCAGCTCGGGGTCGCGGGCGCCGAGCGCGGCGTGCGAAGTGGCGTACGCCGTCGCAGCCGATGCGGCGATGGTGTTCAGCAGCGCCGTACCGATCGCGCCGCCCACCTGCTGCGAGGTGTTGACCATCGCGGACGCGACGCCCGAGTCCCTCGGCTCGACACCGTGCGTGGCCAGCGACATGGCCGGCATGAACGCCGTACCCATGCCGAGCCCCAGCAGGAGCTGCGCGGGCAGGATCACCGTGGTGTACGAGGAGCCGACCTCAAGCCGCGTCAGCAGCAGCATGCCGACGGCGGCGGCCAGGAAGCCGGGGCCCATGAGCTTGCGCGCCGGGACGCGGGTCATCAGCCGGGCACCGATCTGCGTCGAACCGGTGATCATGCCCGCGATCATCGGGAGGAAGGCGAAGCCCGTCCTGATCGGCGAGTACCCCTTCACGACCTGCAGGTAGTACGTCAGGAAGAGGAACAGACCGAACATCGCGATGACGGCCAGACCCAGTGAGAGGTAGACGCCGCCGCGGTTGCGGTCCAGCACCACGCGCAGCGGCAGCAGCGGCGACTTGACCCGGGACTCGGTCAGGACGAACGCCAGGAGCAGCGCACCGGCCGCGACGAACATGCCGATGGTCAGCGCGTCCGACCAGCCGGCGGACTCGGCACGGGTGAAGCCGTACACCAGCGAGACCAGACCCAGTGCGGACAGGACGACGCCCGGGATGTCGAGCGGCGAGCGGTTGCGGCTGCCGGCCGGCTCGCGGATCACGAAGTACGCGCCCGCGGCCGCGACGACCGCGAACGGGATGTTGACGAAGAACGTCCAGCGCCAGTTCAGCGCCTGGGTCAGGAATCCGCCGAGGATCAGGCCGACGGCGCCACCGCCACCGGCGATCGCACCGTAGATGCCGAACGCCTTGGCGCGCTCCTTGGCATCGGTGAACATCACGGCGAGCAGCGACAGCGCCGCCGGGGCGAGCAGCGCGCCGAAGACGCCCTGGAGGGCCCGGGAGCCGAAGAGCATGCCCTGGTTCTGGGCCGCGCCACCGAGCGCGGAGGCCAGCGCGAAGCCGATCAGACCGACGACGAACGTCCGCTTGCGGCCCCAGAGGTCGGCGATCCTGCCTCCGAAGAGCAGCAGCCCGCCGAAGGCGAGCGCGTAGGCCGTGATGACCCACTGCTTGTTGGCATCGGATATGCCCAGGGCCGTCTGGGCGTGCGGCAGCGCGATGTTCACGATCGTGGCATCGAGCACGACCATCAGTTGCGCGAGGGCGATGAACGCCAGCGCTTTCCAGCGACTGGGGTCCGGGAGTCGGATATCAGCTGTTTTTGACATGGAGGTATCCACCTAAGGACGCGCGTGGGCGCGCGAGATCGTGAACCGAGAGGTCGGCGAACGGGCAGTCGGTAAGGGACGGCCGGCGAGAACGGCCGCCGGAGAAGGCCGGGCGGGACGGGTCGGGCGCCGTCGGTGGGGCGTGACGGATCGGCCCCGTCGGGTCGGACGGCATGAGGGTCGGGTGCGACCGCTCGGGCATGACAGGTCGTTGCGGGTCGAGCGGTGGAAGGAAGACGTGGTCGAGGTGCGGTGAAAGGGGAAGGCGTGGTCACAGTGCGGCGGTCGCGCCGCCGGGCACCCGGTTCAGGGGCCCGGTGCGGGCCTCATGGCCGGCGCCGCAGATCCTCCAAGGTCGCCGCCGTCCCGGGCAGCCGGGACCGGGCCGGAGCCTCCAGTCCGTCCAGGAACAGCTGTAGATGACGGTGGGTGAACCGGTCGATGTCCGGGCAGCCGGTGCCTGGCAGCGGACGGGTGAGCTGGGAGAGGGCGACCAGTACGTCACCGACCGCGATGTCGGTGCGCAGGCGCCCGGCGGACATGGCGCGCGCCACGAGCCCTTCGACGGCCTCTTCGAGGCGCCGACGCTCGGCGAGCAGTTCGGGATGGTCCTTGTCGAAGCCGCCGGACAGCATCGGGCACAGGGCCCCGATCCGTTCGTCGGCCGCCGCGTGCACGAAGCGGCAGAGCGCGGCGAAGGGATCGGCCTCCTCGGCCGCCGCCTCCTCGGCGCGGTCGGTGGTGCGGGAGGTGACCGCGAGCACGACCTCGTGCGTCAGCGCGGCCCGGTCGGGGAAGTTCCGGTAGAGCGTGGCGTTGCCGACGCCGGCGCGGCGGGCGACCTCGTCGAGCGGCACGTCCGGCCCGAACTCGACGAACATCTCGCGCGCGGCCGTCACGATCCGCTCCCGGTTGCGCAGCGCGTCCGCCCGCGGACGGTGCGTCCGGGGCTGCGCCGTTCCGGTGGCGGTGCGAGTGGCGGTGTCCACGACGACTGTCCCTGCCTTCCGAATCCTGGGGTTGCCGGCGCCACGGTCTTCGCGGTTCCGGTCTTCGGTTCTGGTCTCTTCGGCCTCGGCCCTGCTTCGGCCTCGGTCTCGATCCTGCTTCGGTCCTGGTCCTGCTCTTGCTCCTGTTGTTTCCATCCTCGCAGCACCCCCTTCCCACAACCGGGGAATGCCTCCCCGTTTCGCGGGGACACGAGTTCAAACGGGGAAACGGTCCCCGGTTATTTCCCCACCACGATGTGACCTGAGGCACACCTCGAAACAGGGAAAACCAACCGTTCGGCGCACCCGGCGAGCGGCGCCGCACCACCCGTCACAGGCTGATCGGCAGAGCGCAGTCAGAACCGGCCGGCTGCCGCGGACCCCGAGGCGCCTGTATGCAGAAGACCCGCCACCGGATACGCAAGCACCGCAGCCCGATCGCGCTCGCCTCGGCCACGACCTTGGTCATCGCGGCACTGGCCTCGGCCAGCAGCGCGCTTCCGACGCCGGGCCGGGCCTCGGCCGGGCCGGTGGCGAACCCCCGGGCGGCGGGCACAGCCGCGTGCCGAATAGCGACGACCATGGGCGTACAGATGTCGGAGGGCATGCCGACGGCGGCGAACTACGCCCGCTCCACAGGCAGGATCCACGCACTCAACCTGATGATCGACTTCCCCGACGCACCGGGCGCCGAACCGGCGATGGACCGGTTCGGCGAATTCTTCCCGCAGACCATCAACTGGTTCCGGACCGCTTCGTACGGACGGCTCACCTACATCCCCGACACGCCCGTGAAGACCTGGCTGCGGATGCCGCTCCCGTTCTCCGAGTACGGGATAGAACGCGGATCCTCGTACGAGCCGGGCTACCGCCAGCTCGTCCAGGACATCGTCGCCGCCGCGAAGTCGAAGGTCGATTTCAGTACGTACGACCTGGTCAACATCCTGGTCACACCGAACGCCGGGCCCCCCGCCCTGGACACCGTCCTGTCCGTGACCTTCTCCGGCAACGACGAGGCCCCGGACGCGGACGGCGTCCCGCTCGCCAACACGTCGTTCATCTACAGCCGCCAGGACGACGGCTCGGGCTCGTTCAAGCAGAACGGATACCGCGTCCTGCCGCACGAGAACGGCCATGTCTTCGGTCTCCCCGACCTCTACACCGTGGAGGGCGGCGGCGCAGTCGGGCACTGGGACATCATGTCGGAGGACTGGGGTGCCAACAACGACCTGCTCGGCTGGCACAAGTGGAAGCTCGGCTGGCTGGACAACAAACAGGTCAGCTGCGCCGCCCGGTCCGGCACCAGCGACCACGTCCTCGAACCGCTGGCCACCCGGGGCGGCATCAAGCTGGCCTTCGTACCGTTGAGCAGCCGGTCCGGCTACGCCGTGGAGGTACGGACCCGGGCGGGCAACGACCAGGCGGTCTGCCGGCCCGGCGTGCTGATCTACAAGGTGCACTCGGACGTCGACACCGGTCAGGGGCCGGTGTCCGTCGCGGACAGCACCAAGGGCAGCGGCGGCTGCACCCAGCTGCCCAATGTGCACCCTGAACTCTCCGACGCCCCCTACCAGCCCGGCCAGACCTTCACCGACCGGTCGAGCGGCATACGCATATCCGTGGTCGACAAGGACGACAAGGGGAACTACCGCGTCCGGATCACTCGCCCCTGACCGCCCGAGCCCTCGGCCCGACCGCCCCGCTCGGCCGCGGTCACGCCCGGCCGCCCTCTCCATCCGGATCCGTGGCCGGTTCTTCCCCGTCGGCCCGCCGCACCTCCGCCTCGACGGGCCCGCGCAACTCCCGCTTGAGGATCTTCCCGGTCGGATTGCGGGGCAGCGGTTCCCTGCGTACCAGCACATGGGCCGGAACCTTGAACGCGGCCAGGCTCCGGCCGACGTGCGCCCTGAGGTCCTCGGGAGTGACGGTGGCACCGGCCCGGAGCCGGACGACGGCGGCGACCTCCTCCCCCAGGACCGGATGCGCGACCCCCAGCACCGCCGCGTCCTCGACGTCCGGGTGGTCGTGGAGCACCCCCTCGACCTCGACGCAGTACACGTTCTCCCCGCCGCGGATCACCATGTCCTTGATCCGGTCGACGACATCGACCCGCCCCCCGCGCACCACCGCGAGATCACCGGTGCGGAACCAGCCGTCGGTGAACGCCCGAGCGGTCGCCGCCTCGTCCCGCCAGTAGCCGCGGACCAGGGACTGGCCGCGCAGCCACAGCTCACCGACCTCGCCGTCGGGCAGCGCCGCGCCCGTGGGGCCCGTGATCCGCACCTCGGTGGCGGGGGTCGGACGGCCGACGCTGCCCGGGTGGAGCCGGTACTCGGCGCCGAAGTTCGCCAGGACCCCTCCGCTGGTCTCGGTGAGGCCGTAGCCGTTGCGGGGCTCGATCCGGTCGCCGTGGCGGGCGGTCAGCCGCGCGACCAGATCGGGCGGGGCGGCGGCCCCGCCGGTGTTCAGCATCTGCAGACTCTCCAGACCGTCGCCCGCCCGCTCGGCCGCCGCGAGGAGCTGGAGCGCGGTCGTCGGGACTCCGGCGTAGTGCGTGACGCCGTGTGCGCGGATCAGCCGCAGCGCCTCCTCGGCATCCCACTTCCGCATCAGGACGATCGTGCCGCCCGCCGCCATCGCCGCGTAGAAGCCGGTGAACGCGGCGACGTGGAAGAACGGGAACGTCAGCAGCGACACCGGGGCGGGCCCCTGCCCCGGGACGATCCCGCGCCCGAGCGCGGAGGCGGCGGCGTGGTAGCGGGGGTTGAGCACGGCCCCCACCTGGGCGAGATGGGTGGCGACGGCGCCCTTGGGCCGGCCGGTGGTGCCGGAGGTGTAGATGATCGTCGCGTCGTCCTCCGGCCGGATCTCGACCTCGGGGGGCGCGGCGAGCGGATCGGGCGCGGGCAGGTCCTCGTACCGCTCGACGCCGTCCGGGACCGCCCCCTCCGCGTGGAAGACGACCACGCGCGCCCCGTTCCTCGCCGCCCAGCCGGCGACCCTCGGCAGCCGCTCGCCGTCCACCAGGAGCACCCGCGGCTCACAGTCGTCCAGCGCGTACGCGAACTCGTCCTCGGTCCACCAGGCGTTGAGCGGGACGGCCACCAGCCCGGCCAGTTGCGCGGCCCAGAAGGCGATCTGCCACTCCGGGTGGTTGCGCATCGCGACGACGGCCCGGTCTCCCCGGCGCAGCCCGTACGTCCCGGTCAGCCGGCACGCCAGCGCGGACGCGGCGGCGAAGAACTCGGCGTACGAGTAACCGCGCTCCGCCGAGATCAGGAACGGCCGGTCCCCGTAGGCCCAGGTGGTCTCCACGAACTCACGGAGTGTGCGTGGCCCGTCCGCGTACACGAGGGCTCCGGCGTGCGCCCCGTCCTGCGCCCGCACCACGGCGAACGGGGCTCCCGGAGCGGTGAGCGCGGCTTCGACACGGGCCGCGGCGTCCGCGGCGGCGGTTTCGTCGGCAGCGGCGGCCGGGGGGCGGGCCTGCGGGACCGATGCGGCGGGAATCGGGTCGATGTGCGGCACGAACGACCTCTCCAAGCGCTTGCTCAGTACCTTCGCGACGGTATGCCCGCGCCCACCCGTCGTCAAGGGAACCGCCCGGCCCGCGCCCGCAGCGGCGCTCGGAGCTGCCGAATGCCGAAGGTGGTCACGCACAGTCCACGGGCGACCTGCGCGGCATCCGTGGCCGCACAGACACTGTGACCGGGCCCGGCGGGGTCAGGCGGGAAGCGTCAGGCGGAAGGCCGTGCGCCCCGGGCCGCTGGTGACGGTGACGGCTCCACCGTGGGCGGTGATGACGGCATGGACGATGGCGAGGCCGAGACCGGTGCTTCCTGTGCTGCGGGAGCGGGCGTGGTCGGCGCGTACGAAGCGTCCGAAGACCTCGGGCTGGAGCTCGGAGGGAATCCCTGGTCCGTCGTCGCTCACGCACACGGCGACGCCGGTCCGGTCGGCGGTGAGGGCGACGGTCACTTCCGTGCCGGGCGGGGTGTGGGTACGGGCATTGGCCAGGAGGTTCCCGATGGCCTGCTGGAGCCGGTGGGCGTCGCCGGTGACGGTGACCGGTTCTCCGGGGAGGTCGAGGAGCCAGCGGTGGCCGGGGCTCGCGGCGCGTGCGTCCTGTGTCGCGTTCAGGATCAGCAGGGTCAGATCGACCGGCTCGTGTTCGAGGGGACGTCCGGCGTCCAGACGGGCGAGGAGAAGCAGGTCGTCGACGAGGCGCGTCATGCGCTGCGACTCCCCGTCGATGCGCTCCAGGGCGTGGCGTACCTCGCCGGGAACGGGGCCGTGGTGGCGCAGGGCGAGCTCGGCGTGGCCCCGGATGTTGGCGACGGGCGTGCGCAGTTCGTGGCTGGCGTCGGCGGCGAAGTGCCGGAGCCGCTCCTCACTGGCCTGGCGCTGGGTGAGTGCGCCCTCGACATGACCGAGCATGTGGTTGAGGGCGCTGCCGACCTGACCGACCTCGGTACGGGGGTCGGTGTCGGGAAGCGGTCCGGGCATGGCGACCTCCCCACTGGCCAGGGGCAGCCCTGCCACCTCCGCGGCACGGGCGGTGACCCGCTGGAGGGGGCGCAGGGAGATCCGCACCCACAAGGCCCCGGCGACGCCGGTGACCACGAGGGCGGCGCCGAACAGCACGGCTTCGACCGCTTCGAGGCGGTGAACGGTCTCTTCCACCGGGTGCAGGGGCAGGCCGGTGATCAGGGTGTCCTGGTCGTCACCCCGGACAGCCGTGACGCGGTACGTCCCCAGAGCGGCGAGGCGGACGCTGTGTCCGTGCGCGTCGGCGGGGACCCCCACCAAGGCGTGACGGTCGCGGGAGGTGAGGAGAAGGGGGCGGTCGGTGGCGTCGTGCACGACGGCTGCCTGGGTGACAGTGCCGTTCAGGAGGCGGGCACCGAAGGTCGACTCCGCCTGGCCCCGGGTGTCGGGGCCGTTGTCGGCGTCGGGCCTGGCCTCGTGCTCCAGGCTGGCGGCGAACCGGCCGCCGGAGGCGGACAGCTGCTCGTCCAGGCGCCCCATCAGGAAGCCCCGCAGTGCGAGGGCGGTGGTGATGCCGACGGCGAGGCAGGCGAGGGCGAGCAGCGCGACGAGTCCGGCGGTGAGCTGGCCACGCAGGGTGCGGGGCAGCGGGCGTCTCATCGGGATTCCGGCTTGAGGACGTAGCCGACACCACGCACCGTGTGGATCAACGGGGTGCGTCCGGCGTCGATCTTCTTGCGCAGGTAGCTGATGTAGAGCTCGACGATGTGGGCCCGGCCGCCGAAGTCGTAGGCCCAGACCCGGTCGAGTATCTGGTCCTTGGACAGCACCCGGCGCGGGTTGCGCATGAGGAACCGCAGAAGTTCGAACTCGGTCCGGGACAGCTCGACGGTGACCCCGCCGCGCCTGACCTCCCTGGCTTCCTCGTCCATGGCGAGATCACCGACGGTGAGCCAGTTCGTGCCGGCGGATTCCGCCGTCAGGCCGGCCCGCCGGAGCAGCCCGCGCAGCCGGGCCAGGACTTCCTCCAGGCTGTAGGGCTTGGTGACGTAGTCGTCGCCGCCGGCGCTGATGCCGACGATGCGGTCCTCCACCGCGTCCCGGGCGGTCAGGAACAGCACGCACACGCCGGGTGCGTCGCGTCTCAGCGCGCGCAGGACCTGCAGACCGTCGAGGTCCGGCAGCATCCAGTCCAGGACCACCGCGTCGGGCCGGAAGTCACGGGCGGTCGCGAGCGCGGTCGCGCCGTCGGCAGCGGTGCGGACCTGCCAGCCCTCCCCGGCCATGACCCCGGCCAGGACATCGGTGACGTCGGGTTCGTCGTCGACGACGAGAACCCTCACCGGTTCTCCGTCGGGGCGGTGCAGAGGCGATGTCGTACGCGGCTCGTCCATGGTTCCTTCAGCATCCCCCGGCGCGGGCCACGGCAGGTCGGACCGTGTCTCTGAGTTTCCTCTGAATCGGCTCCGGGAGTCGTCGGCGGGTCGCTTTCAGAAGATACACAGAAGTTGAACCGGGAGGCTGGCCGTCCGTCGCCGGAACGAGTCCTGTCCGGAGGAGCCCCCATGACCACCACGTTCACCACCACATACGCGAGCCGCGGGACGCGCCACCGGCGCCCGCGCCGCAGCGCCGTGCGCTTCCTGGCACCGTCGGCGATCTGGGCCGGTGCCACGGGAGTGCTGGCCCTGTGGTGGATCGACACGACGTCGGTGGTCGGCCCGGCGGGCTGGCTCACCGGCGCCGGGCGCATCACGGGGCTGCTGGCCGGTTACGCCTGCGCGGTGCTGCTGGCCCTGATGGCCCGCGTGCCACTCCTGGACCACACCATCGGCACGGACCGCCTCGCGCGCTGGCACGCCCTGGGCGGTCGCTGCACCGTCTCGCTGGCCCTCGCCCACACCCTGCTGATCATCTGGGGCTACTCACTGACCTCCCACACGGACGTGCTCGGCCAGACCTCCGTGCTCGTCCTGCACTACCCCGACCTCCTCAAGGGCACGGCGGGCTTCCTGCTGCTCGTGGCCACCGGAGTCCTCTCGGCCCGCGCGGCCCGCCGGAGGATGAGTTATGAGACCTGGCACTACCTGCACTTCGCCACCTACCTGGCGGTCTTCCTCGCATTCGGCCACCAGCTCTCCAACGGCGCGGACTTCGTCGGCAACCGCCTCGCCCAAGTGGCCTGGTACACGCTGTATCTCGGCGTTGCCGCGCTGGTCGCCTGGTACCGGTTCGCCGTCCCCGTCCGGCGCGGGCTGCGTCACCGCCTGCGCGTCGCGGCCGTCCAACCCGAGGCACCGGGCGTGGTCTCCGTCCACCTCACCGGCGAGCACCTGGACGAGCTGGGGGGTGAGCCGGGGCAGTTCCTGCGCTGGCGCTTCCTGGCCCGCGGGCTGTGGTGGACCGCGAACCCCTACTCCCTCTCCGCCCCCGCCCACCCGCGCCACCTGCGCATCACGGTGAAGACCGCGGGCGGCCACAGCGCCGCGCTCGCCCACCTCGCGCCCGGCACCCGGGTGTGGGCCGAGGGACCCTACGGCGGCCTCACGGCGAACCGCCGCACCGCTCCCAAGGTCCTGCTCCTGGCCGGCGGCGTCGGCATCACCCCCCTGCGCACGCTCTTCGAGACACTGCCGGGGCAGGTCACCCTCGTCCACCGCGCCCGCCGCCCCGAAGACCTCGCCCTGCGCGGTGAGATCGACGCGATAGCCGCCCGCCGACGGGCCGCCGTGCACTACGTCGTCGACGAACCGGCCGAGTACTCGTCACCTCTCACCGCCCAGGGACTGAGTGCCCTGGTGCCCGATCTCGCCGCGCACGACGTCTACCTGTGCGGTCCGCCCGGCATGACACGGGCCGCGATCCGGGCCCTGCGCGATGCCGGTGTCCCGGCACGGCGCATCCACCACGAGTCGTTCGCGTTCTGAGGAGAACCGTCATGCGCCGAGCCGTCCTGGCAACCACCGGGATCAGCGCCCTCGTCATCGCGCTGCTCGCCCTCAAACCCCACCAGCGCCCCGCCCTCGCGGGAGTGACCCCCCGATCCCCCGCGGCCTCCTCGTCCCCGCCCACCTCCGCCGGCACGGCGTCGGGCGCGTCCACGGGGACGGGCACGTTCACCGGGGATCCCATCGACACCCCGTACGGAACCGTGCAGGTCGCCGCCACCCTCGCCAAGGGAAGGATCACCGCCGTCAAGGTGCTCCGGGCCCCGGACCAGAACGGCCGCGACCAGCAGATCGCCTCCTACGCCCTGCCACGCCTCACCCAGGAGGCGATCGGCGCCCAGAGCGCACACATCGATGCCGTCACCGGCGCCAGCTACACCAGCCAGGGCTACATCCAGTCCCTGCAGAGCGCCCTGGACCAGGCCCATGCCTGACACCGCACACGGGCTGCGCCACGTCGAGCACGTGATGGGCACGGTCTTCACCTTCGACATCCGGGACGAGCCCACCCCTGCCGTCCACCACGCCCTCGCCGAAGCCGTACGCCAACTCCACCGGGTCGATGCCGTGTTCTCCACCTACCGCCCCGACAGCCACATCAGCCGACTCGACCGCGGTGAGATCCGCCTCGGCGACTGCCCGCCCGAGGTCCACGAGGTGCTGTCCCTCTGCGCGCGGGCCGCCCACGTCACGGACGGATGGTTCAGCATCGTCCCGGCCGGTGTTCTCGACCCCTCGGGCCTCGTCAAGGGCTGGGCCACCGAAGCCGCCTCCCGGCTGCTCCACGAAGCCGGCGCGCACCACAGCTGCGTCAACGGCGGAGGCGACCTCCAACTCCGCGGCCCGGCAACCCCCGGCGCCCCCTGGCGCATCGGCATCGCCCACCCCCTGCGGCCCGGCGAACTGCTCACCGTCATCACCGCCGACCACGACCTGGCCGTCGCCACCTCGGGCACCGCCGAACGCGGCGCCCACATCCTCGACCCGCACAGCGGCACACCCGCCACCGCGTTCGCCTCCCTCACCGTCGTCGGCCCCCGGCTGACCATGACCGACGCCTACGCCACCGCCGCGTTCGCCATGGGCGAGGACGCGCGGGAGTGGCTGGAGGCACTGGACGGCTACGAGGCACTCGCCGCCCTGCCCGACGGCCGGACGTGGCAGACCTCAGGATTCGGTCGATACGGCTCACGAAGCGCAATGCGATCCGCATCCTGCCCGCCGTGAACGGGAGCCCCTCGGCACCTGAATCCGCGGATCCCCGCCCCCGGCCCGCCGCACCTCACCCACTGACGGCACCCCAGCTCACACCCCACAGGCGCGCACGGCACAAACCCGAGGTACCGACCTCACCCGTGCGATCGCAAGACGGCCGGAAGTCCTTGTGGCGGAGCTGCCAGGACTTTTGGCCAACGCCGCGAGCGTGCGTGCCGGGCGGCACGACGGGGCAAAGCTTGCCGGTCACGGCACTAGGACCGGCCGGGCAGGGTGGGGAGGTAGGTGGGCGCCTTGCGGACCGGGGCGGCCCTCTCGAAGGCGTACGCGTAGCTGAGCAGGTTCGCGTCGCTGTAGCGCGTTCCGAGGAAAGAGACACCCAGCGGCAGCTTGTCCCGTGCGTAGCCGGCGGGCACGGTGATGTGGGGGTAGCCGGCCACCGAGGAGTTGCGGGTGGAACTTTCGAAGGGGGTGGGGTCGAGCGCTTCGACGGCAGGAGCGGGGATGCCGGTCGGGGTGACGATGGCATCGAGCCGGTGCTCGGCGAGAACGCCGTCGATGGCCTGACGGGCCTGACGGGTCGCGGCGCTGCGGTGCTCACGGTAGACCGGGGCGTTGACATCTCCGTCGGTCTTGTCGGCCATCTCGAAGAGTTCCTGGCCGAACTTCGGCATCTCGACGGTGGAGTTCCGCTTGTTGAACGCGATGAGTTCGGTGAGGTTCTTGGGGTGGGGGCCTGGGGTGGCGGCCAGGTAGGCGTTGAGGTCGTGCTTGAACTCGGTCAGCACGGCGGGAAGCATGTCCTTCTGCATCATGTCTTTGGAGTCGGCCACGTCCGCGCCCTCGACGACGATTGCGCCGAGCGCTCGGAGCCGCTGGACAGCCACGTCGAAGGCACGGTCCACGTCCGGGTCGATGCCAATGTGTCCCTTGCGCCACACGCCGATGCGCTTGCCGCGCAGGGCGTTTGGGTCGAGCACCTCGCGGTAGTCGGAGGGGAGGGCAGTGTCGGCGTCGGAGGTAGCCGTGTCGGCGGTGTCCGATCCATGGATGGCCCAGAGCGCCAGGGCGGCGTCCGTCGTGTTGCGGGCGATCGGGCCGGCGGTGTCGTGGCGGCTGGTGATAGGGATCATGCCGCTGCGGCTGACCACGCCGAGGGTGGGCTTGATGCCGACGGTGGAGGTGACGCTCGCGGGACACACGATGGAGCCGTCGGTCTCGGAGCCGATGGTCACAGCGGCCAGGGCGGCTGCGGCGGCGACTGCGGAGCCGCTGGACGATCCGCAGGGGCTCCGGTCGAGTACGTAAGGGTTACGGGTCTGGCCGCCGGTGGCACTCCATCCGGCCGTCTGCTCGGGGGACCTGAAGTTGGCCCATTCCGACATGTTGGCCTTGCCCAGGATCACCGCACCCGCGTCGCGCAGTTTCTTTACCAGGAAGGCGTCCTGTGCCGGCTTGGAGTGCAACAGGGCCGTGGAGCCGGCGGTGGTGGGCTGGCGGTCCGCGGTGTCGATGTTGTCCTTGATGAGAACGGGGATGCCTTCCAGTGGCCCCCGCACTTCACCGGTGCGGCGCAGCTCGTCACTCTTGCGTGCAAGGTCCAGTGCGTCTGGGTTCACGGTGACGACAGCATTGAGGCGGGGGTTGAGGCGATGGATCCGGTCCAGGTATGCCTGGGTCAGTCCTTTGGACGTCAGCCGCTTGCCCTTCATCTCCTCCTGAAGTTCCAGGATCGTGGCGCGGTCCAGCCGCTCGTCCAATCGTCCGTCGCGCTTCCCGTCGTACTTCGGAGCGTACGGGGCTGCTTTGCCGGTCGAGGTCGCGGAAGCGGCCGGTCGCGGTCCGTCGTCCGGTGCGCAGGCCGCCAGGGGAACGAGCAGGCAGGCTGCCGATACCGCGATCAGCGCGTGCCGTCGCGTGGTTCGAGTGAGTGAGCGCATCAGTTGCTTCTCCATGGAGGCGAGGGAAGGAAGGCCCTGTGTCCGTACAAAAGAGCCTATGAACGGCGTCCGTTCGGAACGACAGGGACGGCTCCCCGTTCGGGAGGGGTGCGGACTACACCTCCTGAGGGGGTGTCCGTTTTCCGCATCACACATGAGGAGGGGGTGTCCGGCTCGCTGCCGGACACCCCCTCCTCATGTGCTCTCGCCGCTACGGGTCACTTCTTGCCGCTGGTCAGCCACAGTCCCAGCGCCGATCCGACGAAGACGACGCCGGTGCCGACTCCGGCCAGGACCCTCATGGTGCCGGTGTAGTGGGCGAAGGTGCTGACGTAGACCGCCGCCACCGTGGAGACGAAGAGCAGCAGCCAGAGCACGGGCTTCATCAGGGGTTCCTCCTGTTGTGCGCCCCCGGCGGCCCGGTGGGCGGCAGGGGCGGGATCTCTTACGTCGTCCACCTTCTCCCCGTGCCCCAGGTCGGCACATCGGACCGTTCCCCCGAACCGGAGGTGTAGCCCGCTACACCCGTGCGGTACGCAGGTCAGGCGTTCAGGTAGGCGAGCACCGCGAGGACCCGGCGGTGGCCGCTGTCGCTCGGCGGCAGGTTCAGCTTGGCGAGGATGCTGCCGATGTGCTTGCTGACGGAACGTTCGGTGATGAACAGGGTCGTGGCGATCGTGGGATTGTCCAGGCCCTGCGCCATCAGCCCGAGAACCTCCCGTTCCCGGGGGGACAGAGCGTCGAGCGGGTCCCGGCGGCTCATCAGCTGGGAGACGACCTCGGGGTCCAGTGCCGTTCCGCCCGCGGCGACGCGCTCCAGCGCGTCCTGGAATTCCTCGATGTGCCCCACACGGTCCTTGAGCAGGTAGCCGATTCCCGAGGCGCCCTGTCCGAGCAGTTCGGCGGCGTAGCTCTCCTCGACGTACTGGGAGAGCACCAGGAGCGGCTGGCCGGGAATGATCTTCCGGGCCTCGATGGCGGCTCGCAGCCCCTCGTCGCGGAAGCCGGGCGGCAGCCGGACGTCCAGGACGGCCACGTCCGGCCGGTGTTCGAGCAGGGTGGGGACAATCTCGGGCCCGCTTCCCACGACGGCCACGATCTCGTGCCCGACATCCTCCAGGAGCAGAATCAGGCCCTCGCGGAGAAGGACGTTGTCCTCCGCGATCACGATCCGCACGGCAGCACCACCTCAATCGTCGTTCCGGAACCGACAGGGCTGTCGATTCTCGTCGTACCGTCCAGGGCGGCGACCCGTCGGCGTATCCCGGCGAGTCCGCTGCCGGAGGCGGAGCCGGGTGCGGCCCCGCCGCACCCGTCGTCCCGCACGACGACGCGCAGCGTGGGGCCGTCGTACCGGAGCGACACCTGGGCATGGCTCGCGTCGCTGTGCCGGGCGATGTTGGTCAGCGCCTCGGCGACCACGAAGTAGGCGGCTGCCTCGACGGCGGCCGGGGGGCGGTGGTCGGTCTCGGGCAGATCCAGGGTGGTGGGGATCGGCCGGCCTGCGGCCAGGGAGCGGATGGCTCCGTTCAGTCCCCGGTCGGAAAGGATCGGCGGGTGGATACCGCGGATGACGGTGCGCAGCTGGACAAGTGCTTCGTCCACGGTGGTCCTGGCGTCGAGCATCATTCTCCTGGAACTCTGCGGGTCCTTGTCGAACCGGCGCTCGGCCAGGGCCAGGCGCATGGCCACCGCCACCAGTTGCGCCTGGGTGCCGTCGTGGAGGTCGCGTTCGATCCGTCGGAGTTCCGCCTCGTGGGCCTGGAGGGCGCCCGCGCGCGAGGCGGTCAGTTCCTCGATCCGCCGGCCGGCGCCGGTCCACGTGCCGAGCATGATCTCTGCGATCCACGTCTCCAGCTTCACCGCGGCGGGGGCCAGCCACAAGAAGAGGGCGGCGAAGAGCCAGGCACACACCGCGGACAGGACGATCGCCTGCATCCAGGTGGTGAGGGGGGCCGCAAGGAGGGTGAGGGTTCCGCCGGGAACGGTCCACCACCACAGCGGGATGGAGATCGTCAGCAGCAGACTGAGCAGCACTCCCAGGACGAGGACGGGAAGGACGAGCCCCACGACGCCGTGAACCAGCATCCACGCCGTGTCCTTGCGGGTGCCCGGGAACCGCAGCAGTTGCAGCGTCCGCTGGTAGGCGTTGCCTTCGGGCGTCGGATAGGGCCGGCGCACGGGGCGGCCGAGAACGCGTTCGGCGCGTCGGCGTTCGGCATCGGTCAAGGCGCGCAACGGCCGCACCGCCCACGGCAGGACCGGGGCGAAGATCAGCGAGAAGCAGACGAGAGGCAACAGAACGTAACCGGCCAGCGAAGGCAGAGCGGTGGTGAGCCCACCCAGCAGATACCTCGCGGATCGCAGGCTGTGGAGTGCCCTTGCCTTCAGGTCCATGGGTCAAGACGGTACTTCACGGGTGTTCCCCTGTCATAAGTGCGCGCTACACCTGGCAGGTGGAGCCCGCTACACCTGCGGTTCGGGAGAGGGACCGCTGCCGTCCGCTCGGCTCGCGCGATTACGTTCGGTACCCGTTCTGACCGATCGAGGAACCGAAGGACCCACCATGCAACCGATGACGACCCGGGCCACGCCGTTCGCCGTGTCCCTGGAGGAGGTCTCCCAGTCCTATGGCGAGGTGACCGCGCTGGACGGGGTCAGCTGGGGGTTCCGCAAGGGCAGTCTCACCGCGATCATGGGTCCGTCCGGATCGGGCAAGAGCACCTTCCTGCACTGCGCCTCCGGCCTCGACCGGCCCAGCAGTGGAACGGTACGGCTCGGTGATCTGGACATGGGAGGGCTCAGCGAGACGGAGCTGACCCGACTGCGCCGCGAACGGATCGGGTTCGTCTTCCAGGGCTACAACCTCATGCCCTCGATGGACGTCGAGCGCAACATCACCCTCCCTCTGTCCCTCGGCGGCCGCCAGGCGGACAGGCGCTGGCTGGACGAAGTCGTCCACCGCGTGGGGATGGCCGGCCACCTGGACCGGCTCCCCGCACGTCTGTCCGGCGGCCAGCAGCAGCGTGTGGCGGTCGCCCGAGCGCTCGTCACCCGCCCGGAGATCGTCTTCGCCGACGAGCCGACGGCCGCGCTGGATCCGAGGTCGGCCGAGCACGTCCTGAAGCTGCTGCGTGACGCGGTCGACGAGATGGGGCAGACGGTCGTGCTGGTCACCCACGACCCGGTGGCCGCTGCCTGGGCCGACAATGTCGTCTTCCTGAGCGAGGGCAGGATCGTCGACGAGCTCACGACTCCCTCCGCCGCAACCGTCCTGGCCCGCTGGGGGACGCTGTGAGGCGCGGGATCGCCGCCGGAGTGGCGGTGGCACTGTTGTGCGCGGCTGCGTTGACGGGCGCGTTCGGGGTCCTGCTGGAGTCCGCACTACGGGCGCACGGATCGGCCGACCGCTATGAGCACGCCGTGGCCGTCGTCGCCGCGAGCCAGCGCGTCGAGGTCGTCAAGGACGACCAGACCGATGTCAGGCCGCTGGTGGAACGGGCCCGGGTACCGGTATCGGTGGCGGACCGGGTACGCACGGCACCGGGGGTCACCGAGGTGGTCGCGGACGTCTCTTTGCCGGTGGTCACCGCGGACGGGGCCGTGCGGACCGGCCGCGGCTGGGACGCGACCGTGCTCACCGGGGTCGAACTGCGTGCCGGCCGGGCCCCGCAGGCGGAACACGAAGTCGCGGTGGACTCCGGCAGCGGCAGGGCCGTCGGGGACACCGTCCGTCTCCAGGTCGGCGGCAAGGCGCCGGAACCCTACCGCGTCAGCGGCCTGGTGGCCGACGGGTCCGGCGCAGGCCGCGATGTCTGGTTCGGCCAGCACACGGCACAGGTCCTCAGCGGCCGTCCCGAGCGCGCGGACGCGCTGGTCGTGCTCGGCACGAAGGAGACGTCCGCCCAGACGCTGCGGGCAGCCGCCCCCGGTCTCGTCGTCGCGACCGGCGCGGGCCGTGGCGACGTCGAGAACCCGGAGGTGGCGGCGGCACGACTCGACCTGATCGGCGTCTGCGCGTCGATCGGCGGAGTCGCCCTCCTGGTGGTGCTGCTGATCGTGACCGGTCTCCTGGACACGTCCGTACGGGACCGGACCCGCGAACTCGCCGTCCTGCGCGCCATCGGTGCCACCCCCCGGCAGGTCCGCCGGGTGATCGTCCGCGAGACGCTCAAGGTCGCGGTACCGGCGTCGCTCCTGGGCGGTCTGCTGTCGCTCGGGCTCGGCACCCTGCTGCACCGCTTCATGGCCGAGCAGGGGGTCCTGCCCCAGGCGCTGGGGCTCGCTCTGGGACCGTTTCCCGTCGTCGGTGCCCTGGCGCTCACGGTGCTCACCGCGGTCGGCTCCGCCTGGCTCGCGGCACGACGCGTATCCCGGATCCGGCCGGCCCAGGCCGTGAGCGAGACCTCCGCCGAACCGACTCGGCTACCGCGCTGGCGCGTGATCACCGGCCTGGTGCTCCTGGTCGTCGGTCTCGCTTCGGCCGCCACCGCGTTCGCGTTCGGCGGTCAGGTGGCGACCGCGGCCATGGGCGGACTCGTACTCTCCCTCATCTGGGCGGCGGCCCTCCTGGGTCCCTCGATCGCCCGAGGGGGAATCGTCGTCCTCAGCCCTGTCATGCGCCTCCTGTTCCCGGTCCCGGGCCGGCTCGCCACCGACACGGCCACCGCCGCGGCCGTGCGACTCGCGTCGGTCATCACGCCGATCGCGCTCGCGCTCTCCTTCGGCGCCAGCCAGCTGTTCGTGCAGACCACCGCGGTCAACGCCACCCGGACGCAGGCAGCCGCGGGGCTGCACGCGGACCAGGTGCTCGTCTCGAACGGGCCGGGCGTGCCCCGGGCCATGTACCGGGCGGTGGAAAGGACGGCCGGACCGGGGACCGTGACCGCGGTGAAACGCACCACTGTGGTGATGTCGGTCGCGGCCCAGCTCCAGTCCCTGCCCACCCAAGGCGTGAAGGGCGCACTGTCCAATCTGGACCCGGGCGTGAAGGCGGGCTCGCTGAAGGCTCTGCGCGGCAAGAACACGGTCGCGCTCAGTTCGAACGTGGCCAGCGCGGCCAAGGTCGGTTCGACCGTGTCTCTCTGGCTCGGGGACGGCACCGTGATCCGCCCCGAGGTGGTGGCCGTCTACGACCGGGGACAGGGCTTCGGGGACGTCCTGCTGCCTCACGACATGGTCGCCGCCCACGTCACCGACGCGGGCCACGACGACTACCTCCTGGTGAAGGGAGCGGCCGACCTGCGACCGGTGCTCGACCGATTCCCCGGGACCCGTGCCACGTCCGCCGGACAGTACAGTGCGGCCCTCACCGAGAAAGCCCGCCAACAGGGCCTGCCCGGACTGCTCGCAGTCGCGGCGATCTCCCTGTTCACCCTGATCGGCGTGGTGACCACGCTGGCCGTCGCCACCGCGTCCCGCCGTCGTGAACTGGCGCTGCTCCGGCTCATCGGCGCGACCCGCGGCCAGGTTCTGGCGATGCTGCGGCTGGAGACCTGCCTCGTACTCGGCACGGGGGCCGCCGTCGGCTCCCTGGTCGCGGCGGTGACGCTGCTGACCTTCGGCGGCGCGGTGACCGGTCTGTCCGCGCTGTCGGTGTCGCCCTCGGTCTGCGCGGCCGTACTCGGCACGGTGTTCCTGTCGGGCACGGCGGCCGTCATGCTGCCCGCCCGCCGGCTGCTGCGCCGCCGCAGGTCACCTCGAATCACGTAGCGGAACCAGATCCCGCCTCACCCATGACTCCCCGCCCTCGGGCGGGGGCACGGGAGGAGGGCCGTTCCTTCATGCGCCGCGACCATCACAGGCCCAGGCCGAGCCACCGGCAGGCCCGTCGCACCACGACCACCTCTCACCGACCCACTGATGTTGTTCCCCTACCGACAGGAGTTGTTCCATGCACGCACGTGTATCGCCGAGGTTCCGTCCCACTCTTTCGCGAGGCGGCCGGCGTAAGACCTTGCTCGCCGTGACCGTGCTCACCGGGGCCGTCATGACCACCGGTGCACTGTTCCCGTCCGCGGCCTCCGCCGCCAAGCCGGACCCCGTTCAGAAAAGCCTGAACACCTTGGTGGTCGACGACCAGATACCCTCCGCGTCGGCGAGCGTCGCGGACCGCAAGGGCCGGACGCATCACTACACCGCAGGTGTCGGCGACCTCAGGACCGGCGCGAAGGTACCCAAGGACGGGCAGGTACGGGCGGCCAGCAACACCAAGGCCTTCACGGCCGTGGTCGCGCTGCAGCTGGTCGCCGAGAAGAAGCTCGCCCTGGACGCCCCCGTCGACACCTACCTGCCCGGCCTGCTGCGCGGCGAAGGCATCGACGGACGCCACATCACCATCCGCCAACTCCTCCAGCACACCAGCGGCCTGCCCGAATACCTGGACAAGCGCGCGGTCCTCGAGGATCCGCAGAGGTACTACGAGCCACGCGAGCTCCTCGACAGCGCACTCGCGCAGAAGGCCCACTTCTCCCCGGGCGCGAAGTGGGAGTACAACAACACGAACTACCTGGTCGCGGGCCTGATCATCCAGAAGGTCACCGGCCGCCCGCTGGGCGAGGAGATCAACCGGCGCATCGTCGACCGCATCGGACTGCGCCACACCTACTTCCCCACCCCCGGAGACGTGACCATCCGCGAGCCCCACGCCAAGGGCTACCACCGGGACACAGCCGACTCGCCCTGGCGCGATGTCACCGAACTCGACCCGTCCTGGGGCTGGGCCGCGGGTGCGGTGATCACCACCAACAGCGACCTCAATCGCTTCTACACCGCACTCCTCGGCGGCAAACTCCTGCCCCCGGCCCAGCTCGCCCAGATGCGCACCACCGTCCCCGCAGGCGCCCCGGGTGTCCGTTATGGACTGGGCCTGACCAGCACGCCGCTGCCGTGCGGCGGCGTCTACTGGGGCCACGGCGGAACCATTCCGGGATACGCCACCTTGGGAGGCGTCACGGAGGACGGCCGTGCGGTCAACATCGCACTGACCGCCATGCCGGGCGACAGCGCCACCGAACAGCACGCACAGGCCGCCGTCGAAACGACCCTGTGCCGCTGAAAGCCTCACTGATCCAACCGAAAAGCCGCCACTCCCGCACCGCGGCCGCAGACGCCC
Source organism: Streptomyces sp. NPDC093149 (assembly GCF_044754145.1). NCBI lineage: Bacteria > Bacillati > Actinomycetota > Actinomycetes > Kitasatosporales > Streptomycetaceae > Streptomyces > Streptomyces sp. NPDC093149. The sequence continues at coordinate 284,160 of NZ_JBIVON010000006.1, forward strand.
GATGAGGGCGGGTCAGGCCGGTGGGCGGGCCCCTGCCGCCATCGGCGCTTGACGGTATCGGTCGCCGCTCCCGCTCGCGGGAACGGCGACCGATACCCCGGCGGGCCCGTGCTCACGAACGTCGCCAGGCCACCGGAGCGACGGGCCGTCCGGCATGGCCCCACATCCTGCAAGAGCCCGTATCCGGTCCCGGAGTCGGAATCCGCCACCGTCACCGGGGCGCGCACCGACTCGCTCTTCGCTTGCTCTTCACTGTCACGACAGGAGTTGTTCCATGCACGCACGTGTATCGCCGAGGTTTCGTCCCACTCCTTCGCGGGGTGGCCGGCGTAAGGCCTTGCTGGCCGTGACCGTGCTCACCGGGGCCGTCATGACCACCGGTGCGCTGTTCCCGTCCGCGGCCTCCGCCGCCAGGCCGGACACCGTTCAAAGCAGCCTGAACGCCTTGGTGGCCGACGACCGGATGCCCGCTGCGCTGGCGAGCGTCGTGGACCGCGAGGGCCGGATGCGTAACTACACCGCGGGTGTCGGCGACCTCAAGACCGGGGCGAAGGTACCCAAGGACGGGCAGGTGCGCGCGGGCAGCAACACCAAGGCCTTCACGGCCGTGGTCGCACTGCAGCTGGTCGCCGAGAAGAAACTCGCCCTGGACGCCCCAGTCGACACCTACCTGCCCGGCCTGCTGCGCGGTGAGGGGATCGACGGACGCCACATCACCATCCGCCAACTCCTCCAGCACACCAGCGGCCTGCCCGAATACATGGAGTCCCCCGTCTTCGCGGACTTCCCCGCCGTCCGGTACCGGTACTTCGAGCCACGCGACCTGCTTGACGGCGCACTCGCACAGAAGGCCCACTTCTCCCCGGGCGCGAAGTGGGAGTACAGCAACACGAACTACCTGGTCGCAGGCCTGATCATCCAGAAGGTCACCGGCCGCCCCATAGGCGAGGAGATCAACCGGCGCATCGTCGACCGCATCGGACTGCGCCACACCTACTTCCCCACCCCCGGAGAGACGACCATCCACGAACCCCACCCCAAGGGCTACGAACAGGAAGTGGCCGACGGACCTCTGATCGACTACACCACCATGGACATGTCCATGGGGTGGGCTGCGGGTGCTCTGGTTTCCACCAACAGCGACCTCAACCGCTTCTACACCGCCCTCCTCGACGGCAAACTCCTGCCCCCGGCCCAGCTCGCCCAGATGCGCACCACCGTCCCCGCAGAGGCACGCGGCCCCGGCGTCCGCTACGGACTGGGCCTGACCAGCACGCCGCTGTCATGCGGCGGCGTCTACTGGGGTCACGGCGGAACCGCCCTGGGATACCGGACACGAGGAGGCGTCACAGAGGACGGACGTGCCGCCGGCATCGCGGTAACCACCGCCCCGACGGGTGCAGCCTCCCAGCGGGTGGAGGCCGCCGTCGACACGGCGCTGTGCCGCTGATCCAGGCAGAGACAGACGGGATGACGGCCCGCGGGGTCGCCGACGGGCCGGGACGGAACAGGCCGCCGCCGCAACCAGGTCCTCGGCCAGGGCGAAAAGCGGGTCCGCGCTGCACTGTCCGGACGTTCCTTGATCGCGCTCCTGATCGCCCTGTACCGGTCAAGGAATCCGCATCCGAGGGAGACGGCGACCAGGAACTGGCCACCGTTCTCTACAACCGCGTCAAGGAAGCCTGACCGGACTGTCCGCGGCAGGCCAGCCAGTGACCATCACCCTCGACGACCGCGTCACGCCCGATGGCAGCGCACCGACTGACGAACCCGACGTGCCCGAAACCCCGACCGAACCTGACGAAGAGGCCGAAGGCGAGGACAAGAAGGAGTAACTGCGAAGGCGGTCTCCACCGGCAACTCCTACTGACCAACGCTCCATGCCTCCGCACCTGAGGGACGCCCGGGCAAACCGGGCGCCCCTTGGCGAAACCCGGCCCATGGGCTCCGGGAAGCAGCAAGCAAGCCGTCGCGGCATCCCGTTCGCGCCCATACTCCCGTTCGCGCGGGCGAGCCGCGCAACGCGCCGTCCGCGCACATGCACGGATACCTGAGCCGGGACGGCATGTCCCCGGCGGAGTTCCTGGCCGTGGGCCGGGAGGAGATCGCCCGCTACGGGGTAAAGCTGGTCCGGGGCCGGGTGGTGGACGCGAGCCGGGACGACGGCGGCTTCACCGTCGTCCTCGCGGACGGGAGCACCGTACGGGCCCGGCAGCTGGTGGTCGCCGCCGGGCTGCGCGACGAACTGCCGCTGCTGCCGGGGCCGGCCGAGCGGTTCGGCCGGGATGTGCTGCGCTGCCCGTACTGCCACGGCTGGGAGGCGCGCGACCTCCCGACCGGGGTGCTGGCGACGTCCGCGCTGAGCGTCCACCAAGCGCTGATGATCACCCAGTGGTCAAAGGACGTACTGCTGTTCCTGCACCACGTGCGGGAGGCGGAGCTGACGGACCAGGACCTGCGGCGACTTGCCGCCGCCGGGGTCGAGACGGTGCCCGGCGAGGTCGCGGAGCTCGTCGTCACCGGCGACCAGCTCACCGGCGTACGCCTGGCGGACGGCACGGTGCACGACCGCGCGGTGCTGTACGCCGCGCCACGTACCGTGCCGGAGAACCACCTGCTCGTCCGACTGGGCGCCGAGCTGCGCGAGACGCCCTTCGGCGCCTACCCGGTGACCGACGAGCGGGGCCTGACGAGCGTGCCCGGCCTGTGGACGGCGGGCAACGCGAGCGGCCCCACCGAACAGGTGGTGAACGCGGCGAGCCGGGGGTACCGGGCGGGCGCGGCGATCAACGGGGAGCTGCTGTTGTCCGACCCGGACGCAGCGATTCAGGGGTAGTGCGGCGGTCGTTGGGGGGTGCGGGTTGCTCGCGCGGTTCACCGCCGTGGGGCTTCCCGCCGCGGCCGGGTGCGGCGCCGTCCTGGTTGCTCGCGCAGTTCCCCGCGCCCCTTTCAGGGGCCCCCGCCGACGCCACGCGCGGCGCCCCGCCATCGGGCCTCCCGCCCCAGCCGAGCGCGCGGCACCACCCGGCCGCTCCGTGCAGGTGTCGGGACCGGCATACCGGTGCACCCTGAGCTTGACGTACTTCCTGGCGAACACCGGCATCTCGCTGCTGGGCACCCACTTCCCCTAGCCGATCTTCGGCGCGGTCCGAATGAACGGCGGACGCTTCCGTCTGCATGCGGAGCTGGGCACGGGGATGGCGCCCGCTGGGTCCTGATCGCCCCGCAGCTACGCGTCGTTGAGGTGGGCGAGCGTGGTGATGAGGCGTTCGGCGATGTCCGCCGGCCACGGGAAGGCGACGGTCGCCAGCCGCTGGTGGGCGAGCCCGTGCAGGCCGAGCCACAGGGCAATGGCGTCGGCGGCCGGGTCGCTGCTGGTTGCGCAGCCCGCGCGGACGCAGTCGTCGAGAGCGTCGGCGAGCAGTGTCAGGCTTTCCCCGCCCAAGGAGGAAACGTCGCCTTCGGTCACTGAGCTGCTGCCCAGGTCGGGCATCCAGACCCCGCCGAACATCGTGCGGTAACGGCCGGGGTGCTGGTTGGCGAAGTCCAGGTAGGCGTTGCAAATGGCGAACAGCCGTTCTCTGGCGTCACTGCCCGCGGCGTCCATTGCGCTGCGCAGCTCGGCATCGAGCATGGCGAAGGCCTGTTGCACCACGGCCAGCATGATGCTCGGCTGGTCGGGGAAGTGGCGGTAGATCGAGGGAGCGGCCACTCCTGCTCGGCGTGCGATGGATCGCAGGGTGACGCTGCTTTGGTCGCCGCCCTCTTCGAGCAGCTCGGTTGCCGCGGCCATGATGTCCTCGCGCAGGCGGCCCCCCTCCCCGCGGGGGTTACGAGTGCGGGCGGGCCTCGGTGAGGCGGGTGTGGGCATGTCTTCTCCCAGGTCGTCGTCTTACGCAGAAAAACTTACAGCCGTTCACCTTGCACGCTCAAGACTTACATGCGTAAGCTTACGTATGTCAGGGAAGTTCCGCACCAGGAGCCCATCGTGCTTGTCAGCCCCTTCACCACCACTGCCACCGAGATCGTCCTGCCTGGGAAGGTCGAGCCGAGCGGCCTCGAAGTCCGGGTCCGGGAACTTCCTGCCCCGGCCGAGGGGAAGGTTGTCCTGCGGATGGACGCGACGGGCGTGTCCTTCGCCGAGCAGCAGATGCGCCGCGGCAAGTACTACGACCAGCCGCCCTTCCCCTTCGTCCCTGGATATGACGTGGTCGGCACGGTGACCGCCGCCGGCTCTCAGGCCGATGCCGCCCTGATCGGGCGGTGTTTCGCCGCGGTCACCAAGGTCGGAGGCTGGGCCAGTCATCTGCTGGTCGACGCCGCGGACCTCGTGCCCGTGCCGGACGAAGTGGACGCCGTCTCCGCGGAGACTGTGGTGGTCAACGGGATCACTGCCTGGCAGATGCTGCACCGGATCGCCAAGGTACGCAGCGGCGCGACGATCGTGGTCCTGGGTGCGAACGGCGGCGTCGGTTCCACCCTCGTGCAACTCGCCCGGCACGCGGGCATCAAAGTGATCGGCACGGCGTCGGCCCGTCACCACCAGCTCGTACGCGATCTGGGCGCCATCCCGGTCGACTACCGCGACCCGGACATGTATCAGCGCATCCGCGAGATCGCTCCCGACGGCGTCGACGCGGTGTTCGACCACGTCGGCGGGCCCGGCCTGAAGGAGTCGTGGGGGCTGCTGCGCCGGGGCGGGACCTTGGTGTCCTACGGCACAGCGGCCACGAAGAACGAGGACGGCAACTCCCAACTGCCGGTGTTGCAGTCGGTCGCCCAGCTGGCCTTGTGGAACTACCTGCCCAACGGCAAGAGCGCGCACTTCTACAATTTCTGGGCCGGCAAGCGACGCCTTGAAGCCTTCCGCAGTCGGCTGCGCGAGGACCTCACCCAGGTACTGAGGCTGCTGGCCGACGGGGCGCTCACTCCGCAGATCGCCGCCCAGTTCCCGCTGGCCGAGGCAAGCGCGGCGCTGGCGCTTGCCGAATCCCGCACGATCGCCGGCAAGGTCGTCATCGCCTCCGATCCGAGCTAGTGCTGCGACCGGAAAGGTTCACCGGCTCGCGACGCCCGGCACGGCACCTCGCCGCGTTGTCGCATCACCCGAGTACGCCCCGTACGAGGGCGATCCTCCGCCTTGCGATGCACCGCACCGGACGCCGCGAGCTTCCCGGCAAACCTTTCCGGCCACAGCACCAGCGGCCGCCGAGCCCGCCCCGGATTCGCCCCCTCACCGCGTTCAGCCCTGACACCTGACGCCTGACCCGCACCCTCGACCACGCCACAAGGCACGAGCCGATCACGAACCCGTGCGGATCGTCCCGGCCGTTCATTGTGTCCCGAGAACTCGCCCCGCAATGGTCCGTTCCGTGTGGCCTCCCCACCCATTGCCCAGGGCTCCGACACCGCTGGGGCACGCCGCCCGAGTTCCCACTTGCCCAGGCCGCACCGGCGCTACAGACCTGGAACCCGGAACCGTCACCGGCAATGTCGTCCTGACCCCCTGAACCCCTGTCACCAAACACCTGTTGAAAGGCGCTGCCATGAACCTCGACCAGATCGTCGCTGCCTGGACCGCCGCATGGAACGGCACCGACCCGGCCGCCCTGGGCGCCCTGTTCACCCCGAACGCCACCTACATCGACCAGGGAATCGGCGTCACCATGGTCGGTCGCGAGCAGATCTCCGGCTGGAAAGCCCGCACCGACGCCGGGATCGAGGACGTGCGGGTCACCGTGAACCACGCCTCGCACTGTGGTGATCGCATCACCATCGAGGGCGTCTACGCCGGCCACATCAAAGGTGCGCCCACCTCGTTCGCCGTCCCGCTGGCCACACTGCTCGACCTGGAGAACGGTGAGATCGCCAGGGACCAGGACTTCTACAACCTGAACGCGGTTTTCACCCAGTCCGGTCTGCCCGCCGACTGGACCCCGGCCACCTCCTGACACCCGGCAATCCGATTCGGCACACTCCGCAACTGCCGCTCCTGCCCCGGACAGCCCGAGCGCCGCCCCGACCGGCGCCACCGGCCACGAACCATCAAACGCCCTGATCAGAAAAGGAACACCACACCATGAAGAAGCTGTCGCTGCGCACCCGCGTCCTGACCGGTGTCGCCGTCGCCGTCGTCGGCGCGGGGACCTTCGGCGCGATGTCCGCCAACGCCTCCAGCCCGGCCGCCACCACAGTGCAGGCCGCACACCAGCCTGCCAAGCACCTGCCCAGCACTGTCAAGGCCTGGAGCGCCGCTTGGAGCGGCTCCGACCCTGCCGCGCTCGGCAAGCTGTTCACCGCCAACGGCACGTACACCGATCAGGCGATCGGGGCCACCATGACCGGCCCGAAGCAGATCGCCGGCTGGAAGGCGCGCACCGACGCGACGATGGACAACGTCCGCGTGACGGTGAAGGACGCGTGGAGCGAGGGCGGGCACCACATCACGATCCGGGGCGTGTACTCCGGGCACATCAAGGGCGCGCCGAAGCCCTTCGCGGTGCCGAGCGTCACCCTGCTGGACACCGATGGCCGCCGGATCACCTCCAACCAGGACTTCTACAACCTCGCCGATGTCCTGGCCCAGTCGGGACTGCCCGCCGACTGGACCCCCTCCGCCGGCTGAATCCGGCACTACTCACAACAGCTACCGAGGAACTGGTGAGCGCGGCCACCGAACACCGCGCCGGTGGCTTTGTGTACTTTCCCTCGCCGAAACCGCCGATGAACAGCGGACGGCCCGTGCCCGGTGGGCCCAGGAAGTCGTGCCCGCTGTACGCGCGGCGGTTGGTTCCCCTTGACCGGGGCGGTCACCGAGACTCGGTGACCGCCCCCCGGACCCGCCCTTCGGCGGATCCGGGACGCAGCGACCAAGAGATAGTGGAGGAACGTATGTCCAAGGATTTCAAGAAGTCCTTCGAGGTGCGCTGGGACGATGTCGATCTCAACGGCCATCTGCGCAACACGAGGTACTTGGAGTACACGAGCACGGCACGCCTGAGCTACTTGGCGGAGGCGGGATGGGACGTTCGCGCGTTGCAGAAGGAGGGCTTCACCATCGTCATGCTCGGCGAGGAGGTCACGTATCTGCGTGAGGTCTTCTTCACCGAGCGGGTCAGCGTGTCGTGCGAGGTCGTGGGGTTGAGCGCCGACGGTTCGCGGTGGCGCATCCAGCACTCCATATCCCGGGAGAACGGTGAAGAAGCCGCAGTCGTACGCGCGCTAGGCGCGTGGATCGACATTCGTGCCCGGAAAATCACGGCACCGCCACCTGGAATCCGAGCCGCTCTCGAGGCCGCTCGATCGGACGACTTCGAGGTGATCGGCGCACAGCCCCGACGCACCGTTGACGCCAACGCGCAGGATTACTGAGGTTGAACTTGTGATGTCGCTTTCGGTCAGGGGCTGATCGTCAGTCCTGTCCTGTCTCGGTGAGGCAGCCGTCTATGAGGTGGCCGCGGTACTGGATGTGGCGTAGACCGCGTCGGATGCGTCGCATGAGGTGTTCCGGCGTGGTGAAGGCGACATTGGAAAGCCAGCCACGTCGCAGCAGTGACCAGATGCCCTCGACGGGGTTGAGGTCGGACGCGCAGGGCGGCAGGTAGTAGATGGTCAGCCAGTCCCGGCTCGCAGCGAACTCCCGCAGCCCGGCGGCCTTGTGAACGTTGAGATTGTCCCAGATGAGCACGATCGGGCCGCCGAGCTGCTGGTGGGCGGCGGTCAGCAGGTCCCGGTAGTCGCGCCAGGAGAAACTCTTGCGCCCGTCGCGTCGGCCGTCGTTCCTGCGCGGCCGTCAGATCGGCCGGGACCGGTGGCCGGGCTTGTAACAGGTCAGAGCGGCGATGGAGATCCGTCTGCGGGACCGGCCACGGACCCGTACCACCGGGGTCCGGCCGCGCTGCGACCAGGTATTCTCCTGCGGCAGCGTCATGGCCAGCGGCCCGCATCTCTTTCTTCCTCCTCCGAGGAGGCAGGGCAAACGCTTCTTCTCACCGTGCCGCAAGGGGGTCGGGGTGCCGAGGCGCTGGGTTCGCCTCGACTGCCGTGACCAGGGGGGCCAGTTCGGGGTTCCTCGCGGCTTCGTCGAGCGCCTCCCTGAGGGCGGTGTCGCTGGTCGGCAGGGCCTCTTGCAGGAGCTTCAGGCCCGCGTCGCTGACGTCGGTGTAGATGCCGCGGCAGTCGGTCGGGCACAGGTAGCGGGAGAGCAGGCCGCGGTCCTCCGGGCGGGCGACGAGGCGGGTGGTGGCGCTCTGGCTGAGCACCACCGCGTCGGCGACCTGCTTCATCTGCAGGTGCCCGCCCTCGCCGTCGTGCTGGCGGCTGAGGACGTCGAGCAGCGAGTACTCCCGCACGCTCAGGCCGTGCCCGGCCTGCAGGGCGCGCTCGATGTGCGCCTCGATCCGGCCGGCCAGGAGGTAGAGGGCCGCCCATCCATTGGCGAGGGCGGTCAGTGCGGGGTCTGTGGTGGTCATGGGTCCGGGTCGGTCTCCTTCCAGATGCGGCCGAAGTCCAAGATATGCCCTTCTTGAAAATATCGGCTAGAGCTGTTATTCGGCGTGCGCAAACATAGGAGATCGGTCCGGAGCCGAGTGGAGTACCGGCGAGGTGCGGGCTCCGCCGACCTGCCGAAGAATCGTTTTACGCCTGGTTCCTCGTCACGGCCGCCTCCACCGCTCCAGGCGACTTCCACTCACCACGGATCGGCCCCGGTCGCCCCCCAGGTCCGGACGGGCGCCGGTGCGGCGCGGGCGCGAATCGGACACGGCCCGCCACCGATGGGCCGCCGCCACTTCTGGAGAGGTGTTCACCCGATGCGGATCGATCTCAGTGGACGTACCGCTCTGGTCACCGGTTCGACGGCAGGTATCGGCGAGGCGGCCGCGCAGGCCCTGGCCTCCGCCGGGGCCGATGTCGTGGTCAACGGCCGCAACGCCGACCGTGTCGCCGAGACGGCGGAGCGGGTCGGCGGGCGCGGTGTCGCGGCCGATGTCGGGACGGCCGGGGGGACGGCCGAGCTGATCCGGCAGTTGCCCGATGTCGACATCCTGGTCAACAGCACCGGCATCTTCGAGACCAGGCCGGTGTTCGAGATCCCTGACGCGGACTGGCTGCGCCTCTTCGAGGTCAATGTGCTCTCCGGTGTGCGGCTGGCGCGCCACTACGCACCGAGGATGGCCGGGCGGGGGTGGGGCCGCGTGATTTTCGTCAGCAGTGAGGCGGGTGTGCAGACGCCGACGGACATGACCCACTACGGGATGACCAAGACGGCGCAGCTGGCCGTGTCCCGCGGCATGGCCCAGGAGCTCGCCGGTACCGGGGTCACGGTGAACTGTGTGCTGCCGGGGCCGACGATGAGTGACGGCGTGCTGGCCATGTTCGACGAGCTCTATCCCGGACTCGACCCCGATGAGCAGGAGCGGCGCTATCTGGCCGAGAACCGGGCGGCCGGCTCCCTGCTCAAGCGCCTGATCCGTCCCCACGAGGTGGCCGCCATGGTCACGTACGTGGCATCGGAGCAGGCCTCGGCGACCACGGGCAGGGCGCTCGGTGTCGACGGCGGCCTCGTCCCCACGATCCTCCCCTGAGGCGGGCGCCCGGCATGGGGCCGAGACGGTCACCGCACAGGCGCCTTCGGCTTGCGGGCCCGTCCGTACCGCAGCGGGGCTGGAAGCGACCCACTCAATGGCCCCACGTGCCCGCTGCACTCGCATCGGCCGGATCGCCTGGCTGGACCCTCTTGCATTGCACCGCGTCTGCAACTATTGTCTATGCACATAAGGCGCTCGTGCATTAATTGCCGCGGCGTCCCGACCCTGACAGAGGACCGCCGTGCATCCAGTGCCACGGCCCCGTCGGCAGGGCGGCCCCCACAGAGGCACCCGATCCCTCCCGTGTCTCCCCCCTCCCGTGTCAGGGACGCCCCGGCACGGAGACACCGATCGAAAAGGCACCATCATGACCCTCAAGAACATCCTTCCCGGCCGTCTCGGCTTCGGCACCGCCCCGCTCGGCAACATGTTCCGCGCGATCCCCGACGAGGAGGCCCGCGCCACCGTCGAGGCCGCCTGGGACCAGGGAATCCGCTACTACGACACCGCCCCCTTCTACGGCGCCGGTCTCTCCGAGCAGCGCCTGGGTCAGGTCCTCTCCACCAAGCCCCGCGACGAGTTCGTCCTGTCGACCAAGGTCGGCCGGGTCATCCTGGACGAGCTGGAGGAGGGCGCCCGTGACCTCGGCGAGAAGGGCGGCATCTTCGAGCACGGGAACCCCAACAAGATCGTCCACGAGTGGACCGCCGAGGCCACCGAGCGCTCCATCGAGGGCAGCCTCAGGCGCCTCGGCGTCGACCGCCTCGACATCATCTGGGTCCACGACATCGCCCAGGACTTCCACGGTGACCTGTGGGTGCAGAAGTTCGAGGAGGCCCGCACCGGAGCCTTCCGCGTGCTGTCCCGCCTGCGTGACGAGGGCGTCATCAAGGCCTGGGGCCTGGGCGTCAACAAGACCGAGCCCATCGAGATGACCCTCGCGCTCGACGAGCCGCAGCCCGACGGCTTCCTGCTCGCCGGCCGCTACACCCTCCTCGACCACGAGCACGCCCTGCAGCGACTGCTGCCCATGGCCCAGGAGCAGAACGTCGGCATGGTCGTCGGCGGCCCCTACAGCTCCGGCATCCTCGCCGGCGGCGCCCACTTCGAGTACCAGCAGGCCCCGCCGGAGATCATCACGAAGGTCAACCGCCTCAAGGAGCTCACCGCCAAGCACGGCATCTCCATCAAGGCCGCCGCGCTGCAGTTCTCCCTGGCCCACCCGGTGGCCGACGCCGTCGTCCCCGGTGCCACCAAGCCCAGCCGCATCGCCGAGGACATCGCCGCCCTCAACGAGAAGATCCCGGTCGCGTTCTGGCACGACCTGCGCGCCGCGCGCCTGGTCAGCCCCGCCGCCCCCCTCCCCAACGGCGCCTGACCCCACCCACCCCGAACCCCTCACCCAGCACCAGAATCCAGGAGAAAGACCATGGCCTCCACTTCCGTCAGCCGCATAGTGCCCGCCTCCCCCGAGAAGGTGTGGAGCCTCATCGGCGGCTTCGACGCCCTGCCCGACTGGCTCCCCTACATCCCCGAGAGCGTCGCTGTCGAGGGTGGCCGGGTGCGCCGGCTGAAGAACCTCGAGGGCGAAGTGATCATCGAGCGCCTCGTGGCCTTCAACGAGACCGAGCGCCACTACAGCTACGCCATCCTCCAGGCCCCGTTCCCGGTGGACGACGGGTACGTTTCCACCATCCGCGTCCACACCGTCCCCGGCCGTGACGACGTCGCCGAGGTCCAGTGGTCCGGCCGCTTCTACCCCAAGGGCGCCACCGAGCAGGAAGTCGTCGACCTGTTCACCGGCATCTACGCCGACGGCCTCGACGCCCTCCACAAGACCCTCTCCGCCTGACACTCCAGGGTCACCCACCGCGCGGCCCGGGTACGCACCCCGCGTACCCGGGCCGCGGTGCGTCCAGGGCGTGGAGTCGTTCCTGTGCCGGGCCGTCCGGGACTGTCGATGCGGCAGGCAAGGCGGGAGGTACAGCCCAAGCGCCCCGTCCAGCAGGCATGACAACGCCCCCGCCCAGGGTGGGGATCAGGCGGCCGCGGTGAAGCCGACGGCGGCCGGGTCCTGCTCACGCAGCGGGGTGACGTCGACGTCCAGCTTCGTCTCGTACGCCTCGGGCTGGATGCCGAGCTTGTATATGGAGTACTCGCCGAACCGGTTGATGTGCTCGGTCAGGTACGGCGAGATGTGGGCCAGGTCCTCCGGGGCGATCTCCCAGCCCTCCTCCAGCAGCCGGCGGACGATCTCCGCGATGTCCAGGGCGTTGTGGAAGATCACCGCGTTTGTGAGCAGCGCGTTGAACTTCATCGCCTTCTCCTGCTCGACGGGGTCGTTGTCGGCGATGACGCCGCGGTTGCCGAAGCCGAGCCACTGGGAGAACCGGTTGAACGACTCAACCTTGTTCGTCGCCGCGGTCACCCGCCGCCGCAGCGGGGCGTCCGAGAGAAAACGCAGCAGCTGCACGGTGCGGATCACACGGCCGACCTCGCGGAACGCGGTGTAGGTGGCGTTCTTCCGCGACCCCGAACGCAGCCGCTTCAGCAGCGTCGACGAGGAGATCGCCCCCTCGCGGACGGAGATGGCCACCCGCATCAGGTGCCGGAACTGCGACTCGATCAAGTCCCAGTCGATTGTGTTCTTGCCCGGCTCCCCGAACAGTACGTCGATGTGCACGTACTCGGTGGTCTTGCTGGGCCGGTAGGAGGTCAGGCCCTTCCAGTTCCTGATTCTGGTCCAGTTCCTGATTCTGAGCATCAGGTCGAAGCCCAGCAGGTGCGCGAGCGCGAGCACAGGCTGGGACTGGCCATGCGTATCGGCGTGCACGGTGGTCGGCTTGACCTCGGAGGTGTTCTTGAGCAGGCCCTCGATGATGTAGACGGCCTCCCACACCCCGCATGGGATGAAGTGCGTGAACAGCGCGATGTAGGTGTCCGAGATGTGGTGGTAGGCAATCCCGCCCGGCTTGCCGTAACGCACGCTCGTCTCGGCGAGCAGGTTGTCCAGGTAGATGTCCATGTGCGTGCCGTCGGCCGCCACCGCGGTGCCGTCGCCCCACGCCTGCGAGATGTCCAGCCGCGCGTGCGCGTTGACCAGGTCGGCGATCGCCTCGTTCAGCAACACGATCGAGAAGTGCCGGTTCGCCACGTACGACAGCTCGTGCCCGCTCACCCCGGGGGTGTGGCGGGCGGCCTCGTACGGGCCCATGTTGGTGCCCTTCACGAAGGTCGTGATGACGTAGCGGCCGAACGGATCACCCAGCTTCGGCTCGTTGCCCGAGGCCGGGCCGAAGCGGCGCCACCACTCCACCCAGTACGCGGTCCTCGACACAATCCCGATCAGCGTGCGCTCCGGCATCCGGGATTTGATCTCCTGCTCCAGCCGCTTCGCCGAGGGCGCCAGCCCCTCCGAGCGGTGCGGCTTCAGCGACGGGATGCCCGTCTCCGGGTCGATGACCAGGCCCTCGTTGTCCGGGTACCCGGCGTCCGCCGCCGCGACGGCGGACCGCAGCTTGTCCTCCAACTGCCGGCGGAAGAACCGCGCGTCGAACCCGTCGGTCTCGCCGGCCTCGCACAGCCCGACCTCCACCAGGTAGTCGGCCAGCGCCTCCTGGACGGCCTCCCACTCCAGCAACTGCTGGGACCAGTCGGCGTACTCCTCCGAGCCGAGATCCGCGACGTCGCCGCAGCGCAGTTCCTCAGCGAGGTAGGTGAAGACCATCGCCTCGAAGTGCTTGCGGACGAACTGCCCGGTGCGGGTCCTGTCGAGCACCACCTTGCGCCAGTTCTGGGTGGCGAAGGAGATGTCCACCTCCCGGCCCGACTCGTCGAAGGCGGCGATGTACTCGCCACGCGCTGACTGGTGGTGCTGGGCGTGCGCGAGCGCGTCCAACACCCGCCTGTCCTCCGAGGTCGCGGTGAACTGAAGCTTCTCGGCCAGATCGAACATCACCGCCCGGTCCCGGCCGATCTGCCCGTACAACAGCGGCTCCCACAGGTTGCCGTGGTGGGCGGAGACCTTCTCGATCTGCTCGTACTGCCTGGCGAACCCGCCGAAAGCCTCCACCGTCTTCGCCACTGTGGCCAGGCCCCCGGCCTGCACCAGCAGGGCCTTGAGGAAGGCGAGCAGGGCCGGGGTGACCTTCCCGTTCAGTCGCCGGACCACCTCGTCGGCCGACGCCTCCTCGTCCAGTCCCTCAAGGGCGGCCCTGGTCTCGGCGGTCATCTCCGCAGCCTTCACGAGCGCCGCCTGGGCCGGGCCGTCGGTGTCGATGTCCTTGAGCACGACGCGGTAGTTCCCGATCAGGGCCTCGGTGATCTCCCGCTCGGCCAGCCGGATCTCCTCCAGCTCCGTCTTGGCCTTCTTGATCTTCGTGGCGACGCGCTTGCAGAACATCGTCGCCAGGTCGTCACGGACCCGCATCCTCGCCTTGTGCACCAGGCACGCGATCAACGCGAGACGCTTGATCGGCCTGTAGTCCCGAAGCGCCTGGCGCGTCCCCCGCGTCGGCCTCCCCGGCGAAGTCGCTGATCTTCCGTGCGGCGACGCCGTCCATCCACACCGCCCTGTCGCCGAGGCCGTCCAGCCACTCCATGCGCCGGGTCAGGTTCTTGAAGTGCGACCAGCTCGGCCCCTTGGCAGGCTTCTTCAGCCGGTTGAACAGCGTCGTGCCGTCTGCGTCGCGCTCCTCCAGCAGCCCCAGCAGCTCCGATCATTGAAGGGGGCTCATGCGGTGGTGGACGCCCGCGCAGATCGAGGCGTTCACCTCGGTGCGGATCTTCGAGGCCATCTTGTCGAAGGTGGAGAACCCCGGCAGCTCCAGCCCGGCCTCCACGACCTTCTCCAGCGCGATGTCGATCAGGTCCGCCGGCCGGTTCTTCGCCGCGGCCTCCTCGCGGATCGCCTGCTCCGCGACCCGCCGGGCCTCCGCCTGGTCGTACGCCACGCCGACCCGCATGCGGACCAGGCCCCGGTGGTACTTCGCGGTCCGGGCCTCCCGGTGCACCGGCAGCGTGCCCTCCGGCAGCTCCACCGTACGGCGGACGAACTCCACCACCTGCTCCGGCACATCCTCCAGCGCCGGGAAACACCCCATACGCTGATACGACTTCAGCATCAGCAGCAGGGCCAGCAGATGCTTGTCGCTGTCCGTGGCCCCGGCCGCCCAGTCCAGCTCATCGCGAGTCGGCGAGAAGAACAGATACAGCTCATGCGGTGATCAGCCGCTTGAACCGCGGATACGCGGTCCGCTCGATCGAGGTCACAACCCACCCCAGCCCCCAAGATGATGGTCAACATCACCACCAACGACGCTGAGCCGAACGGGTGACGGGCTGGGCGCCAGGGCCTCAGGATCAACCCATTGCCCCTTTCACGCGTATCTGGGTCACACCCCTAGTCACCACCTCATGGGCACCTCGCAGGGTCTCGGAGCACTGCAGCGCTGGCCAGGCCGACACAGACCCCCGCGCTTGAAGCCACCCCACTACCGCGCATCTGACCTAATAGCCCGGCGCAGGACCACTGCTGGATACACGCCAGAAGCACCGTTCGATCAACCACCACGCCCGACGACTCCCGCTCCTCACAAAGATGCCCGCAGACTCGTCAGGGCCTCTCAAGATCACACCCACATCCCCTCAAGGGCACACGCACGGAACGGAACGGAAATTTCGCCTTCCCCACCACACTCAGCCACCCCTCGGCCATCAACCTCGGCACACGTAAGCAGCAGGTCAGAGACATGCAGCATCCGCTTTCACCGAGCTACCCCGATACGGAAGCCCCTCACCGGCACGGATCCGCTACGCTGTCCCTGGTCGGTCGTCGGTACGTCCCACTGTCTGCCCGAGCAAGATCGCAGAGAGCATCGCACCCCGTCTGACCAGTGGGCTTGTACGCCTCGCCGGAGATCCACTCGCTGGGTTTTCCCCAAGGTTTTCTACAAGCCCCCGCCTTCGTAGCTCAGGGGATAGAGCACCGCTCTCCTAAAGCGGGTGTCGCAGGTTCGAATCCTGCCGGGGGCACCAGGTCAAAGGCCCACCACTTCCGGATTTTCGGAGGTGGTGGGCCTTTGACATCCACTTCTGACATCAACGAGGGCGATCACTGACGGCCGGGACGCCTTCGCAGCAGCCGGTCCATGTGGCTCATGGCCTCCCGCTGCGTGTCCTGCACGACGTGCGTGTACACGTCCATGGTGATGCTGATCTGAGAGTGCCCGAGGATCTCCATCACGACGCGGGGCGCAACTCCGGCCGCCGTGAGGAGGGTGGCGGTGCCGTGCCGGGCGTCGTGCAGCCGGATCACCCGGAGGCCGGCGGACTCGGCGACGCGGGTGAAGGAGCGGTAGACGTTCCGCGGCTCGACCTGGCGGCCGGTGCGGGTGGTGAAGACGTAGCCGGACTCCTGCCACCGCTCCCCCGCCTTGGCGCGAGCAGTTGCCTGCCGCATCCGGTGCCAGCGCAGGGGCGCGATGCAGAGGGCGGGCAGCGGGACGACCCGGCGACGGCGGCTCTTGGGATCGTCGTCGTAGAGGACGCCCCGACGGCGCTGGGTCTGCTGGCGGACGTGGAGGACGCGGTTGTCCAGGTCGAGGTCCGACCAGCGGAGGCCGACGATCTCACCCCGGCGGAGACCCATAGCGATGGCGAGCACGAAGGCCGCGTACAGCGGGTCCTTGCGGGAGGCCGCAAGGAAGTCGAGCGTCTCATCGAGGGTCCAGGGCTTCAGTTCGCGGTTGTCGGTGCGGGGCGGCTCGACGAGCTTGGCGACGTTGCGCGTGATCAGTTCCTCCCGGCAGGCGGAGGACAGCGCCGACCTCAGGACGCGGTGAGACTCCTTGGCGGTCGCCGCAGTGGTCTCCTTCTCCAAGCGGACGAGGAAGCGGCGTACGTCGGCGACGCCGAGCGATTCGAGCCGCTTGGCGCCGATCAACGGCACCAGGTACAGCCGGACATGCGACTCGTACTTGTCGTAC
Source organism: Streptomyces sp. NPDC093149 (assembly GCF_044754145.1). NCBI lineage: Bacteria > Bacillati > Actinomycetota > Actinomycetes > Kitasatosporales > Streptomycetaceae > Streptomyces > Streptomyces sp. NPDC093149. Next base: position 300,733 of record NZ_JBIVON010000006.1, read on the forward strand.
GTACTGAGCTTCCGTCGAGGCTTGATGACGTGGTCCAGCCAGTACGGCAGCCACTCGGAGAGCTTGGCCGAGCGGGTGGGGACGGGCACGCCCTGGTCGACCTTGTCGAGCAGTTCCCGGCGCTTGGTGTCGCACTCGGCCCAGGTCTTGCCGTAGGCGAACTTGCGGGCGCGGGTGCCGTCCGGCTGAAGGACGTAGACCGCGCACTGGTAACGGCCGTCCTTGCGCTTGGTGATGGTGCCGGCGCCGTTGGGATTGCGCTTGCGCGGACCGGCCATCAGGCAGCCTCCTCGATCTGGCCGAGGACGAAGTCACGAACGGCGACATCGGGGATACGACGAGCCCCATCGATCTTGATCGAGACGAGACGGCGCGAGCGGATCAGGTCGTAGACCTTCGAGCGTCCGATCTTGAGACGCGCCATGACTTCCGGCACGGTCAGCAGTTCGGCGGTGACGGCGGTGTTCATGCTGCGGCTCCTTCCAGGGCGAGTTGGTCTTGCAGTGCTTCGCGTGCCGTCTCGCGGTTGAGCTGGATGTCTCGGGCGATTGAGGCGGCGAGGGCGGATTCACCGGGGGTGTGGCCGTGGCCGGCGTACTGCCAGTCGGTGAGGACGAGGACGGTGTCCGGTTCGCGGTTGTCCAGGCCCAGGGCGGCGGCCTCTTGGGTGGCGCGGTAGTCGGCGCGTGCCTGGCGGAGGGCGCCGAGGGTGGTGGAGTAGCGGCGGGACTTGGAGGAGAAGTGGCCGCGGAAGCCGAGCATGTGTGCCCAGGCCCAGAGGCGCCGTTCCGGGTAGAGGCTGTCCAGGTCGCGGCATGCGGTGATCAGGCGGCGGGTGTGGTCCGGGACCTGGTGGCGGTTGAGCTCGGCGAGTTCCCCGATGCGGCGGTCGAGGGTGCCGGTGTTCTCGGCTGCCTTGGTGGAGTACTTGGCGACGTAGGAGGCAACGGCCTGTTCGGTGATGTCGGAGCCGTCACCGAAGGCCTTCACCGGGCGGACGTCGAGCTGTGTTCCCCAGCGAAAGGACCGGGCCGGTTGGTCCCCGGCGGACGGGACGGAGACGGACGTGTAGGAGTGCGCCGCGGCTGCATGGATCGCATCGGCGAGCAGGTCGACCGTTGCCCAGGCGGGTGGCGGCGTTCCGGGCCCCTCTGGGCCGTCGAGCCGGATCACCGCGTGGAAGTGCAGGGCGCCACGCTTCTGGAACTCGGCGACCTTGCCGTAGGAGACGCGGACGCGGTCGGCGAGTTCTCGGCGGGTGAGGCCGACGCGGGCAGCGAGTTCGCGGCGCAGGCGTGTGGTGAAGCGCTGCCAGAGCTGTCCGGCGTGGTTGTTGAACAGGACGGCGCCCGCGTAGTCGTACGTGGCGGGGTCGAGGGCGGTGCCCAGTTCCGATGCGTCCGGGGCATGTTGGGTGCCGCAGCGGCAGGCGCCGTGGTCGGGACGGTTGTGGACCGGGCCGAAGGAGGGGGCGGTGAGGGTGGCGAAGACGCGGGGGTGGTCCCTGACGGTGGTGGGGACGTCGCGGCGGTCGTCACCGGCCAGGCCCGCGCGGATGAGGTGGTAGGTGTCGCCCGCGTAGGTCCAGGCGCAGGAGGGGCAGCGAGAGGCGCGCCGGTTGCCGCAGGCGAGGCGGAGGCGGCGGCCGGGCTCGTCGGCGGTGGTGTAGTGATGCAGGGTCTCGCCGGTGGTCTTGTCCTTGTGGAGGGTCCAGCCGGTCAGGTGGATGGGGTCGGAGCAGCCGCCGGTACGGCGGATCTGGTCCTCCCAGCGCGTGTAGTCAGGAGCCGAGGCCACCCGCAGGAGGTCACCGAGGGTGGTCGGGTCGAGCAGCGGGGCAGGCACGGGCGAGGCGCGGTGCGCCATGCTGGGTGCTTCCTTCCGGTTGTGAGATCGGACAGGGACGGCTCCCGGGCGGCGGATGCTTGGCGGTATCGAGGCCGCCCGGGGGCCGGTCAGCGTCGCTTGGCGTCGGCGTTGATGAGGGAGCGGATCACCAGGGCGCAGACGGCGACCGAGGCGCCGGTGATGGCGACCGCGAGGAGCATGGAGACCAGGACGGCACCGACGACCAGGACCACGGCCGTCCCGCTGCCGGCGAGGGCCAGGGCGGTGCCGGGGGTGAGCTGCACCGTGGGCCGGGACGGCGTCGCAGCGACCGGAGCAGGATGCGGAACCTGCGCACTCGAAACGACGGTGGTCGGCTCCACGACCACGGGCGGCATGACGTGGCCGGTGGGCGTGGGATTGGTCGGGATCTTCGGGCGGAGCATCGGTGTTCTCCCTTCGGGTCGTGTTACTTGACGAAGCCGTTGACGACAGGAGCAAGCACGCTGTCGGCGAGGAGGAAGCCGCCGAGGAGGAGCACGGCGATGAGCCACCAGGGCGGGCGGATGAGCTTGACGCCGAGGTAGCCGACGGTGAGCAGTGCGAGCCAGAGCGGAACGTCCATCGGGGTCGGCCTCCTAGCTGACGCGGCAGCGGTGGGTGCGGGCGGCGAGCTGTGCGGCGGACTGGTTGGAGTAGTCGGCGGACCAGCCGCACCGGTCGTTGGTGCACACGGCTGCGTGTTTGGTCTGGCCGCGGCGGTCGCGGTGGGTGCCGATCTGTACGGGGCCGATCCGCATCACGGAGTGGAAGAAGTCGCCGGCGGGCATGTCAGTCGGTCTCCTCTCGGGTTGCGGTCGGGGCGGGGAAGGTGGCGCGGATGCCGGCGGCGGATGCCGGGTCGGTGGTGCGCTGGGCGGCTTCCTCGGCGAGCAGGTGAGCGAGGTAGGGCCGGTTGGCGGCGGTCATCTCGCGGGCACCGTCGAGGTAGTCGGCAGCGGTCAGATCGGCCGGGTCACGGGTCACGGCTTGTCTCCTTTCTGTGTCACGTGAGTTGGGTGGCGATGGCGTCGGCGAGATGGGGCGGGACGCCGAGGCGGGCGCGGAGGGTGTCGGTGTCGATCCGGGCGCCGGTGCGGGCGTGGTGGTCGTCGGCGACCTTGCGGGCGTGGGCGACCAGCGCGGCCGGGACCGGCATGGCTGTGGGCAGGGCCGGGGTTTCCTCGGGATCCGGGGCGGCGCCGGGTTCGGGTACCCGGCTCGACTCCGCGGCGACGGCGTCGTGATCCGTCTCGGGCGCAGGGTCCGGAGCCGGGGTGGAAGGTACTGGCGGAGCCGGGGAGCGGTCCGCGGGTGAGTGGGCGAGGAGGGTGCCGCCCATGAAGGCCAGGGCGGGCCAGGCGGCGACGAGGATGCGCAGCCAGGCCGGGACGTCGTTCAGGTCGAGCAGTCCGGCGGTGGCGACGTTGGCGCCGAGGGAGGCGACCAGGGCAATGAGGAACCAGCACCAGGCCAGCCGGGACGGCCCATCGGCACGCAGCCGACGCCAGGCGGCGACCAGGAGCAGGTCCACGGAGACCGGATAGGCCCAGGCCTTCCAGCCGGTCTGTCCGGCAGCGGCGGCAAGGTCGTGCAAGTGGGCGAAGGACAGTGCCCCGGCGATGACGGCCTGAACGAGTACGGCGTCGATGCGGAGAGCGGCGCGGGCCATCACGGCTCCTTCCTGTGATCAGGCATGGCGGGGGGTAGGGAACCGGCGCGAAGGGCGGTCGCGCCGACCGTGGGAGGGGTGGTGGGTCAGGCGGTGGCGGGGGCTGTCTTGGACAGCGGCACGCAAGCCGAGTGCAGCGGGGCGACCGCGGGCCGGAAGGGCGCGAGGGCGGGCAGCTCGGGGGTGCGGTCGGCGTGCTTGTTGCAGACGTTCACGGCCTGGCGCAGCGAGGTGTGCGGGGCGCGGATGCGGTGCCAGCCGCCGGTGGAGTCTCCGGTGATGGCGATGCCACGCGTCTCGGCAGGAATCTGGATGGCAGCGAGTACAGCGTCCGGCGCAATGTCGCCGAAGGCCATGTTCGCGGATGTCTCGTCGTTGACACGGTGCGCGGTGCGGCCGGTGAGCTGGGCGCGGAGCATCGTGATGCCCTTGCCGAGCTCGGAGCCGAAGCGCTGCCCGCAGATCTCCAGGTAGACGCCGGCCGCGCGGCCGAGTTGGGCGAGGCGGACCAGGGCGGTGATGATCCGGTCCCGCCGCTTCTCTTCCTCCTTGCTGGCGAAGAGGGCGAGTTCGGCGACCTCGTCGACCAGGACGACGACCGGAACCGGCCGTAGATCCTCGGACAGGTCCCAGATGTCGGCGGCGATCTCCGCGTCCGGCACGGCGACGCTGACCCGCTGCTCGGTGCGGATGAGCTGATACACGTCCTGCATGTGGGACACCAGCGCCTCCAGCAACTCCAATGCGGTGTCGGGGTTGTCGGCGAGCGCGGAGAACCGGCGTGCCAGCGGGAACAGCTCGACCCCTTGCTTGCAGTCGATGCCGACCAACGCGACGTGGTGCGGGGCGAGCCCGGCGACGAGGTTGCGCTGATAGACGGACTTGCCTGACTCCGTGGCGCCGAGGGTCAGGCCGTGCGGGACAGCACGATAGTCCCGGTAATGAACCGAGCCGTCCTCCCGCAGCGCGACCGGGATGCGCATCGGCCGGGTGTCGGTCTTGGCCGGCATCTGCACCCGCTTGAGTACGTCGTAGCCGGTCATCCGGATCTCGACCACACCCGAGCGCAGCTCACGGGAAGTCACGCCGTACATCCCGAAGGAGTGGCGCAACCGGTCCGAGGCGGCAGCGATGTCGAAGGCGTCCTGTCCCGGGCGGAGTTTGAGTCTGAGGACCAGGCCGGTGTGGGTGGGCCGCAGCCGCAGGATGCGTGGTGCGCGGGATTCCGGCGCTGGTCGGTTGGCTATCCGGGCCAGCATCAGCCGCCAGCGCGAAGGCGGGACCGTCAGCCCGCAAGCCTCCATGACGGAGGCGTAGCGGACCAGGACGCGCACGACAGCGAGGGTGACCCCGAAGGTCAGCCAGTACCAGGCGGGACGCCGCCACCGCAGGAGACCTGCAGCGGCGACGACCACCAGTAGTAAGACCGTCGGCCACGTCATGGCTCAGGCCGCCTTCGAGGCCGTGCCCATGGTGGCCAGCGAGGTGACGGCGACGGCACGGAAGGCAATGCCGTGCCGCTTCTGGCCGTTGAACTCGTTCTCCCACGGCCGGGCGATCAGCCCCGTGAGGGCGGCTGGCGTGCCCATGGTCAGGTCGCCGGAGATGCCGGTCTCCGGGACGGTGATGGACAGGATCTCGACTTCGTCGTTGGCCGCGAACATCACGTCCACGGTCATCAGCTGCGCGCCGGTCTCGGCGTCGGTGGCGATCTCGCCGGTACGGCGGTCCTTCACCTTCGGCTGCGGGGTCTTGGCGACCATCACGGTCGCGGCGGAGGTGTCGACGGGGATCTGACGCACAGCGGATCACTCCTCTATAGATGCTGAACTCCGTCACTCATGTATATGAGTGGCATGAAGAAGAGTGCATCACTCCTGTACATGAGTCAACCCGCCGCGGCATCAAAGTCACGACGGGTTGCAGGGAGTTGAGCGAGCGTCAGTCGTCGGCAGGGATCCGGTACTCGAAAACGAACTGGTCAGCAGCCATGAGCGTGTCGCAGACCTCAACCACGAGGCCGGTCGTCGTACGGGCCTCCCGGATGAGGTGAACCACCGGCGCACCCGGACTGAGCGCCAGCTCGGTGGCTTCCGCCTTGGAGGCCGGCCGGGCTTGCAGCGTCTCGACGAACTCAGCGAACTCATGCCCGTGGTCTTCGAGTCGGGCATAGATGCCACCGCCGCCAGGGTTCTCGGCGAACAGCTCTGGGATCTCCTTCACCACGTCCCACGGGAGATACGAGGAGGCGGTCTCGACCGGGGTGCCGTTGCGGAAGTAGAGGCGCCGCCGGGCTAGCACTTGAGTGCCGGCGGGAACGCCCAGTCGCTGGGCTGCATCCGCGGGGGCCTCCATAGGCCCGATGTAGAGGACGCTCACCTTGGCAGTGGCGCCGGACTGCGCGGACTCCGCGAGGTACGCGGCCTTGCCACCCTGACGGAGCGAGCGCCGAAAGCGGTCGGAGGAACGGTGCCGCACCGGCGGCCGGTCCTTCACGATCGAGCCCTTGCCGTGCCGGGTCTCGACGAGCCCGCTAGCCCGCACCTCGACCATGGCCTTACGGATCGTGCCGCCGGACACGCCATAGCGCTCCACCAGCTCAGACTCACTCGGCACCATGTCGCCAGGCTTGAGCACACCAGCCCTGATCTGCCGCACGATCTCGTCCGCGATCTGCACGTACCGAGGCCCGGACCTGCCCCCCTCTACCGCAGTTCCCATAGTCCTTCCATGCCTCCTATGCTCCTGTACATGAGTCAACCACAGGAAGCAACGTCGCCGCCCCTGCACTCCGTATCCGTAGCCGGGGTAGTGGTGCGCGAGGACGGGCGCCTCCTGGCGATCCGCCGAGCCGACAACGGCACATGGGAACTCCCCGGCGGCGTACTCGAACTCAACGAGACCCCGGAGGCCGGCGTAGCCCGCGAAGTCTGGGAAGAAACAGGCATCCACGTCGAGGTCGACGAACTCACCGGCGTCTACAAGAACACGACCCGAGGCATCGTCGCCCTGGTCTTCCGCTGCAAGCCCTCCGGCGGAACCGAGCGCACCTCAAGCGAGTCGACAGCCGTCTCCTGGCTCACACCCGAAGAAGTCAGCGAGCGCATGTCCGAGGTCTACGCGATCCGGCTCCTGGACGCCTTGGACGGCAACGGCCCCCACGTACGAAGCCACGACGGCAAACATCTCACCCCAGCGGGATAAGACTTTCCCTACTTCATCAAGGGCGCTTCCGCCGCCGGGGCGGCGTCGCGCGCCCGTCGCCCCGGGCCTGCGCTCCTGTCTCCGCCCCGCTCCCGCCCGGACCGTCGGCCGCGCGCCTACGGCTCGGGCAGATGGTGGGAGAAACTCGCAGTGGCTGGGGCGGTCGACTCCACGGCTTTACCCACCTCCCCGGTTCGGGTCCCGCGTCGAGCAAGACCAGGGGGCCACTCGACCACATTGCGGTCAGGCCCAAAGCCTGCCCGAGTTGCCAACCAGCGTACGGCCCCCTGATCATGCTCGACCCCAAACCGGGCAGGCCACCGGCCAAAGCCGCTCCGCCGACCTCGGAGCGCAACTGCTGCTAGACGAGGGCTTTCTTCCGAGAGGAAGTCATCCACCGAAAATTGTCCTCCCCAATAATTCCCGCGTACCGCGGCACAGTCAGCCCGTTGCCAAAGATCGCATACTCGACGCCTGTGCGCTGTATTTGAGCTGTATGCAGTATGTCAAACTCTGCACACCTGAATCCCCTGTAGAGATCGTCGGTAATGCGCTTGTCCGCGTCATAGGTGAGAAACCACTGAAGACTAGTTGCACGAAGAACCTTAGCCAGCTCTTCGTGATCTTCACGTGCCAATGAATCCAGATAAAGACGGTCACCCTGAACCAAATAGGGCGGATCCACATAGAGAAGAACGTCGGAGCCGTGGGGCTCAATATCCCTGATGAAATCGCGCGCATCTTGCTGCGAGAGGGACACCTTGTCTCCGAACTGACCGAGGTATCGAATCCGGGCAGCCAGCGACGCTCTGTTAAAGCGAGCATCGATCTTCCAATTGCCCGCCTGATCTAGGCCCCCGATTGGCCTGGCCCGCAGGATGCCAGATCGATTGCACCTATTAAGGAAGAAGGTAGAGAACCCAAGGGTTAGATCGTCGAACCCTTGCGGGTTTCTATACACCTCGGAGTGCTTATACCACGCCGCAACGCTAATTTCCTCTTTCTCTACCATTCGAGAAAGTTCCTCAGGACGCCGAAAAACACAGCGCCAGAAGGCTGAAATTCCTTGATCTAGGTCGTTGATATAGATTCGCTCAACTTCACCGTCCACAAGCAGACGCAAAGCAGCACCCGCGCCCCCCGCAAATGGCTCAGCGTACGAACGGGGACGCGGGCGCTGTCGCGCCATCAACTGTGTAATATAAGGCGCCAGTCGCGCCTTGCCGCCTGGATAGCGAAGCGGGCTGATGTATCTCATCGGCGCTTCTTCTCCAAGAGCTCATCCGCGAGGATCAGGAGAGGTCCATACGCCATGCTCAACTTCCTAACGTCCGATGAGAGTGGATTACTCTCCCACGTATGCACAAAGGAGTGCAGCGTCTTCAAGACCAAAGCGCCCTCATCCTGCTGCGAAAACCGCCAAGCATTCGCGAGATCTGGGTTGTCCTTGTTCGGGTCCACCTGGGTAAGTACAGCCCCGATCCTACCCTTGAGAGTGTCCTGGTTCCGCCGCCATCTCAGTTTCTCAGCAACCTCGGTGGCCACAATGTCCACCACCGCCCGAACCATGATCGCGGCTACGTTGGGCATCTCGTCTATCTTCAGCTGCTTAGCCTCTTCTAGGACTTCGGATGTCCTGAGACTCACATGCCGGAGCACAACGCCCCGAAACAACTTTTTGTCGAAATCGGCCCGCCGCCGTTTCGCCGGCTTCGCGTCCGGGATGCTGTCGTCCAAATCCCCTTGCGAAGAGGTGGATGGATCATCCGCCGCCCCATTTTTGGAGTACACCTGAGGGATTTCGAGCCTATCGGCGAGCCGCGGAAGGTCGTCTTCAACCTGCTGAAGATAGTCTTTCCTCTGCTCCTTGCTCTTGATCTGATCAACCGTCACTGACCCAGCAAGGTCGGAGAACAGCCGAGCCAGGAAAGGCTTCATTTTTTCGAGACTGTAACCCCTGAGGATCACGTCACCTTCGAATGTAAGCCCGAGCCGGTTCCTGACATAGGGGTCAGCAAGCATCCGCCCGAGATTGGTGATCCGGCTATTACGTACCGCGTGGGCATCCTTCACGAGGTTCGGATCATCAGCAAACCACTTGGAGACGGCCTCAATAAACAGAAGCGCTTTCCCCGTCGGCGTGGACCGGCCACTGAACCGGCTCTTTTCCGCGGAACTCCAGGGCACAATTCCGACGCCCTTCCCCCCAGCATCGTGCCGAAGCATGATCCAGTGTTCCGCCTGCGTCCTGCTCTCGGCAATTACGCACCCCACCCTTCTCGGGATATCATTATTGCGCGCGATCGCGGCGAACTGCTTCTGGAGTTTCTCCGTGGGCGCGAGGCTAGGGTTACCGAGGAGCTTGAGCGCGGCTACCCGCCGGTTACCCTCCACTACTATGTTTCGATCACCTTCGATGACCACGATAGGGAGCTCGGCGGGGTTTATACCGTGCTGGGCGATGTCCTTCGCCAGTCGATAGAGCTTCTCCGGGTTATGCCCGAGAAGGGCCGCGATTGATTCTTCCAAACTCGCAGTCTTCTTCTCGTGCCGCGGGTTCGATTCGTCTAGCACGAGAGAGTTCACGTGCATGCTTGCCTGCTTCATGGCACTCATGGTCCTTGCCAGCCCCCCGGCCCGCATCCAATTTTTTCAGATCTAGATCATACGTATAGGAAAAGACTCTTGCCTAGAGAGGCGAAAACTGGCCATTGGCTGAATCTCGGAGCGTTGGCGTACCTCTCTTAACGCCCCGAACAGTTAGAGAACGAGCAGGTCAAGTCCGTGATCAGCAGTCCGGCGGACAGCCTGCAGCTACATCAGCGACGGCCGGCGCCATCACTCCCCACTAGCACAAAAGTTCTAACGCATCAGCCATGACCACGCGTCACGTCTCTCTCGGTGCAACCGAGCTGGGCCCTGGCGCCACGCTGTAGCAGACCTGGAGCGCCACCCTGCCGTCCGCGGCCTATTCGCGGCCTGAGGGAGTCACAGCGCCTACCGCCAGTGGCCCGAACTGCCAAAACGTATGAGTCGTATGGGGCCTCTGGAGCCGTGTCCGCCAAATAGGAGAGGCCCCAGACTAGGGCTGGGGCCTCTCTGTTGCCTTGCATGGTCTTTCGCTACCTGAAGTGCCCGGGCAGTCCCACGTGAACGGGGTGGCCTGGGCGCGAGAGGCGGTGACCACGGCTTGTTGCTACGCGGACCACGTCTTGTAGGGCGCCGGTCAGGTCCGTTGCCAGCAGGCGAAGTTCGTCCGTGTCCGTCTCGGCGTCGGCGAGTACTTCGAGTGCGTGGTCCAAGAACTCGGCGCCCAAGCGGAGCTGTATCGCTTCGGTGTCGTCGGCCAGGCGGGACAGGTAGCCGCCAGCGTCGTCAGTGCTCAGGAAGCAGGGCTTGCCGTCGGGGCCGGGCCACGGGAGGAGTCGCAGTTCATTCGGTGCTGTCATCCTTGAGTCTGCCTCTCGTCGGTCACGCGGTGGGTAGTGAAGACGGCGTCTACGCGATCCCCCGGGAACGCCAGGAGCGTGACTTCGGTGACTCGGCCGGTGGAGTCGGTGGCGATGCGGGTGATGGAAAGGACGGCCGATGCCGGGCCAAGGCGAAGGGTCGATGCTTCGTCCGGTGTCGGGGGGCGTGCGCACACGGCCTCTCGGAGAGCAGCCGGCGGCGGAGTGAGTGCGGCGAATCTTGTGACTGCGTCTCGGCACGTGGAGCTGTCTTCGAGCACTCCGGCCGGGGCCAGGTCGCGAGGCATGTAGATGCGAGCCAGACCGCACGGAGACTCCCCTTCATGGCTGATGCAGGTGATCTCCACGATGGGGCTGCCCAGAGGCACCTTCAGCAGGGTCATAAGGTGCGCTTGGGCCTGAACGATGTTGCTGCGGACGGTGACACGCGATGCCGGCTCGGCGGCAGTCCGCGGGTCCAGGGTGCCCCAGCCACCGACATACAGGATCTTGCGGTGAGGACCGCGGACGAAGTTGCCTTTGCCATGAACTTTCTCCACGAGGCCTTCGCCCTGGAGCGCGGCGAGGGCTCTCCGCAGGGTCACCGTGCTGACCTTGTACTGGTCGGCAAGGTCGGCCTCGGACGGAAGGCGTTCGCTGGGCCGAATACGGCCGGTGGTGATCTGCTGACGAAGGTCGTCGGCAATGTCGTGGTGGCGTGAGCGCATGGAGCCGGTCACCGCCTTCTCAGCATGCGCATGGCGACGAGCCGGGTACGCGCGTGCATGGTCAGCAGCTCGCCCGACTCGAAGAGCAATTGCTTCGCTCCCTGGGGAAGCTGAATGAGGTCTCCCACCCGGCAGGCCTGGCCGCCAAGTTGAATAACATCGCCGCGCCGAACGGTGGCCGCGGTGATCTCGATGCTGGAGACCAGCACGCCGCCAGGGGCCCAAGCGCTCACCGCGTCGCCTCCAGGGGCATGGACGGGCCGGGAGACGGGTGGCACGGGCAGTCACACGCTTCGCAGATCACCGGGAGGTCGTCCGATACCAAGGCCGGGGAGGATTCCGTGCAGGAGGCGTGTGTGCCGATCCTGCAATCGGTTGAGCGATAGGAGACGGCTGAGGTATCTGAGACGTGTAGTTGTCGACGAGGTGGCATCAGTGGCCTCCCGCGAGGAACGCCCAAGCGTCCGGCGGCAGGTGAGAAGCAGTGACCATCGAGCCTGTCCGAACACGCCTTTCTGACGCCAGCACGTATGGGCGGACGAGCGCGACGTCTTCCCCCCTGAGCAAGGTTCGGTGGGGCGCCACGTCGGCAGTTGCCCAGCCCAGGAAGGGAGTCGGCACGCCAACGGATTCATGGGAGGCGAGCGGGGACGCCGGAGGGAAGGAGGGTGTTAACGCACGGCGGTGCCTGCCTCTTGAGGAGTACCGCGCCCTGGTGAGGAAGAAGGCGTGGCGGATACGGTTGAGCACGCTGTTCAGCTCCTATCGCTGATAGCTCGGTCCCCCGACATCGCCCGTCGTGGGGACCGCTTTGCGTACGACCGCCCATAAGGTGCGGCCGTTCAAGCTGGTGTCGAGGAGACCGAATCGATCGGCCTCAGCCACCGCGTCCAGGACCTCCCGCCATGACTCGGCGGAGAGCGCATCGGGCACCTCCGCTTCCACCGACGTGTGCCGGGGGTGTTCCTCCGTTCGCGCGGGCAGCCCGAGGGCGGACAGCCGGGCAGCGATGACCACCGCGCTAACTCCCGAAGCGGGCACAGGCAGCCTCCGTCACCAGCAATCACTTTCAGTGAAGCTAGTTAACTAGACTAGAGCTAGTGGACTAGATTTTCCATATGCCTGAGCAGCCGCCCTATCTCCGCATCGCCGACGAACTCCGGCGGCGGATCGTTGAGCACGTGTGGGAGCCGGGAGACCGCCTGCCTTCCCGGTCTCAGATCGGCCAGGAGTGCGGCGTGGGCGAGAACGTGGTCCGCCGGGCACAGGAACTGCTGATCTCCCAAGGCGTCCTGGAGGGTCGCGCCGGTTCTGGCACCTATGTCGCCGAGCCCCGACAGCGGGTGCGGGTGGTGCGGTCGTCGGCGCGCGAGCAGCCGACCGGGTCGCCCTTCCGGGCCGACATGAAGGCCGTGGGCAGACAAGGGGATTGGGAGAGCCGGACGGACGCCAAAGTGCCGGCCCCCGCCGACATCGCGACGCGACTCGGCATCACCGAGGGCGAATTGTGCGTGCGCACTGCGTACGAATTCCTGGCGGACGGTAGGCCGGTGCAGCTGTCGACGAGCTGGGAGCCATACGACCTCACCGCCGGCACTCTCGTCGTCCTCCCCGAAGGAGGCCCCCACGCGGGAACAGGCGTAGTGAACCGGATGGCAGCGATCGGCATCAAGGTCAGCCATGCCGTGGAGCAGCCAGAGCCGAGGCTAGCGACTGCCGAGGAGGCGTCGTTGCTCGGTGTCCAGAAGGCGGCGCTCGTCACGCACATCCAGCGGACGTATTACAGCGTCGACGGTCGGCCCGTGGAGACGGCGGACATCGTGGTGCCCGCGGCTCACTGCGAGATCGTCTACGAGATCCCCATCAATCGGTAGCGCGTACTGTCACCTGCCCAACATCGACTGGTCGCCCCTCTCCCAGTCGGATCGATTCGGTATCAGTGACTTCGCGGACTAAACCCTCTACGTGCCACACCGGTCCCGGAGGTCCGTAGAGTGTGGTCGTCATCACATGAGGGAGGGCGCATGTTTGGCTTGTCGGGGCAGAGGCTGCAACAGGGCTTCGCCAAACTGGGGAACCTCACGGGCCGCACAGCGGACGAGATCATCGCTTCGGTTGGTGCGCCAATCAGCCAGAGCATGACAGGACCGGGGCAAACCCTGCTTCAGTGGCAAAGCGGCAGCTACCACATCGGAGTCCTCTTCGAACTGGGCCAGTTCGCAGGCATCATGAGCGAAGACTCTGGGCTGTTACCTGGCGGACGGGCACTAGCTCAGGGCTTTGCGAACCTCGGCAACCTGGCCGGCCGGAGCAAAGACGAGATCGTCGCTGCGGTCGGCCCCTACTCCAGCTTCAGCGTGGCGGGGCCCGATCAGGTGCTACTGCAGTGGCAGAGCGACGTCTACCACATCGCGCTGCTCTTCGAAGGCGACGTGTGTGTCGGGATCACGCACGAGTTCGCGATCTAGCCTCTCTTCCTCGGGAATGCCCTTGATGCCGTCCTTGGGTGGTCCGGTCGGGATGACATCCAACACTGACATCAACGACGTCGGACGGCGACACACAACAGCACCCCTGGGCGGCCGCCGGACCAGCCAACTACAGCGTCACGGGCGGGCGTAGACCGAACTCCTAAAGCGGGTGTCGCAGGTTCGAATCCTGCCGGGGGCACGGCACTAAGGGCCGGTTCAGGGGACTAATCCCTCTGAACTGGCCCTTAGCCTTGATCGCGGCCGTGCCACACCACCGACAAACCTTCCGGCTGAGCAATCCGGGGTGCAGATGCCCTCGACGGATCCTCGGCCCACAAGGACGCATCTCCGTCACTTGTCCGCTCGGTAGAGCTCTATGTCCTTGTTGACGAACAGGTGCACGTATCCGCACCGCCAGCAGATCAGGCCCGTGGCGCTCTCGTCAGCCCAGGCCAACTTCAGGAACTCCATCCCAGTGCTGTTGAGCAGAACACTCCGTTCTCGGAACAGGTCACCCTGGCAGACCAGGCACTCGAGCCAGACATCCCCCAGTGCTGCACGTACCGGCTTCGCCATCGAGTGATCGCCCCCGTCCTTGCCGTGTGGAGAGAACGAGACTACGTGGCAGCGCTGGCCGCTCACAGCCCGCATCAGCGCAAGCTGTGAACGAGCCTTCGATTCCCGTGAGATTGAACAGGGCCCTCGGCTGGGCAGGGCTGCCCCTGTCCGCCTTCCTTCTTGCGATCGGCACCAGGGACTACCGCGATGGAGCGTCCCTGGGCGGGCACAGATCACCGTCATACCGGCAGGTGCGCCGTCCCGGTGAGGACGGCGCACCTGCCGGGTATCCCCGGGACTCGGCCAGGCGCGGTGCGTCGGCCGCCTGTGGTCGAACCGGGGTCCTCCCGCGTGAGATCTCAGGGAAGCTCTCGGTACGTGGCTATCGGACGTCGACGAAGTCGCCGGTCGCGTTGACCGCCGGAGTCGTCGCCGTGCCCGCGAAGCTGTAGCGGAAGTAGCCGTCGGTGGAGGCGGTGACGGTCGTCTTGAGGTTGCCCGTCGAGTTGGACTTGATCGTCTTCACCGTGCTGTAGGTGTTGCTTCCCTTCTTGCGGAACTGCAGCTTCACCGACTGGTTCGCGTAGCCGTGGTACTTGTTGGTCTCCCAGTTGGCCCGGGAGAGCTTGCCGGTGACCGTGATGGTCTTGCCCTTCTTCACCGGCTCCGGCGAGGCGTTGACCGTCAGCTTCGAGTAGCGCTGCACCTTGAACGTGGTGGCCGCGTCCCGGTGGATGTAGTCGTAGTCGTTGGCGGAGACCAGTGTGCCGAGTTTCCAGGTGGCCGCCGCACTGTTGTTGACGAAGCCGGTCGACGCCTGCGGGTCGAACGTCAGCGTGCCCGTGCAGGTCGACGTGGTGGCGCTCGCCTTGACGCAGGTGATCTCGTCGTCCCAGACCTGCGCGAAGTTCGGCTTCGGGCCGGCGGCGCTGATGTACGTGGTCTTGGCGATGCCCGAATCGTCCGACGCGGTCACGGAGACCTTGGCGGACACCACGTTGGTGGTACCGACCACGACCGGCTTGCCGCCGTTGATGACGACCTTGTCGATCGTGATGTTGCCGCTGCCGCCGTCCTCCGCCTGGGCGGCGGTGGCGCCGATCGCGGTGGCGACCAGCGCGACGCCGGTGCCGAGCAGGGTAAGCCGCATGGTTGTGCGCATGAATGTCCCCCCACGAGACTTTGATTGACCAGAGGGAGCGTACGACGTCGGCCGACCGTCCACCACGCTGTTAGGGGGCAGCTGTCGGTGAAGGCCGGCACCAGCCGGGCGGGCCGACGCCGAGACGCTCGCGGTCGAGCGCTTCCCTTCTGCCCCGGGCAACGTCGTCCGAAGCGGCCCGAGCGGTGTGGCCGGCCACGTCAAATGCCCTGCCTTAGAGTCTACTTGGGTCCTTTGGTCCGACTGGCCCGGCCGGGGCCGCGTCATCCGCTGGCACACCGCTTTCGTAGAGTCGGGGCAATGAACCCGGACCACACTCCCGACACCGACGAGCTGCTGCGCGGTACGTACGCCCGGCTGCTGCCCGCCGACTCGATCACCCCCGAGATCGCCGGGTCCCTGCGCTACGCACGCCTCGTGGCCGACGGCCTCGTCTTCGCGTATGCCCTCGACCGGCCCACCGACGTACGGATCCTCACCGACCCGGACGTGGAGCGCGTCGGCCTGGAGGAGCTGGGGCAGGCGGCGTACGGGAACCTGATGCGCGTACCCGTCACACACGAGGAGATCCCCCTCGAAGGAACGATCCTGCACTCCTTCTACGGCGACTCGCACTTCGTAGGCAGCAAAGCCCTGTTCCTGTCCGCCGCGGTCCAGCAGGTCACCGGCGAGTCGCTTCCGCACTCCGGTGCCCTCGTCGTCATGCCGAGCCGCCACAACCTGGTGTACCACCCGATCGCCGACGGCACGGTGGTCGACGCCGTCAACAGGCTCGCCGCCTACGCGCTGGGGGCCTTCGAGGACGGGCCGGGCGCGCTGTCCCCGCGGGTCTACTGGTGGTACCGCGGCGGCCTGAAGTCGCTCACGGTCATCGACGAGGACACCCGAACCTTCTCCATCCAGCCGCCGCCACGACTGCTCAGCCTGATGAAGGGCCTGGTCCGCCTCGACCGCGCCGGACGACTCGCCACCCGTACCGCCGACGAGGCAGCAGCCCCCGGCCTCGCCGAACTCGCCCGCGCCACAGCCGAGTCGATAGCAGGTCTCTCCCAGGCCCCGACCGCCGACCTGGGAAGTGCTTTCGACACCGCCGTCGCCCACGCCCATGCCCGCTGTGCCACCGACCCCAGGGCGGCGCACATCGATACGTGGAATGCCTGGGCCACCGCCGTACAGCTCGGCTCCGCCCTCTTCACCGGTGCGCAACCGCAGGACTGCCGACTGAGCGAGGACCTGGTCCGGCAGCTGCCGGCCACGCCCGCGGCTCCGCCCGCGGACGCCCGCGCCTGGCTCGACGCCCTCTACTTGGCGATCGTGTGCCGGGAGGGGGAGCGCGTCCGCAGACTGTGCCAGGTGCCGCTGGAGACGCTGCGGCAGGACGACTCCGTCGACGAGTACGTGTTGTGCTGGGTCGACACCCTGCAGACCTACTTCTCCGAACGCGACTCCATGGACGCGGTCGTGGAGAAGCTGGTCGCCACCATGAAGGCGTCCGGGCCCGACGTGAGTCACGCGCCGATGGAGTTCGTGAACGGGATCGACTACCAGCCGATCTCGCTCTTCCACCGCCTCATCGCACGGGACCACGACATCTTCGCCAAGACACTCGCCGAAGCCCTCGCGGAACACGGTTCCCACTGGGGCGGGTCGGCGGCACCGCGCGCCCGAGTGGCCCTGGGGCCATTGGCGATCGCGAGCCTCGCTTTCGACCACGGGTTCCCCATCGCTCCGGACCAGCCACACCTGCCCCTGTTCCTGCTGAACCGCGAACGGATCGAGGAGATCCCCAGCCCCTGACCCTGCCCCCGGTCCTGATCCTCATCCTCATCCTGACCCCGGCCCCAGCCCCAGTCCCGGTCCCGGTCCGGCGGCGGCCGAAAGCCGCATCGGCGCCCGCCGGGCTCGCAGCACACATGACGTGCGCGCCGCCGCAGGCTTCCGGCGGACGGGACGGGAGCCGGGGTGAGTGGTGGGGACGGAAGGCGCGTGATGCCGTGGCTTCGAGGAACCGGCAGGATCCGCCCATGCGTCGTCGCCGGAGCAGCGTTGCGCGACCACATCAAGGAGGCAGGGTATGGAACCGGACCCCTCGATAGGGGAGTTGCTGGTCACATTTCTCTTCGTGGGGATCATCGCCATTGTGACGATGTCGTTGATCGTGTTCCCCATCATCGGGGTCGGGATCTGGACTGTGGCGCGGGTGCGCCGCAGACGCAGCGGCAGCCGCCAGTGACCGGACCGGCCAGTGCCTGCACCTGCGCATACGTGGGTCCTCCCCCGGCCACCGGCCGCCCCGCCCGGATGTCCTCCGCCGCGTCCAGCGCCGCCCCGAGCGCCGTCCGGAACAGCAGCGAGCCGAGGCTCACCCGGCGCACACCGAGATCACCGAGTTGGCGGACGGTGGGACCGGAGGGCGTGTAGAGAATGTTGAGAGGGGTTTCGAGCCGCTTCACCAGGGTGGCGATCTCCGAGGGATCGGTCAGCCCTGGTACGAACACACCGTCCGCGCCCGCCTGTTCGTACGCCTGGAGTCGAGACGTCGTCGCGGCCTTCTCCCTGCCGCCCGACCAGTACGTGTCCGTACGGGCGTTGACGAAAAGGTGCGGTACGGCGGCCTTCACCGCAGCGATCTTCGCCGCGTGGAGCGCCACCGGAGCGAGGGTGCCGTCGCTGCGGCCGTCCTCCAGATTGATGCCGACCGCCCCGGCATCCGCCAGTTCACGGGCCAGTCGGGCCACCTCGTCGGGGTCGTCGCCGAACCCGGACTCGGCGTCCACGGAGAGCAGATAAGGCCCCGTCCCGAGCCGCCGGGCCAGCAGCAGCGTCTCCGCCCGGGTCGCTCCCGCACCGTCCGGCAGGCCCGCCGAGGCGGCCACTGCGAGGCTGGTCGTGGCGACGGCCGGAAAGCCCTGCGCGGCAAGGGCGGACGCCGAGGCACGGTCCCAGGCGTTGGGAATCAGGAACGGCGGACCGGACGAACGGTGCAGCGCGGCAAACGCGGCGGCGGCGGTCGCCATGGGCAGCGCGGCTCCGCCGGGCGCGTTGTCCGACGCCACGGCTTCGGTGTCCGACGCCACGGCTTCGGTGCGCGACGTCATGGCTTCGGTGTCCAGCGTCATGGCTTCGACGTCCGGCGTCATGGCTTCGACGTCCGGCGTCATGACTTCGGCGTCCGGCGTCACGGCTTCGTTGTCCGGCGTCATCGCTTCGGCGTCCGGCGTCACGGCTTCGTTGTCCGACGTCATCGCTTCGGCGTCCGGCGTCACGGCTTCGTTGTCCGGCGTCATGGCTTCGATGTCCGATCCGGGTGGGAAGCGGGTGTACCGGCCGCCGACAAGTCCCCCACGGAGTCCGCGTAGTACGCCGATCCCTCCAGATGGAAGGCGAGTTGGCGGAACGTCCACCCCTTTCCCGGCGACCGGTCGAGCTGGTCGGGTGTCAGGGCGTCCAGACGGTTCGCCCAGATCCTGGCCAGACGGACGAGCCTGCTGCGCGCCTCGTCGAGGTCGGCCTCGGTGAACGGCGCGAGGTCCGACTCGGTCGTGGTGGCCGAGGCATGCCAGTGGTCCGGCTGCGTCTCCTCACCCGCGAGCCTGGCCTCCATCTCCGCGAGATGGTCGACCATGTGGTCGGCGACACGGCGGATCGCCTTGTGCGGGGTGTAGATCCGGTCGTCGGCGGGGGTGGGGCGACCGTCCCATCCGGTCCAGGTCCCGGCGAGGCCCAGGACGTGGTCGACCATGGCCGTCAGGATCCGCGCGGGGTCGCGGTCGTCGGTCACCGGGGCTTCGTCGAGGGCATCGGGGGCATCCTGCGTGACCAGGCCGGACGCGTCGGGTGCGTGCGATGCGTCGGACGCGTGCGATGCGTCGGACGTGCGCGATGCGTCGGGCTCGTACAGCGCTTCGAGTGCGCCGGGTGCGTCGAGTACGTCAGGTGTGTCGGGTGCGTGCTTCATGTCCGTCATGCCTCGACGCTAGATCCGTAAGGCTTCGGTGCCCGCCGAACCGTTATCGGCGCTCCCCGGGTTCAGGACGACGTGACGTCCCTCGACCGAGGGCGCCGGCCCGGCGAGGCGCAGTTCGGGCACCAGTAGCCCTCCTGCTGGATGAATATCCATCCGAGCTCCCCGATGTACGGGGAGGCGACGGTCGCACTGTGCAGCACATGGCCGAACAGGTCGGCCTCGATGTCCGGCGGCGGCTCCGCGACCACCAGGTCGAACACGGCCCGTGTCCGGCAGCCCCGGCGGTCGCACGCGAGGTAGAACCGCACAGGGCCGGGCGGCTCTCCGTCCGTGGTCAGGCTCATACGTCAACTATGGCCGCGGAGGCGGTCCCGCGATGCCGATTCCGGATCATCGAGCCACCGGCCCGGGATGTCACCCTCGACCGGGCGACTCCGGGACCGGGTTCAGCGCAGTTCCTCCGGACACGGTGTGCCGGGTGACAGCTGGTAGGGCGCGGCGAGCCGGTACACGCCCGGCCGCGGCGCGAGCAGCTCCGTCCACTCGTCGCCGTCCGCGTCCTCCTCGACCTTGATCAGGCAGCCGTTGGTGTTGAGATACGTCCGGGGGCTGTTCTCGTCCTCGCGCTGCTTGGACGCCTCGGTCTCCTGGGGCCGCTCCACGCTCTTGCCCTTCTCGTCCACCAGGGCGAGCCAGCGCGAGTACGGGATGCGGATCAGGATCCGGCCGGGTTTCTTCACATGGATGGTCAGTTCACCGGCACCGGCCCGGTCCACGGTGGCCGGCGGGTCTGCCAGCGGTACCGGGCTGTCGACCTCGAAGAGCCGCCAGTTGGCGTCCGACCAGATCGGCTTCAGATACGGCAGCCCCTCGTCGACCAGCTCCGCCTCCTGCACGGCGCCGGTGGAGTCCGGGGTTCCCTTGGGCAGCACCACGTAGTGCACGGCCCAGCGGTCGAGCCACTCGCGGTATTCGGCGCTGTTCAGGGTGTCGTCGTAGAAGAGCGGATTGCGTTCCATGTCCGCCTGCCGGTTCCAGCCACGGGCCAGATTGACGTACGGCGCGAGCGCGGACGCCTCCCGGTGGCTGCTGGCGGGCACGACCTCGACCCTGCCGCGTTCCGCGCCGACCTTCTGGAGCTCATTGACCAGGGGGGCCAGCTCACGCGTCCAGGAAGCGGCGGGAGCGGTCCGGACGATGTCGTCGACGCTCTTGAGGCCGATCCAGAAGTTCATCCCGACGAACGCCAGGACCAGTGCGTACCAGCGCCGGGAGCGAGGCTTCGCGTACGGCAGCGCGGCAAGCAGCACCACACCGGCGAACAGCATCGCCAGCCGGGTGACGTTCGAGCCGATCTGTGAGTCGATCACATAGGTCAGAAGCGTCCCGACCCCGTACACCGCGGCGGCGGTGCGGACCGTCTTCCAGTCGCGCGGTACGAGGACGAAGACGAGGGCCGCGAAGAGGAACGGCAGCGACAGGGTCGCGAGCGACATCGGCTGCGTGCCGGAGAACGGGAACAGCCACGCGGAGAGCGCCACGACCACGACCGGCGCCAGGCCCAGCGCGTACGCCCCGGGGCGTCGTTTGTTCAGGAAGAGCGCGGCGGCGACCACGCCGAGAAACAGTCCGGCCACGGGGCTGCTCGCCGTCGCCAGCCCGGCGAGCGGGGCGGCGACGGCCGCCTTCGCCCACCGCTTGTACCGCCAGCGGTGCGGCCAGCAGAACACCGCGGCGACCGCCCCCACCGCGAACATCATGCCGAGCCCGAACGTCACCCGCCCGGACAGCGCGTTGCACAGGTATGCGAACACGCCGGCGAACGAGCAGGCGAGCGGGTTGCGTACGGCCCGGACCCGGACCAGGATCAGCGCCGTCAGCGCCGCCGAAACGGTCCCGGCGATCATCATCGTCGTCCGCACGCCGAGCACGGACATCAGATACGGCGACACGACGCTGTACGAGACGGGGTGCATGCCGCCGTACCAGGCGAGGTTGTACGCCGTACCGGGATGCCGGCCGACGAACTCCGCCCAGGCGTCCTGGGCCGCGAGGTCACCACCGCTGTTCGCGAAGAAGAAGAACCAGAGCAGGTGGGCGACCGCGGCGACCACGGTCGTCAGCAGGACCGGATGGCGGTGGCACCGCTGCGCGAATGCGGCCGCGGGACCGCCGCCATCCGGCGCGGACGGCCGCGCGGAGCCCTGTTCGGGGTCCACGAGGCCCGTGCTGTGCTTCGCCCGTCGCGGCTCAGCAGTGGTCACTGCGACTCTCCCCGTCCTTGCCCGGACACGTGGTCGGAACCGACGGTGTACCGCGCGGGCCTCATGTGCCGGAAGACGCGTCCCGGGATCCACGCGTTGCTTCCGGGACGCTAGCACGCACCGCATCACTGGCCGAAAGGGGTCGTACGGAACGGGTCATTCCAAAGCGGGCTGCCACAATCGCCCAAGATCTTTTATTCACACGATCAGGGAGTTCCCATGCGCAGATGGCAAGCACGCACCGCAACGCTCGCGGCCTCGGTGGGCGTGATGGCCCTCGGCACCATGGCCGCCCCCGCTCAGGCCGCCGCCGCCGATCCGGTGGGCCTCTGCGGTTCGGGATATTCGGTCATCGACTCACACAAGTTCCAGTCCGTCTCGGGCAGCGTCTATCTGCTCTACAGCGCCAGTGCCGGCAAGAACTGCGTGGTCACGATCCGCAACACGGCCGGAAAGGCCGCCTACATGGAGGCAGGGCTCCAGGTGCAGAACGGCGCGACCCAGTACGACAGCGGCTCCTTCACCGCGTACGCCGGGCCGGTGCGTCTGGCCGCGGGCGGCAAGTGTGTGAAGTGGGGAGGCATGCTCGGCAGTGACGAGTCGTGGACGAGCGGGTGGAGCCACTGCGGCTGACCGGTACGCCGCCGGAACGAACCGGGCCACGCAGCGCCTGTCGCGCTGCGTGGCCCAGGTGTGTTCCGGACGCCTGTCTGCTCGATCAGCTGATTCGCGCCACTTTCTGGCCGAAGCCAGGAGCCTTCAGATCCTGCTGGAGCGCCACCGGGGCGCTGACCTTTCCGGTTCCCGTGCCCACGGTCACCTCGCCCACCTCGGTCCCCGCCGAGGCGTCGTGCGGGATCTTCTTGCCGTTGTCCGACACGGACAGTTCGACCTTGAGGCCGGGCCAGCCCTTCGCCTTCAGGTCGCGGGTCGCGACCACCGGGGTCCGGCCACCGAGACCGTCGTCCACGTACCCGACGACGTCGCCCTTCTTCACGACCCGGGCCGAGGTGACGGCCTTCTGCGCGCCCTTGATCAGCTTGAGGCTGTTGTTCAGCGACATCACGAGGCTGTCGTACGGCTGGCCGGTGCCTGCCTGCTGCCCCATGACGGCGCCGTAGATCCAGAGCTTCTTCCCGTCCACGACGGTGTTCGCGGACCAGAGCAGGTTCCCGCCGGCCGGGGTGGACGAGCCGGTCTTGATGCCGCTGACCCCCGGCTCCAGCAGGATGGTGTTGTTGTTGTAGATCACCTGGTCGATGCCCGGGATCTTTATCTGCGGAGTGTCGACGATCTCCCGGAACACGTCGTTCTGCATGACCGCCCTGGCCAGCTTGAGCTGGTCCTCGGCGGTGGAGACGGTGGTCTTCTGCAGGCCGCTGGGGTCCGTGTACGTGGTGTTCGTCATCCCGAGGTCCTTGGCGGCGGCGTTCATCTTCGCGACGAACTCCTTCTCGGACGGCGAGTCCCAACGGGCGAAGAGCCGCGCCGCGTTGTTCCCGGAGGGGATCATCAGCAGCTGGAGCAGCTGCTTCTGGGTGAACTGCTGCCCCTTCGTGATCGGTGCCGTCGACTCGTCCTCACGCTTGGACTCGTCCTCCGCCTGCTGATCGACCGTGATCTTCTCGCCCTCCTCCTTGCCGGTGAGGGGGTGTTCCTTGAGGACCACGTACGCCGTCATGACCTTGGCGACGCTGGCGATCGGCGCGGGCTTCTGCGCGCCCGCGCTGCCCATCGAACCGACACCGTCCACGCTCACCGCCGACTGCCCCTGCGACGGCCAGGAAAGGTTCAGGCCCTCCCCCTTGAAGGCGTAGGCCGGATCCACCGACAGCCCCAGCTCGGGGTCCGGGAGCGGGCGCACCATCTGCACGATCGCAAAGATGATCAGCAGAAGCAGGACCAGCGGGGTCCAGATCTTGACCCGGCGCACGGCGGTGCGGACCGGTGTCTCGGGCGGCGGAGGCGTGTTCGTCAGCTCGGCGAGCAGGTCGAGCGGCGGCTTGGGCGGCATCGGCTGCTGCGTGGTCCGCTCGGCGGTGGAGAGCGCGGGAGCGGGAGCAGTCGCGGCGGAGGGAGCCGCCGGTGCCTCGGGCTTGCGAGGTGCGGGCGCCGGCGCCGGCCGCACCTCGTCGCCGCGCAGGGGTACGAACTTGCTGGTCCGCTCGGCGGCGGACTCGGGCTTCGACTCCGCGTCCGGCTTCGACGCGGGCCGATTGATCTTCAGCGCGGTCGTCGGCTGGTCGACCTTGGCCGCGGCGGGCGCCCTGAAGACGGCGGTCGGCTGATCGCCGCCGCGCTTGCCCTCGGAGGTGTCGTTCTTGTCCTCACGGTCAGTGTCGTCGGCGTCGTCCTTCGCCTTGGCGGTGTCCTTCGCCCCGGCGGTGTCCTTCGCCCCGGCGGTGTCCTTCGCCTCGTCCGCGCGCTTGGCGTCGTCCGCGCGCTCGGTCTTCGCCGCGTCGCCCGCGCCCTGCGCCTTGTCGGCGTCGCCCGCGTCGGCCGTGACCTCGGCGCCGTCGACTTCTTCGGCGTCTTCGGTGTCCGAGGCCTTCTCGCGTGACTCGGTGCCCCGGGCCTCGTCGGAGGCATCGTCGCCCGCCGCGGCCGCATCGGCGTCCGCGTCCGGCTCGGCCGCGCGCTCGGACGTGGCGCCCTTCGCCTCGTCGGCGTCCTTCGAGGCCTCGCCGTCCTCGTCGCCGTCCTTCGACACCCAGGCGGCGACCGCCGCGCGCAGCCGCGCGTCGCCCGCCTCGGGCTCGGCGGCAGCGGCAGGCTCGGCAGCGTCGGTGTCCTCCGCGCCCTCCGCGTCCACTGCGCTCTCGGCGGGCTCAGGGGCCTCAGACGCCTTCTCCGGGCCCTGAGCGGCCTTCACCGCCCCCTCGGCGCCCGCAGCGGCTCCGGAGCCGTCAAGGTCGCCGGAGGCCTCGTCGTCGGAGGTCTCCCGAGCGGCCGGACTCCCGTCGCGCTCCGCGTCCTCGTCGTCCCCGGACGGCCGCGTACGGAAGACGGCCGTCGCCGTGTCCGCCTTGCCACCGTCGCCGTCGCTGGACGAACCCGTACGGAAAACCGCTGTCGCCGTGTCCGTCCCGCCGCGGGCCTCCGCCTCGGCGGGCGGTTCACGGAAGACGGCAAGCCGCGGATCGCTCTCGCTGCGAGCCGTCCCCGACGACTTCTGCTGCTTCGACTTGTCGGGGGACTCGCCCGCCACCGATGCCTCCTCCATGCGGCACGGGGACATCCCCGCGCTGTCCGAACCATCTACCAGTGTCCCGTGTGAACCACCGGCCCAGCTGCTAGACGAGAACGACATACCTACTGGTTCCCATACAAAGCACCCAGGCACTCTCGACAGACCAATGTGAGAGGGGTCACCCTGTCATTCATCCACGCGGGGAGGCATGGATGGGCAGGAGCCGCAGAACAATTCCGGAGGAGCTTCTGCTGCTCGCTCTGGACCCGACCACGGGTACCACAGCGCAGCCGCAGTCGCTCGACCTCGGCCTCGCCGGAGCTCAGCTAGTGGAGCTGGCTCTGGCAGGACGGATAGCCCCTGACGGGGATCGTATCGCCGTGGTGATGCCACGGCCGACAGGAGATCCGACTCTGGACTCCGCACTGGAACTGCTGCGCCGACGCGGCAGCCCGGTCCGGGCGGTCCACTGGATTGGCGGGCCCCGGCTGGGGCTGCGTCAGATCTACCTCGCTCATCTGGAGCGATGCGGCATGGTGCATGCCGTGGCGGGCCAGATGTGCGGAGTTCTGCCGACAACTCGCTACCAGGCGACGGACACGGCGATCAGCCGGGACATCAGAGCCAGGCTGGACAGTGCGATCCGCACCGGCGTACCGCCGGACCCGCGGACCGCGGCGCTCGCCGCGCTGGCCCACGCGGTCGGACTCGGCAAGCACCTGTACCCCGGGAACGAGGGGCGTTCATCGCGCTCCAGGCTCCGGGACCTGATCAGGCACGACCCGATGGGCGGACTCGTGGCGCACGCCGTGATGGACGTTCAGAACGGGGCGGTCGCACAGCCACGCCGCAACCAGGCGGCCGCAATGCCGTTGCAACCGCAAGTACAGTCGCAGTCACGTCGCAGCACCATGGCGCACACCGCGGCCCACTAGGGCATGTCGTTCGGATCGGGCCGGAGCCAGGCATGATCCGAACGAGGGGCCCCACGGCCGCGCCCGGCGCCGCTCGCACCGCAGCACACCGCACGGCAGCGCAGGGCACCACACGGCACGGCCGTATCAACGGCACGGACGCACCAATCGAATACCGCCGCACCGTCGTCCCCAAGACCCGGTTCGGGAGCCGCACCAAGCGCGGGGCAGCCGGAATCACGGCTGCCCCGTGCGCTTGCGTGTATCCATTTCCCAGCGCGGCCGGGGGCAGGGGTGGCAATCTGCTCAGCAGTAGATACGCACAGCTACATAGCCGGAGGTGCCGTTTCCGTGCCGTCCAATGTCAATCCCACCGTCAGGCGACGCCGGTTGGGCCAGGAATTGCGTCGACTCCGCGAACTCAAAGGTATGACAGCCGAGGAGGTGGCGGAGCGGCTGCTGGTGTCGCAGTCGAAGATCAGCCGCCTGGAGAACGGCCGCCGTTCCATCAGCCAGCGCGACGTACGCGATCTCTGCGGGGTGTACGAGGTCGAGGACCACCGGATCGTCGACTCGCTCATGCAGATGGCCAAGGACTCGCGCCAGCAGGGCTGGTGGCACGCTTTCGGTGACATCCCGTACAGCGTCTACATCGGTCTGGAGACGGACGCCGAGTCGCTGCGGGTGTACGAACCCCAGGTGGTGCCGGGCCTGCTGCAGACGCGGAGTTACGCCGAGGCGCTGATCAACGGCGCCTTGCCGGAGGCCCCGCCGAGCGAGATCGACAAGCGCGTCAAGGTACGGGCCCGCCGCCAGGACCGGATCACCGACCCGGAGCATCCGCTGCGGCTGTGGGCGGTGATCGACGAGTCCGCGCTGCACCGGCTCGTCGGCGGCAGGCAGGTGATGATCGAGCAGTTGGAGCAACTGGTCGAGCTGTCGCACCTGCCGCATGTCACCGTGCAGGTCCTGCCGTTCGACATGGGCGCGCACCCCGGCATCAACGGGCAGTACGCCGTCCTGGAATTCCCGGACGCCGCGGACTCCAGCGTCGTCTATATCGAGGGCGTCACCAGCGACCTCTACCTGGAGAAATCCAATGACGTGCAGCGGTACAGCGTCATGTACGAGCACCTGCGGGCCCAGGCGCTGAACGTGGAGCAGACGCGGCACTTCATCAGTGACATCGCGAAGAAGTACGCCGGCGGCTCCGGTGCGTGAAACCCGGCGCGTCGGTGCGTAAAACCGGACAACCCAATGGTCCGGTATGCGGGAAATGAAGTGATGCAGCGGGAAGGACGGCGGCAAGGTACACCGCCGTCCACCCGCAGGGGAAGACCTCGCTTGTATATACCATCCGGTCGAGTGAACAGCCCCTTCACTCAAGAGACTTGGCGAGTAGCGTCGATCACGCCAAATGGAGCACTGACGGAAAGCTGTCGGTGTCCTTCACACGACTCTCTGAACCGGAGTGAACATGGCCATTCGTCAGGGTGCTACGGACAAGTGGACGAAGTCCTCGTATTCCGGGGGCAACGGCGCCTGCGTCGAAGTCAAGTCCCCTCTTGCCCGGGCAATCGCCGTACGCGACTCGAAGGCCCCCGAGGGTCCTTCGATCACGTTCGTCCCCGCCGCATGGAACGCCTTCGTGCGTGACGTCGGCAAGGGCGCCATCGACGCCTGACCGCCGCTTTCCATCGTTCGTATCGCAGCATCGGTTCCGGTGTCGCGTGCAGCCCTCTCGGCTGGTCCGCCGTCCTGGCCGAGGGTGCTCGATGCCTGCCCCGGGGAATTCCCGCCCCGGGGCACGCTTGTACTGGCATACGCGTCGCCGGACACCGGGGCACATCGGCGGAAACGGCAACGGCTGCCCCGGAAAGCGTCATCCCGGGAAGGGTCGGCCGAGGAATGTCCGGCGGAGCCGACAGGGAATGCCCTGCGGGGAATGCGGTGAATGCGGGGTTTACCTTGCGGGGAATGTCCTGCGGGAAATCTCCGGCCGGGAACCACCCGGCCGGAGTGAGCGGGTGTTCAGCGCAGTCGATCGACATGGAGATCGGTCCCCGGCACCGTCGGGATGAACGGTGCCACCAGCTCCACCCGCCCCAGGCCTGATTCCGCGACCATCGTGTCGAGCCCGGTGAAGTGCCCGGCCCAGCAGTCCCGCGGGTCCTCCTGAAGGAACCACAGCAGGGTCAGCCGGGTGCCGACGCCCTCGACCTGTTTCACATAGGTCATCCGGTCGCCCGGCAGCGGCGTGGGACGGAAGACGGTCACCATCGCCGCCGGGGAGCCGCTCAGCCGCTTCGGCAGATGCCGCGAGCGCAGCCACTCCAGCAACTCGGCCCGCCGCTGGGCGCCTTCTGTGTCGATCACCTGAAGGACCAGTCCGCGGTAGGGGTGGTCGAGCGCGTGGAAGTCCCGGGGCCCCGCGGCGCCGTCCCGGTAGACCGTCGCCTCGTGGTCCTGGAACGACGTGAACACATGGGTGCGGTCCTGGTAGACCCGGCCGTCCCGGTTCAGCCGCTTGTTGATTCCGACGGTCCACTTCATGTGGTCGTCGTAGCGCCCCTCCGTCACCCAGTACGTCGACAGATAGCAGCCGGCGCCGACCGGCTCGGCCACCGCGGACTTCTCCGGGTAGCGCAGTTCCCGCAGCTCCCGGGTGGCGACCCAGCGGCGTCCCGCGAACATCCAGGGCATCGCCATGGCGCCCGCGTAGTAGTGGTCGTCCTCGTACCACCGGTTGTACGCGTACTCATGACCCGGGTGCGGTTCGACCATGGTGATCAGCGCATGGCCGGGATGGACTCCGTACGGTCCCAGCGCCGCCAGTTCGGCGTAGGTGTCGCTCCGCGTCTCGTCGCTCATGCCGTTCCCCTTCCGTACTCCGCAGCGACGTCCTACTCTGACGCTCCGTCAGAAGAACTGCCAGAGCCGGGAGGCCACCGATGCTGCTCGCGGGGAAGACCGTCATCGTGTCCGGCGTGGGCGCCGGGCTCGGACACCAGGTCGCGGCGACGGTCGTGCGGGAGGGCGGCAACGCGGTGCTCGGGGCGCGCACCCCGGCGAATCTCGCCAAGTCGGCCGCGGAGGTCGATCCGGACGGACTGCGCACCGCCCATCTGGCCACCGACATCACGGACGAGGCGCAGTGCGAGGCGCTCGCCGCGCTGGCGCTGGAACGGTTCGGGCGGATCGACGCGGTGGTCCATGTCGCCGCCTGGGACAGCTACTTCGGCGGGATCGAGGACGCCGACTTCACCACCTGGCAGTCCGTCGTCGACGTCAATCTGCTCGGCACGCTGCGGATGACGCGCGCCTGCCTGCCCGGCCTCAAGGAGCGGGGCGGGGCCGTGGTCGTCATCGGCACGCAGTCCTCGGTGGCCGCCCCGTCCCAGGTGCGACAGGCGGCGTACGCGGCCTCGAAGGGTGCGCTCACTTCGGCGATGTACTCCATGGCGCGGGAGTTCGGCCCGCACCGGATCCGCGTGAACACGGTGCTGCCCGGCTGGATGTGGGGTCCGCCGGTGCAGGCGTACGTACAGTTCACCGCACACACCGAGGGCGTACCCGAGGCCGAGGTGCTCGGCAGGCTCACCGAACGCATGGCGCTTCCGGACCTCGCCACGGACGGCGATGTCGCCGAGGCCGTCGCATTCCTGGCCTCGGACCGGGCGCGGGCGATCACCGGACAGTCCCTGCTGGTCAACGCGGGCGAGCTGATGCGGTAGGGGCGGTTCGCACAACCGGCTCGCAGGGCCAGTTCTCCTCCTTCTCGGCCGCACGGGACCCGCATCCCGTGCGGTCTTTCTGTGCTCCACGGTCCTTCTGACGCTCCGCACAGCCTGACGAAGTGCCCGCTCATCGTGTGGCCGCCGTCACGTCGGCGACAACGCCCACGCGAGTCAAGAACAAGTAAAAACGTTCGCCTTGCTGATCCATGTTCACATCCCTGACCGCGAGAACCTTGACCGGGATGCCGCGCAGGCGGTTCAATCCCCGAAGTCCCCGCTCCCGCACGGGGACACCGCTGAGCGGCGCCTCACTGACGAAGTGCGCACCCGTTCACAAGGCGGACCCCGGGAGGGGACACATGAACAGTCTCGACTGGGTCGTGCTCATCGGCTACTTCGGCGTGATGATCGCGATCGGACTCTGGTCCCACAGGCGTGTGGACAATGTCGGCGACTTCTTCACGGCCGGCGGCAAGATGCCGTGGTGGCTGTCCGGCATCTCGCACCACATGTCCGGCTACAGCGCGGTGATGTTCACCGGTTACGCCGGAATCGCTTATCAGTACGGCGTCACCTCCTTCGTGACCTGGTCGCTTCCGATCGCCATCGGCATCGGCATCGGCGCCCAGCTCTTCGCGCCCCGGCTCAACCGGCTGCGTTCACGACTGCACGTCGCCTCCCCGCTCGAATACCTGAAGAACCGCTACAACATCCCGACCCAGCAGGCACTCGCCTGGTCGGGTCTGCTGCTGAAGATCGTGGACGTCGGTGCCAAGTGGGCGGCCATCGCCACCCTCCTCTCCGTCTTCACGGGGATCTCGATCACCCAGGGCATCTTCATCACCGGCTGCATCACCGCCGTCTACTGCACGGTCGGCGGTCTGTGGGCCGACGCGCTCACAGAACTGGGGCAGTTCGTCATCCAGCTCTTCGCCGGGGTCGCGATGCTCGTCACCGCCATGGCCGAGCTCGACGGTGTCAGCACCCTGTGGACCGTCTGGGACAAGCTGCCCGAGGGCCACACCGACCCGACGGCCGGCCCGTACACCGTGACCTTCCTGCTGGCGTACCTCTTCATCAAGACCTTCGAGTACAACGGCGGCATGTGGAACCAGGCCCAGCGCTACATGGCCACGGAGTCCGCCGCCGCGGCGAAGCGTTCGGCCCGGCTCTCGGCCGTGCTGTGGCTGGTCTGGCCCACCGTCCTGTTCTTCCCGATGTGGTGCGCCCCGTTGCTGGTCCACGCGCAGAAGCCGGACGCCTCCGACAGCTACGCCCTGATGACCGAGCAGTTGCTGCCGCACGGGCTGCTGGGCCTGGTCGTCGTCGGCTTCTTCTCGCACACGATGGCCATGTGCTCCTCGGACGCCAACGCGATCTCCGCGGTCTTCACCCGCGACATCGCGCCCATCCTGTCCAAGACGGCGCGCGGTTGGGGCAGCCGGGCCGGGCTGCTGGCGGCGCGGCTGTCCACGCTCGGCTTCCTCGCCCTGTCGATGGCGCTGGCCACCCAGATCAACTCACCGACGTTCAAGGACATCATCTCCGTCGTCATCAAGTGGGTCGCCGGTCTGATGGGCCCGATCGCGATCCCGTTCATGCTCGGTCTGCTGCGCGGCTTCCGCAGGTCCGGACCGACGGCGGCGCTCACCAGCTGGGCGGCGGGCCTGCTGGCGTTCTACTTCACCAACTACGACCTCGACGGTTCGGCGAAGACGGACGTCGCGCTGCAGTACCAGGTGGCGCTGCCGCTGGCGATCTCGCTGGTCCTCTACATCGTGATCGGCCTCGTCAAGCCGGAGGACACCCCGGAGCGCGACGCCGTCATCGAGAAGATCAACTCGGACGGTGACGGCGCGGGGGCCGGAGCGACGGTTCCGGCGCAGGCCGGTTCCGGGGACGCGGCGGTCACGGAGGGCGTGAAGGACTGACGCCCGCCGTCCGTACGGGAAGGCGACGGGGGCGGGGTACGGCCGCGGCGGCGTCCGCGCCCCGCCCGTCCCCCGTGGTCCGGGGTCTCAGCCGCGCGGATACCGGGTCAGCCAGCCGGGTGCGGCGGCCGACGGGCTGTGCAGGGCGGGCCCCTGGGTCATCTCCATCGCGAAGTCGTCGGCGAGTTCCAGGACGGTGGCCCGGCCCTCCAGTTCGGCAAGCCAGGCCGGCGGCAGCGCGGTCTCGCCGTGCAGCGCGCCGAGCAGCGCTCCGCACAGGGATCCGGTGGCCGCGGAGGGCCCCCCGTGGTTCACGGCCAGCCGCAGCCCGTGCCGCACGTCCTCGCCCACCAACGCGCAGTACAGGGCGACGGAGAGGACCTCCTCGGCGGCGTCCGTGGCACCCAGCGACTCGATCAGGGCCGGTCCCGGAATGCCCTGCCGTACGGTGCCGAGGGCCCGCTTCAGCGCCTCGGTGACCGGTTCGTGCCCCGGGCGCTCGGCGAGCAGGGCCAGCGCGTGCTGGACGGAACCGTCCAGGGTCTCGCCCCGGGCCAGCCCGTGCACCATCACGGCGAGGGCGCCCGCGGAGAGCAGCGCGGTGGGGTGGCCGTGGGTCTGCGCGGCGCACTCGACGGCCAGTTGGAGGACGAGCTGGGGCTCCCAGCCGACGAGCAGACCGAATGGAGCGGACCGGGTGAGGGCGGCCGCGTCCCGCGCGGCAGGGTTCTTGGGCTGGTCGAGGGTGCCCATGGTGGTGTCGCCGAGACCGGTCAGGCACTCGCGGGTGGGGGCGCGGCGGGCGTAGAGCCACTCCTGCAGGGCGAGCCAGCCGTTGTCCTTGCGCCGCTCGTCGGGCCCCCAGTCGCGCTGTGTGGCCGCCCACCGCAGATGGGCCCGGTGCACATCGGTGGGCGGATGCCAGGCGCCGGTGTCGCGGCGGACCTGGGCGCGGATCAGCCCGTCCACGGTGAACAGGGTGAGCTGCGTGACGGCGGTCACGACGCCGCGCCCACCGTGCGCGGGTACGAAGTCGGTGACCCCGTCGACGCCGTGGGCCGCCCGGATCTCTTCGAGCGTGAGCCCGTCGACACCCGCTCCGAGCGCGTCGCCGATGGCCCCGCCGAGCAGAGCCCCACGTACCCGGCTGCGGAAGTCCTGCTGCTCGGCACGGCCCCAGACCGTTGTGGTCCCTGTGCTCACCGTGCCCCTCCCCCGTCCGCGCAGGCCGTCGGCGTAAGCCATCACGCAAGCCGTCCGCGTAGAACCGCGCAGCCTTGACGCGCAGCACTGTAATCGAACCGGAACGGTCGATTGTGGGCCTGAACAGAATGTACGGAGTAGATCCTGCGATCACTTTTGGACAGCATTCTCCGGGGATTTCCGTGTCCCCGAACAGCAGTCACCCGTGGTCTGTAGTGGCCCTGTAGTGAATCTATGGCTACTACGACCATTCAGGTGCCTAAAGAGACGCGCGACCACCTCGCCCGGCTGGCCAAGGAACGCGGGCTGAGCCTGGGCCAGCTCGTCGATCAGCTGGCCGCCCAACAGCCGACGGCGGCCCAGATCGCCGAGCGTGTCGCCACTACCCGCAAAGTGCTGCGCGACCGCATGGGCTGCACCCTGACCGATGAGGAGTTCGACCACGGGCCGGACGTCCTGGCCAACGTGTACGCGATGGCAGCCGAGAAGATGCACGCCCGACGGAACACCGCCGCGTGATCATCCTCGACACGAGCGCGGTGTCGGCACTTGTGCAGGGACATCGCGCCCTGCATCACCTCGCCGGCGATGTCGCCGCCACACCCGGCGACCGGCTGCACATCCCCGCCCTCTGCCTCATGCAGGCCGAGGCGGATGACGAGGGGCTCGCGCGCGGTGTGCTCGCCCTCCCCGGCATCCTGGTCGATCCGCTCGACCGGACCGCGGCGGCCACGGTCGGTGGGATGGTCCGGGACGGGTGGGGAGGCGCCGATGTCTGTCACGCGCTGTACGTCGCGACTCCGCACCAGGAAAGCGGCGGCATGTCGATCATCCTGACCGGCCACCAGGGCGACTATCCCCCCGGCATCCTCACGGTCGACATCAATTCACCCGGCATGCTCGGCTTTCACTGAGCCTCGGCTCCGGTTCCGGTCCACCGCCATCCGCGCGTCCTCAGCCGTTGGCCGCGACCTCGCGGAGGGCTTCGTCGGTGACGGGGCCACTCCGGTCGGCGGTCCCGCCATCGGTGGCGCAGGGCTCGTCCCGAATGCGTGCACCCCGGCTCTCCGCGACCCGGAGTACTTCGCGCAGCAACTCGACGGCCCTGGTGAGCACGGACCTGAACCGTCGGTCAGCGTCTGACGATCCGGTCGAGGACGGTGGCGATGGCGGACTTGACCGCGTCGCGGTGGCGAAGGGGTTCCGCGGGCAGTTCGCTGGTGGGGCGCACGCCCCGGTCGGCGAGGATGTAGAGCAGGCGCAGGGTGCGCAGGCAGTTGCTGATGTGGGCGGGTACCGGGGTGCTGATGCGGTCGGCCCCGAAGCGGTCGGCGATCGGATCCAGCCAGCCGACGGCGTCGTGTTCGCTCAGGTCGGCGCGGGTGAGGACCCGGGCGATCCCCCGGGCCAGACGGTCGTCCTCCATCTGGTCGTAGACGTGGTCGGTGGGCGCCGTCAGCCGCGCGGCGGCGAGATCCAGCATCCGCACCGGCGCCACCTCGGGGTGGCGGCCGAAGCCGGCGAGCAGGTCCGCGCCGTGCGCCACCGCGTGAAGCCAGCCGAGCGTCTCGTCGTGACCGCGCAGATCCTGCTCCGCCGGGTACCAGCGCTCGAACGCGTCCACCCAGTCGGCCTCGAAGTCCCCCGCGGCCACCAGCATGTCGAGCACGAGGGGCGCGAAGGTACGGGCCTCGACCCGCGGGTCGGTGAACCGGGCGGCCATCTCGTCCCCCAGCTCCAGCCGCCGGGACGTCCCGATCGCCCCGCGGGCTATCCAGGTCGCGAGGACGGTGTAGGGCGCGCCGTCCCGGACCAGTGGATCGGGATCCGCCAGGGCACGGGACAGCTCGCCGACGAGGTCGTCCATGGGCCGGTCGGCGGGCACGGCACAGTCGGCGGCCTCGATGCTCTTCCAGTCGGTCATGACGGGCAGATTAGGTCCTTGCCGTTGCCGCACGCCTGCGAATTATGTCCAGGTATCCGCCTCGACCCGTCAACTGCCCGACCGGGCCCGGCAGTTCTGGCGCCCGCATCACTCCGTCCACCCGCCGAAGCCGGACAGGGTGATGCGCACCGGCGCGATCCAGCGCGCGACCGCCTTCCACGGACGTTGGTAAAGAAACCTTGGCAAAGGAATCTTTCTAAAGATATCTTTAGATGGTGAGTGGAGACCAAGCCGATCAGGCACATGAAGCACGCGGAGCGCGTGAGCCCCACGAGCAGCGCACCGGCGTGCCGGATACGCCGGTGCGGGAGACCGTGCTCAGCGACCCCCGCGCATTGCGCGCGTATGCGCACCCCACGCGGATGCGGCTCGTGGGAATGCTGCGCCGGGAGGGGCCCTCCACGGCCACCAGGGCCGCCGAGCTGATCGGCGAGTCCGTGGCCAGCTGCTCCTACCACCTGCGCATGCTCGCCAAGTACGGGCTGGTCGAGCAGGCCGGCGGCGGGCAGGGCCGGGAGAAGCCGTGGCGGGCCGTCGCTTCGTACACGTCGTGGCCGGCGCACTCCGACGATGCGGCCGTGGACGAGGCGTCGGTGGCGCTGAGCACGACGGTGGCCGAGCTGTACTTCGAACGCATGACGCGCGCCATGGAACAGCGTCATCGGCTGCCGCGCGAGTGGCGGGAGGCGGAGGAGTTCGGCGACCAGCAGCTGTATCTGACCGCCGGCGAACTGGTCGAGCTGCGCGAGCGGATCAGAGAACTGTTGAGGGCGTACGACGGGCGCAACGACGATCCGGCGCTGCGGCCCGAGGGCGCGCGCATCGTGGAGTTCCTGCGGATCGCCCACGTGGCTCCCGAGGACGCGCCGTGAAGGGGCCTCAGGCGCTGATACCCGCGCTGCTGCGGGACCGGGCGTTCAGGCGGTACTGGACGGGGCAGGCGGTTTCACTCGCGGGGGACCAGATATCGCTGATCGCCATCCCGCTCGCCGCCGTGCTCGTCCTGGGGGCGGACGCGGCGGAGATGGGCTGGCTGAAGGCCGTCGAGCTGCTGCCCGCACTGCTGTTCAACCTTCCGGCGGGGGCCTGGGCCGACCGGTGCGGGCGGCGCAGGGACGTCATGATCGCCACCGATCTGGCACGAGCCGTGCTGCTGGTCTCGCTCCCGGTGGCGTACGCGCTGGACGCCCTCACGCTCTGGCAGCTGTACGGCGTGGCCTTCGGGATCGGTGCGCTGACGGTGCTGTTCGAGGTCTGCAACGCGACACTGTTCGTGGCGCTGGTGCCGACCGAGCGGTTCGTGGAGGGCAACTCCCTGGTCAACGGCAGCCGCTCGATGGCCTGGCTCGCGGGTCCCGGTGCGGGCGGCGTGCTCGTGCAGATCCTGACCGCGCCCGTGGCCCTGCTCGCGGACGCACTCACGTACGTCGTCTCGGCCGGGCAGCTCGCGCGCATCCGGCCCGTGCAGCCGCCGCCCGTCGAACGGGCCAAGGGACACTTCACGGCGGGGATGCGCTGGGTGTTCCGGGAGCCCTCGATGCGCGCGATGTTCATGGCGTCGGGCAACGTGCAGTTCTTCAACTACATCTTCCACACCCTCTTCGTCCTTTACGCGACACGTCAACTGGGCCTCAGCGCGGGCATGTTCGGAGCCGTGCTCAGTGTCGCTGCGGTGGGTGGGCTGATCGGGGCCGCGGTCAGCGGGGCGGTCGTCCGGAGGGTCGGCGTCGGGCCGTCCATCGTCGCGGGGTTCGCCCTCTTCACCGTGCCGCTGATGCTGGTGCCGCTCGCGGGCGGGGCAACGCCGGTGGTGCTCGGGACGCTCTTCGTCGCCGAGTTCGTCTCCTGCGTCGGCGTGATGCTCGTCGACATCGCGGCCGGTTCGCTCCAGATGGCGCTCATACCCGACGCGCTGCGCTCTCGCGTGACGGGCGCCTACCGGACTCTGAACCATGGCTTCCGGCCCCTCGGAGCCCTGGCGGGCGGAGCGCTGGGGGAGATGGCCGGGCTGCGGACCGCGCTGTGGGTGGGCACGGCCGGCGCGGTGCTGAGCGTGGTGTGGATCCTGTGCTCCCCGGTGGCGGGGATCCGAAAGCTGCCCACTCGCAGCGCCGCGTCAGGCAACGATTGCCCTGCTGCGACGTGACGCGCCGCATGGGTCCCACAGGGGGCCGGTACGGGGGCGGACCTCTTCCGGGCGACGCCGCCCCCCGTTTGCCGGTCGGCCTGACGGCCTGGTGCACGTTGTGACCGGTGTCGACTTCAGCGAGACGACGTGATCACGCAAAGGCCCGCCCCACTGTCCGAAGAACGGTGAAGCCCGTGGTCAACGGGCCGTCCACGGGCGGAGGTCGAACGCCGAGCCCGGACGCCGGGCGTCTCACCTCGTCGCGGTCTGCCTGTCGTGACCGGCGTGCAGGCTTGCCAGGAGGCTCAGTGCGAGTACGGCGACGGCGGTGACGAGGGGTACGGTCCACGCCCCCGTCACCGTGTGGAGCAGCGACGCGGTCGCCGGGCCCGTGGCGGCGAGGAGGTAGCCGCCGGTCTGCGCGACCGCGGACAGGGCCGCCACATGGTCGTGGTCCTTGCCTCGCTTGACGTAGAGCACCCCGGCCAGCGCCTGGCCGCCGCCGAGACCGGCCCCGAGCACCAGCGCCCAGACGGCGGGGGCGGACGCGGGTGCGGTCAGCAGGCCCGTGTAACCCGCCGCGCAGATCAGGATGACCGCCACGATGTGCGGACGCTGATCACCGCGCGCGGCCGCCAGCACCGGGACCGTGAAGCCGCCGACGGCGACTCCGACGATGAACAGCGACTGCATGCTGCCGGCCGTCGCCCCGGAGACACCCGCGTCGACGAGGATCGCGGGCAGCCAGGCGAGCGTGGTGTAGAAGAGCAGCGTCTGGAAGCCGAAGAAGGCGACCAGGCTCCAGGCCAGCGGCGTGCGCAGGACGCCGCCGGCCCGTCCCCGTTCCCCTGCCTCGGCCCTCCTGGCCTCCGTCGGCTGCTGTGTCTTTTGTGCCGGACCGGCGGATCCCCGCAGTTGCGGTGCGACGCCGATCGCCGCGAGCGCCGCCGGGATCACCGCGAGGCCCATCGCGGTCTCCCACGAATGTCCGCTCGCCTGCCACACCGGCACCATCAGCGCCGCGATCAACGCCGACCCGGCGCCCATGGACAGGGCGTAGACGCCCATCATGACGCCGACCCGCCGGTGGGCGAAGCGGCTGCGGACGAACACCGGTATCAGCACGTTCACGACCGCCGTGGCCATGCTGACGATCACCGTGCCGACGAACAGGCCGGGCAGTCCCAGCATGCGGACGACCGCCCCGGCGAGCAGCACGGCACTGGCCGCGAACAGGCCGCGTTCCTCCCCGAACCGGCGCCGGACCAGGGAGGCGAGCGGCGCGAACGCGCCCATGCAGAGCGGCGGCAGCAGACCGAGCAGCGTGACGGCCCCGGTCCCGAAGCCTGCCACGGGCGCGAGCGGGCCGAGCTGCCCGAACGCCACGCGGGTGTTCAGGCTGAGGAGGACGAAGCCGGTCACCAGGACCACGGCCGAGGACGTCCCCCCGGACGGCGGACCCTGGGCGGGCGAAGAGGACCGGGCGGTGCGGCTGGGCGCGGGAACGGACACGGGAACCTTCCTGTGGTCGGCTGCCCCGCCAGCTTTCACGCTCAAGTAAACTTGAGCGCAAGCGTGCGGGGGCCGCAGCAGACCGGGGAACCCGGCGGAGGTGCCCATGAAGGACCTGTACTCGATCAGCGAGGTCGCCGACGCGTTCGGGCTCACGGTCCCGGCGCTCCGGTTCTACGAGGAGCGCGGGCTCGTCCGGCACAGCGTGCGCCGGGGGCGCGTCCGCTACTACACCCGCGAGGATCTCGCCCGGCTCGCCTACGCGCAGCTCTGGCACGACGACGGCATGCTGACCCTCGCGGAGACGAGCGCGATCGTCGACAGCGAGAAGGTCGAGGACCGCCTCGGGCTCATCGCCGCGCAGCGGGACGCGATGCGTCGGCGCATCGAGAAGCTCGACCGTGCCGTGGCGGTCCTGAACCACATGCTCGGCTGCCGCACCGACGACGCTCTGGCCTGCCCGATGACCGGCGACTACATCCGGGGCCGGGTCGAAGCCGCGCTGAGCGGCACGCCACACATCACGGACTTCTTCCCGCCCGACGAGCGGGGCGACCTGAACAAGCCGGGCGAGCCGCACGAACGAGCCGGGCGAGCCGCACGAGTCGAGCGAGCCGGACGAGTACCGGGGAGCCCGCCCGGAAGGATCGACAGTCCTTAGGCGGCTTCCCGGCCGGGCCGGCGCACCGGCGACTTCCGGCGCGCGGACCGGCCCGTCCCGCGGTTCAGCGGCACAGAGCGGTGTCCACTGTCTTCTCCACCCGCCGCGCGGCTGCCTCGTCGGTCGGCACGGCGGTCACCGCGACACTGGCGGCGCGTCCGTCGTCGGTGGCACCTCCCCGGGTCTCGTATCCAGGAATGTCGCCGCCATGGCCCCAGTACACACCGCCGCACGACAGCGGCCTGCTCGCCAGACCCAACCCGTAGCGGACGCCTTCGCCGAGGTCGTCGGCGGGGACGGTGGTGCGTATCTCGGCGAGCTGGGCCGCCGGGAGGAGGCGGCCCCCGAGGAGCGCGGTGTGGAACCGGTTGAGGTCGGTGTTGGTGGAGACCATGGCGCCTGCCGCCCAGCCCCAGGAGGGGTCCATTTCCGTGTAGTCGCGCAGCGGCCCGTCCGCCGAATCCCTGAGGTAGCCCTTGGGGTGGGGCTCGTGGACGGTCATGTCGCCGGGGGCGGGGAAGTACGTGTGACGCAGTCCGGCGCGGTCGATGACGCGCCGGGTGATCTCCTCGCCCACGGGACGGCCCGTGACCTTCTGGACGATCAGGCCGGCCACCACGTAGTTCGTGTTGCTGTACTCCCATTTCGCGCCCGGGGAGAAGTCGGCCTTCTGTTTGAGGGCGATGTCGAGAAGCTCGCGGGGTTCGGAGTAGCGGTGCTGAAGGGCGGTGATGTCCAGCTCGTCGGTGTACTCGGGAAGTCCGCTGGTGTGCTGGAGCAGTTGACGGACGGTGATGCGGCGTCCGTCTGTCCCGTCCCCGCGTACGAGACCCGGCAGATAGGTGTCGATCGCGGTGTCGAGGCCGACCTTCCCCTCGCCGACCAGCTGCAGCATGACCACGGCAGTGAACATCTTGGTGTTGCTGCCGATCCGTACCTGCCCGTCCCTGGGCACCTTCGAGCCGGTGGCCAGATCGCCGACCCCTGCGGTGTAGGAACGGGTGCGGCCCTCACGGCCGTCACGGCCGTCGCGGTCCTTGACGCTCGCCAGCGCGGCGGGCAGGCCGTCGCTGCGCACCAGCGCGCTCAGGCTCTGCTGGACGGTGTCCGGCCTGGTCGCTGTCGCTGCGGATGCCGGCGGCACCAGCGCACCCACTGTCATGACGCCGGCGGTCACCGCAACCGCGACCGACACGGCCCTGCGCCGAACCCTCTGCTTCCCGGCGCGGGAACGTAACTTCTGCCATGTCTGCTCGTGCACGAAACAACTCCTGCGGAATCGAGGGGAACCGGCTGTGTGCACGGCCCAGCATCTCCGGATGCGACCGCCCGAAGTGATCCCGCTACCCGCCCATTTCCGGGTGGGGGTACCCCCACCCGGGCGCGCTCGTCCGGGTCGGCTGCCGCCTTGCATGCGGACCTCCACCGCGCCGACGTCCCACGCCTGCGCGGTTCGGACGTCACCGCCTGTCGTGACCGGCAGGATGACCGCTGCGGAACTTTTCAGACCACGCCGGACTCCCAGACGGCGATCAGGTCGTGGGCGAGTGGTGGAGCACCCGCAACCAGAACCGGTGAATCCGGGGTGAACTCCCGCCCTGCCGCTCCCAGCACCGCTCCGCCACGCTCCCGAACCAGGGCAGTGCCGGCCGCCACATCCCATGGCTTGGGACGCAGGCATACACAGGCGTCCAGCCATCCCTCGGTCACTCCGACCAGATCGAGACTCATCGCGCCCTGCACCCTGATGCGGTACGCCTCGTCGTACAGGCGGCCGATGAGCCGTGCGATCTCTGGAATCCCGTGGCCCGTCCCCGTCAGCCCGACGACTGCCTGGGAGAGGGCCTCGGCGCGGGTCGGCAGGTGCGTTGTCCTTGCAGCCGCCGCCCCAGTGCTCCAACGCCGCCGGAGGGCCGGCGCATGGACTACGCCCAGCAGTGGCGAGCCCTCCTCCATGTAGGCGAGCGAAAGGGCGTATCCCGGTGACCCGCGGGTGAAGTTCATCGTGCCGTCGATGGGATCCAGCAGCCAGCATCGGACCGGCAGTGGCCCCTCAGCGGCCGACTCCTCTCCAATGACCGGAATGCCGGGCGTACGATCCTCCAAAACCTCCGTGACCCGGCGCTCGACCTCAACGTCGGCAGCTGTGACCTCCTCGCCGGATGGTTTGAACCGCACGTGCGTCCATTGGTCTCCCGCCCCTTCTCCGGCCAGCCACCCCACCCCCACATCCACAGCCGCCTCAGCGGCACGGTGCAGGACGTGCCGCTGGTTCACTCGGAGGCCAGCGGCAACTCGGCGACCTTCTCCGCATGGGCGCCGTGTTCACCCATTACATAGAAGCTGAGCCGGTCGAAGGTCCACTCCTCGGGGACGTGAATGCGCTCGGGTGCCGTCCGAACCAGTTCCAGAGCTGTGTCCTCTTCTGTCCGGCCCAACGTGATGTGGGGTGCGT
The DNA here is from genome assembly GCF_044754145.1 of Streptomyces sp. NPDC093149. NCBI lineage: Bacteria > Bacillati > Actinomycetota > Actinomycetes > Kitasatosporales > Streptomycetaceae > Streptomyces > Streptomyces sp. NPDC093149. The sequence goes on from NZ_JBIVON010000006.1 coordinate 341,750, forward strand.
AGGCGTCACCGGTATAGCGGTACCCGTACTGTGCGAAGCTCGCACGCTCGGCCTCCGTGAACCTCGACGTGTCCTTCGAAGTGTCGAAAGCATCACGGTCGAGGTGGGGTGCCAGACGGTCCACCACCGTTTCCTGCAGCTTCTGCAGAAGCACCGGCCGTTCGACGGACATGAACAGCCAGCCGATCGGCTGGTGAACGATGCCGACGGACGCAAGGGAGAGTTCGTTGGGCAGGCTCACCGACTCGCTGATCCTCGCCAGCTCCCTCTCCGGTTCGAGGACATCGACGAAAGGCCCCTGGAATACCGTCAGATGAGGAAGATTGCCCACCTCGCTCAGTGGAGGCCGCAGGGGACTTTCGCCTCCCAGGCTCTTCTGCAGCTGGATCGCCGAGCGTGTGTGGTCCGCACGCGGAAGCAGCGCGACACCAAGCCACCTGGTCATGGATGAGCTCCTATCTTCGTGATCACATGCAACGCCGCGTCGAGCCCTCTGCGCAGGCATGCCGACGGCGGCTCACCAAGCAGCCGTCCTGCGATGACTCCCGCGTTGAAGGCGTCACCGCCTCCGGTCCGGTCCACCGGCTCCACAGCCGTGGTCGGCTCGTGGACCACTGCGCCGGATGGGCCGGCCCACAGCGCGCCGCCGGCTCCGAGTGTCAGAATCACATCTCCCGCCAGCTGTTGCGCGTACCACCGCGCAGTGGCGGCGGCGTCGCCCGAGCGGGCATCAGGCAGACGACCCGCCTCGTCGGCATTCATCAGATTCAGCCCGGGACCTTGCGCGAGCGTGCTCATGTCCCGGCCGTTCCACTCGACCGAGACGGAACGGCCGACTCGGCGCGCCAGGCCCACGACACTGCCCAACGCCGACGTGGGTTCCCCGACGACATGCACATGGTCCACGTTTCGCACGTCGGCCTCAGTGACCGCCCTGTACGCCAGCTCACGGTCCGCCCCCGGGAAGGTCATCATCCGTTTACCTGCGCCGGACGAGATCACGATCGCCATGCTGGTCCTCGTGGCTGTGTCCACACGTATCGACCCTGTGTCCACACCCCCGGCTCGGAGATCGTCCAGACACAACCTGCCGAGAGCGTCGTCTCCCACTGCCGAGACGAGCCGGACCTCACAGCCCTGCCGTGCGAGCCCCAGAGCGGTATTGGCCGCGGACCCTCCGGGTAGCGCCGCGCACTCGTTGCCTCGGACCTTCTCATGCTCTTCGGGAAACTTCTCCGCTTGGACGATGATGTCGAAGTTGATTCCCCCCAGGACGAGAACGCGCTTGGCGGCGGTCACGGATCCCCCAAGCGATAGCTCTCGAACAGGACATGGCGTACCAGCCGTTCACGGCTGGCCGGGCTGCTCTGGAGAGGGAACGAGGCATGGGCGACCAAATCGTCCACGACGGTCTCGAAGCGGCCCTGGTCGGCACCCATGTCATGGAACCGGCGCATCAGCTCTCGGTACAGGTCGTTCGGTCGCATACCAATCGCGGAGAGCCAGGCCCGGCCGGCGATGAGGACATTGGCCGCGGCGGAACGTAAACGTGCCTGCGTCGTGGACGGCAGCACCTCGGAGTTGAGCAGTTCGAAATAATCGTCCTCGTCTCGGGCGTGCATGCGAAGATTCTGTCCGCCGACAGCCAGTACATCCCGGTTCAGATGGAAGAGTTCAAGACCCAGATGGTGCGGCACGTCGAGAATCCGAACACCCATCTCGCGGAGGCCGGCCTCGTCGGTGGAAAAGGCTGTGAGGACGTTCGCGAACATGTCGCTGTGCTTCGGTACGGCGATTTCCGCGCCGGCCGGATCTGCCAGGAATTCCTCGGCCGTCGCCCCACCCCAGCGGCCGCCCCGTGCGGCGAGGAGATAAAAGTTCCGGCCGCCCATCGAGTGACCGACACGGCCGATGGGAACCACTCGGGCCTTCAGGTCCTCCTCGTCCTCCATCATTCTGCGCAGCCGCTGTTCGTTGTAGATGGCGAGGTCCAGCCGCCCCTGCGCCACATCGCGGACTAGTTGGTCCGACCAGGGCAGCTGTATGGGCACGACCCGGTGGTTGCGCCTTGCCATCACTTCTTCGAAGCCACAGCCCAGCAGCAGGGCCTTCACGACGATCAGGGTCGAATCGGCCAGGCGCGTCGTCCCTGCGGAGGGCTGCACGGCGGCCAGTGCCTCACGCCCTTCGTTCTCCGCGAACGACGAAACGGTGCGTCCGTACCAAACAGCCAGCTGTGTCAGGGCGTTGAGGCAAGGCTGCACGTCCTCCGCGGAGATCTCCTCACCCGACGTGTCATGGGCGTGGCTGCCGTAGTTGCCGTAGTTCTGAATGGTGCGGATGGCCAGAACCATTTTCTGCGGCAGGAGCCCCTTGGTGGTGAGCACCGTGAGCAGGGATTCGAGCGTCGGCTTGGAACCGACTGCCTCCTGCATGGCAATGTCCAAAAGAATCGACTCCGCCGCTCGTCGTGCCGTGCTGAGAAACACCTCTGGATCTGATTCGGCGTATCTCAGCGCCTTTTTGTAAAGTCGGAGCGACTCGCCCTCGTTGACCGTCACGTCGACCGTGTCCTGTTCGGCAGCTCGTACTGATGCTAACAATCCGGCTTCTCTACAGCTCAGTTGTCCGTCATTCTCCAGGCGTCGGACCGCCGCGCAGTGAGGCGAGCACCAGACGCCCGTACCGAGTGGCGAAGGCAGCCGCCGTCGCGACGAGAGCGACGCCCAGGGCGACCAGGAGATGGCCGGGATCATCGTCACCGAGCACCTGGAGAATGCTCAATGCGGTACCGAGCGGCAGACCGAGAATGGCGAGCACGCCAAGAGCTCCGGCGATCTGCTGCCCGTCCTGAGTCTGCACGAGCCGGGAGTAGTCGGCGGCTTCCGCAAGGATCTCCTCGAACCTGGTGGGCAGTCGGTACTGAGCGTGGTAGGCGAGGAGCAGCTCATTGGCCGGGCCGTGCGCCGTGAGGTGCTGACGCCAGTAGGTGCTGCGGAAGCCTGCGATGTTCCGCTCCAGAGCGGTGACCCGGCGTGCGAGCCCGGGACCGTCGAAGACTCCTGAGAGTTCGTCGGTCAGTTCGTCGATGTGGTCCCGTTGAACGATGCCCAGGAGCAGAGCGTCCAGATAGACGGAGCGCACGTGAAGAGCTGCGAAGTCATAGAAATCGCCGTCGCCTCGATCCGGTCGGTGGCCGAGGAAGGCGGCCCCGTGCCGCAGGACGAGGGCACTCCAGTCCGCTGAGATCCGGACCGCGTGCTCGGTCTGGGTCGGCAACTGCTCCGGGGCCGTGGGGAAGTCCGCCTCGTTGGACCGGGACGCGAGGGCCCAGAGCCAACGGTCCGCTGCGGACGGCAGGACTCCGCCAGAGCGCAGTGCCGGCGTTTCGGTGCTCCCCGGGGTCAGGAACGCAACGGTATAGGGGTGCGCCGTGGCAAAGGGTGAGTCCGCCGTGACTGGTGAGGCGATACCGGAGAGCAGGGTGTCGGGAGCAAGAGGCCCGGTGAGCGGATCGGATCCTGCTCCGGCTCGGTGCCCGAGCGCCCTCAGTACATCCAGCAGCGCTGCTGAGCGCACGGTGAAGTGCAGGACGGCCAGGGCATGCCGGGGGTGTACGGCGGTCGGCGTGTGCAGGATCTCCATGCCGTGGAGGTGCAGGGATTCGTGAGTGACATCGACGAACCGGTGCCAGCGGCGCGGCCGTTCGGGCGTTCCGTACAAGGCACGTCCGGCGGCATGCGCGAAGTATGTCTGCCGTGTGGCCACGTCCGTACGGTGCCCGCCGACTTCGAAGGGGAGGGGGCCTTCGGTCCACGACCCCGGATCGGCGGGAAGGCGGATCGGAACGATGAGGCTGATCGACTGCCGTACACCGATTGCGGAACCGATTTCGGTGGTCATGCACGCCCCGCCCCAGTAGGGCGGTCCCCGCACGTACCGTGCCCCCGGTGTTCGCGCACCGACACCCCCGTCTTCAGCTTTCGCAGTACGACGTCGAGCAAGATTACCCGGATCCGCATCCCATCGGGCAGGAACTTTTCCGGCCTGCAACCGCAGCAATGCCTCTCCGGGTTCAGGAGAGCGCAGGGCAACAACCACCGGCACGGCAAGGAAGGCGAACGCCTTCGACGGTCGGCCTGACCCCGCTGTCGGCCGTCCCCCGATCAGCCCCGGCCCGTCTCACCCCGCCCGCCCGCATGCCCTCACGCGTCGGCGGGCAGGGACGGGTAGTCCGTGTAGCCCGTCGGCCCGCCCACGTACATCAGGTACGCGTCCCTGACCTGGTTCATCGGGGCGCCGGTGCGCATGCGGCGGATCAGGTCGGGGTTGGCGAGGAAGGGGCGGCCCAGGGCGATCAGGTCGGCCCCGGCGGCCAGCAGCCGCTCGCCCTGGGCGAGGCCTCCGTCGTCGGGGATGCGGTCCTGGGGCAGCACCGGGTTGGCGATCAGTGTGCCCGGCCAGTCCTTCCGGATCCGCTGGTGGACGGGGTTCTCCGGATCGGCGTGCACGATGTGCAGATAGGCGAGACCGCTGTCGGCCAAGGCCGTGACGAGCGCGGGGTAGATCTCCGCGGTGTCGCCCTCGTCGATGCCGTTGACCGTGTTCCCCGGCGAGACGCGCAGCCCCACTCGCTCGGGGCCGATCGCCTCCGCGACGGCCTCGGCCACCTCGACGACGAAGCGGATGCGGTTGGTCACGGAGCCTCCGTAGCCGTCGGTGCGCCGGTTGGTCCCGCGGGCCAGGAACTGGTGGAGCAGGTGCCCGTTGGCGCCGTGCACCTCGACCCCTTCGAAGCCCGCCTCGATCGCGTTGCGGGCGGCCGCGGCGAAGTCCGCCGCCGTCGACCGGATGTCCTCGGCGGTCATCTCCCGGGGGACGACCGCGGGGCGGCGCCCGTCCGGGGTGTGGATCGTCTCGGGCAGCGCGATCGCCGAGGGGGCGACGGGCAGCAGACCGCTGGTGTCCGGGTGGCCGACGCGCCCGCCGTGCTGAAGCTGGAGGAACATCCGGCCGCCCTCCGCCCGGACCGCCTCGGTGACCCGGCGCCACCCCTCGACATGGGCGGCGCCGTGGATCGCCGTGATGTTCGGGTACGTCTGCCCCTCGGCGTTCGGCGTGGACGCCTCGGCGATGATCAGCGCCGCCGAGGCGCGCTCGGCGTAGTACGTGGCCATGAGCGGGGTCGGCACTCCGTCGGCGGTAGCACGATTGCGGGTCAGCGGTGCCATCACGAGACGGTGGGGAAGGGTGAGGGGGCCGAGTCCGACGGATTCGAAGAGGCTGCGGGAAACCGCTGTGTTCGTCATGCCGGAACGGTAAGAATTGACATTGGTGTCAGGTTCAAGCCCGGAGGCGAGGAATCCCATGCGGATCGGCGAGCTGGCCCGGCGCACGGGCGTGAGCGAGCGCTCCCTGCGCTACTACGAGACCCAGGGACTGCTGACCGCCGACCGTACACCGGGCGGCCACCGCGACTACCCGGACTGGGCGGTCGACCGGGTGATCCGCATCCAGGAGTTCTACGCGGCCGGGCTGTGCAGCTCGAAGATCGCCGAGTTGCTGCCGTGCGTGCGGGATTCGGACGGCGGCCCGTCGGCCATCGCCACTCCGCGTCTGGTCGGCGACCTCACCGTGGAGCGCGACCGCATCGACCGGAAAATCAGCGAGCTGCTGCGCTCCCGGGACGTACTGGACGACGTGATCGCCACGGCGGAGGGCCGTGACACGGGGGCGGACGGGGCCGGCCGCTGACGAGGCGGAAGGCGCCGCCCACCGGCCCGGCCCACGCTGGCGGGCCGGTACGCCTCGCGGCCCCGGCGGGCCCATGCCCTCGTCCCTCGCGGGGGAGGCCGGTCGCCCCGGCGCGGACGCCGAGGTGCGGGCCCGGGGTCCCGCACCTACGGTGACCAGAAAGGGCCCGCCCGGTCGCCGGGCGGTCGGATGTCCCTTCGCGCCACAGCGCCGCCCCGCCCCCGCCCGCCCCGCCCCACCGCGCCGCGTCGGCAGAACGCCTCCTCAGCCTTGGAGACCCCGTGAATTCCTGTGCTCCGGCCACCGTCCACCATCGCACGGTACGGATCGACGGACTCGACGTCTTCTACCGGGAGGCGGGCGACCCGGCGGCACCGACCGTCGTCCTGCTCCATGGCATGCCCACCAGCTCCTTCATGTTCCGCAACCTGATCCCGCTCCTGTCGGACCGCTATCACGTCGTGGCTCCCGACATGATCGGCTTCGGGTTCTCGTCGACACCGGCTCCCGACGCCTTCGACTACACCTTCGACTCCCTGGCCGAGACGGAGCACCGGCTCCTCGACGAGCTGGGCATCGGGACGTTCTCCCTGTACGTCCAGGACTACGGCGCCCCCATGGGCTGGCGGCTCGCCCTGCGCGACCCCGACCGGATCACCGCGATCGTCAGCCAGAACGGAAACGCCTACGAGGAGGGCTTCGTCCCTTCCTTCTGGGATCCGCTGTGGACGTACGCTCGTAACCCGGACGACGAGTCGCTGGCCGAGCCGCTGCGCCGCAGCCTGGACCTCGACATGATCCGCTGGCAGTACCTCCACGGGGTGGCGGACCCCGAGACGGTCAGCCCCGACACCTGGCACCACGACCACGCGATGGTGAACCGTCCGGGCAACCCCGAGATCCAGCTCAGGCTCTACGCCGACTACCCCTCCAACGCACGTCAGTATCCAGCGGTGCAGGAGTACTTCCGCACCAGCCAGGTGCCCCTGCTCGCCGTCTGGGGGCGCAACGACGAGATCTTCGGCCCGGCCGGCGCGGAGGCGTTCCGCCGCGACCTGCCGGCGGCCCGGGTGCATCTCCTGTCCGGCGGCCACTTCCTGCTGGAGAGCCGGCTGCACACCGTGGCCGACCTGATGCGCGGCTTCCTCGCCGGAGTCACCGAACCCGCCTGAGGACACCGGGCCCGGCCGAGGACACCGGGCCTGCTCTCCGCCCCGGCTGCCGCCGCACCCGTCGCCGCGGGGACGGCAGGGCCCGCGGCGACGGCACACGGTCAGTCGGGCAGCACCGGCAGCAGCTCCGGCAGGTGCCCGTCGGACGCGGCGGCTGCCGCGACGCGCTCCTCGGGGACCTCCCCGTACAGCGTCGTACGCGGCTTCGCCGGGCGGCCCGCGAGTTCGGCGATGGCGATCAGGTCCTGGACGGAGCGGTACGAGCCGTAACCGGAGCCCGCCATACGGGAGATGGTCTCCTCCATCAGCGTGCCGCCCAGGTCGTTGGCGCCCGAGCGCAGCATCTCGGCCGCGCCCTCCGTGCCGAGCTTCACCCAGCTGGTCTGGATGTTGGTGATGTGCGGGTGGAGCAGCAGCCGGGCCATGGCGGTGACGGCCCGGTTGTCGCGGTCGGTCGGGCCGGGTCGGGCGATGCCGGCCAGATAGACCGGGGCGTTGGTGTGGATGAACGGGAGGGTGACGAACTCCGTGAAGCCGCCCGTCTCCTGCTGGAGGTCCGCCAGCGTCCGCAGGTGGCCGAGCCAGTGGCGGGGCTGGTCGACATGGCCGTACATCATCGTCGACGAGGAGCGCAGGCCCACCTCGTGGGCGGTGCGGATGACCTCCAGCCAGGTCGCCGTCGGCAGCTTGCCCTTGGTGAGGACCCAGCGGACCTCGTCGTCCAGGATCTCGGCCGCCGTGCCGGGGATCGAGCCGAGCCCGGCCTCCTTCGCGGCGATCAGCCAGTCGCGGACGGACATCCCGGTGCGGGTCGCCCCGTTGACGACCTCCATGGGTGAGAAGGCGTGCACGTGGATGCCGGGGACGCGTTCCTTCACCGCCCGCGCGATGTCGAAGTACGCGGTGCCGGGCAGGTCCGGGTGGATGCCGCCCTGCATGCAGACCTCGACCGCGCCGACGTCCCACGCCTGGGCGGCGCGGTCGGCGACCTGGTCCAGGGAGAGGGTGTACGCGTCGGCGTCGGTGCGCCGCTGGGCGAAGGCGCAGAAGCGGCAGCCGGTGTAGCAGACGTTGGTGAAGTTGATGTTCCTGGTGACGATGTAGGTGACGTCGTCACCGACCACGTCGCGGCGCAGGGCGTCCGCGATCCGGCACAGCTCGTCGAGCGCCGGTCCGTCCGCGTGGAGCAGGGCGAGCGCCTGGTCGTCGGTGAGTCTCGTCGGGTCGTCGGCGGCCCGGCTCAGCGCCTGGCGCACATCGGCGTCGATGCGGGAGGGGACCATGCCGGGGGCGGCGGCCTCGCGCAGCGCCTCCCAGTCCCCGTACACCTCGTCGAAGTCCTCGCGGCGGTCGCCGGTACGGCCCTGGGTGTCGATCGTGCGGTGCAGATCGGTGCGGCCGACGGCGCCGAATTCCTCGTCGGGCTCCTGCCAGGGCAGGCCGGCGGGGATCGCCCCCTCCTTCGCGAGGCCCGTCTCCGGGTCTGCGAGGGCGCGGACGTGCGGGAGCAGGCGGGGATCGAGCCAGGGCTCGCCGCGCCGGACGAACTCCGGGTAGATGGTGAGGCGTTCACGGAGCGTGAAGCCCGACTCGGCGGTCTTCGCGGCGAGTTCGTCGATGTGCGGCCAGGGCCGTTCGGGGTTGACGTGGTCGGGGGTGAGCGGGGAGATGCCGCCCCAGTCGTCGATGCCCGCGCCGATGAGCAGCGCGTACTCGGCGTCGACGAGGTTCGGCGGGGCCTGGATGCGGGCGGACGGGCCGAGGACGTGCCGGGCGACGGCGATGGCCGCGGCGAGCTCCTCCAGTTCGGCGTCCGGCATGCCGCGCATCGCCGTGTCCGGCTTGGCGCGGAAGTTCTGGACGATGACTTCCTGGATGCCGTGGTAGGCGCGGGCGGTCCTGCGGAGCTCGAAGAGGGAGTCGGCGCGTTCCTCGTAGGACTCGCCGATCCCGATCAGGATGCCGGTCGTGAACGGGACGTTGGAGCGGCCCGCGTCCTCCAGCACGCGCAGACGTACGGCGGGTTCCTTGTCCGGGGAGCCGTGGTGCGGGCCGCCCGGTTCCGACCACAGGCGGGTGGCGGTGGTCTCCAGCATCATGCCCATGGACGGGGCGACGGGCTTGAGGCGCTGGAGGTCGGTCCAGGTCAGCACGCCCGGGTTGAGGTGCGGAAGGAGACCGGTCTCCTCCAGGACCCGGATCGCCATGGCGCGTACGTACGCGAGGGTGTCGTCGTACCCCTCGGCCTCCAGCCACTCCCGCGCCTCGGGCCAGCGGTCCTCGGGCCGGTCGCCGAGCGTGAACAGGGCTTCCTTGCAGCCCAGGGCCGCACCCCGGCGGGCGATGTCGAGCACCTCGTCGGGCGAGAGGAACATGCCGTGGCCCTCGCGGCGGAGCTTGCCGGGGACGGTGACGAAGGTGCAGTAGTGGCACTTGTCGCGGCAGAGCCGGGTCAGCGGGATGAAGACCTTGCGGGAGTACGTGATGACGCCCGGCCGGCCCGCGGCTTCGAGACCGGCGTCGCGCACCCGGGCGGCCGAGGCCGCGAGATCCGTCAGGTCGTCACCTCGCGCCTGGAGCAGCACGGCGGCCTCGGTCACATCGAGAGCGACACCGTCGCGGGCCCGCTTGAGGGCCCGCCGCATGGAGTTGGTGGTCGGACGTCCGTGCTGAGGATCGGTCATGGAGCGAGCATACGAGCGGGGCGTACGCCCCGGACCAGGGACTCCGCCGAGCGGAACGTCCCGGCCCGGCCGGGGCGCGCAGCCGTACGGGACAGCCCTTACGGCCGGTCCTCGCTGAGCGACAGGTTCAGCCGCTCGCTCGCCGGCACAACCGTCCGACCAAGTCCTCCGCCAACGGCGCCAGCGCCTGTCTGAGGACCGACACCTTCACCTGTCTGTGGTGCGGGCTGACCGTCGCCACGCTCGCGCCCGACGGCAGCCGCCGCAACCACTGCCCCAGCTGCCTGCACTCGCAGCACTGCCTCGACCACGTGGAGGGCGGTCCGTCCGACTGCGGGGCACGCATGACCCCGATCTCGATCGCGGTGCTCCGCACCGGCGACTGGATGCTGACCTGCGGTGAGCTGAGCGCCAACCGCATCGCGGGGGACGACAACGCCCTCGCCCTGATGCGGATGGCGGTGCGCCCGCTGTCGGACACCGCCGTCCCCGTAAGAGCGTTGCTCGCACTCTGACAAGGGGGCGCCCGGTCACCGCCGTGATGACGACGGCGACCGGGTGCCAGCATCGCAGCAAACCGACGCCGCCGGGTCGCTTCGTCGATCACGCGGCCGAGGCTACCGGTGCCGTCGCCGATCAGGCTGTGGCGAGGCGGTGGTGACGGACGAGGGCGGCCGGTCGCCCGACGAAGGCGAGGAAGTGCTCAGGCCTGCATGCGTCGCGGCGGTACGGGCTGCGGCATCCCGCCGGCCCGGCGTCGAAGCCGCGCGGCGCGGGTGTGGTCGAGAACGAACGTGACATGTGGAGGGGGTGGTGTCACGTTGTGCGGACAGGGTGGTGCCTGACTGGATGGATGAGTCCAAGGAACCCGGGAGGGCCGCAACAAGGTCGACCGTCCCTGCTCAGTTCAGGCGCCGCCGGTAGTAGGAGATCGTGACGACCATGAGCAGTGGCCCCCACAGCAGCAGTGGTGCGTAACAGGCGTCCATCACGACGAGCGCCGGCCCGGTCGGGGCTCCCTGCGCTCCTCCGAAGCCGCCCGCCCGGGGGATCGTCAGCAGCATCACAACGGCCGCGCCGAGCAACGCCGGAATCACCGCCGCCAGCGGCGCGACACGCTTCCCTCCGATCAGCGGGATCCAGCCCGGCACCACCTCGCCCCAGGGCTTGACCAGCCCGAGTGTGAGCAACGTAAGCCCTTCGGTACCCAAGCTCATCGCGATGCACATGGCGCTGAACCAGCCGGGGATGTCCAGTCCCGTGGTGTCGAATCCCACCGGTACGCCGACCCCCATCGCGATCCGCCAGATCCCGGACGGCACGGCAGTGAGTGCCGCAATGTGCGCGACTCGGACCACCCATCGGGCAGGGGGCCGACTCTCGGAGACGGCAGCGGCTGCAGGTATCCCAAACGTGACCACGGCTCCATGCTGTCTCGCGACCCACCCCGCCAAATCATGCGCAAGGACCAACTCGACTCCGCCTCGCGAGGGACGGAGACCTTCGGATCCGACCGGACAGCCGCCGACACCCGACTGCCGAGATCGTAGAAGCCCAGGTCACCATCATCGTGATTCGCCTCGGCCGCATCGGCTGACCGTCACGAGGTCGTGGCCAACTCGGCCCAGACCGTCTTGCCCACGCCCCGGTCCTTCACGCCCCACGACATCGCCAGCGCCCCGACCAGATGCAATCCGTACCCCGATTCCGCACCGGGCCGGGGCGGTTGCGGCTCCGGCTCCCGCTCGCCCCGCGCGTCCGACACCTCGACACGGAGCGTGCCCGCGAGGACGACGAGCCTCAGTTCGAAGTCCCGCCCCGCCACAAGCCCGTGCAGCACCGCGTTGGCCGCCAGCTCGGACACGATCACGGCGGCATCGTCCGAGAGCTCGCTGCCGTACGGCACACCCCACTCGTCGAGTTGATGCACAGCGAGCCGACGGGCGAGCCGCGCGCCGCGACGAGTGGCGCTGAAGCGTTGGACGAACTCGGCGCCCACAAGGGTGATTTCGGCGTTCATGTGACTCAGCGTGTCCGGTTCCTCGTACGCTGACCAGGAATGACACCTCGACGCCGAGTAGCTGTACGGGCACGCCTGGTCGGCTGTACGGGGCGTCGGCCGTGACCGGGCGGACAGAGAGCGGTGCGGGGCAGATGGCGAACGCGGAACGCGAGGAAAGGCCGGAACGGCCGACCGAATCGGACGGCACGGCGCACCTCTTCAGGGCGCTGGGCAAACAGATCAAGGTGTTGCGCGAACGCGCCGGCCTCAGCCAGAGGGATCTGGGAACGGCGACCCACTGCGGCGAAGACCTGATCTCCGCGATGGAGCGGGGCGTACGGACACCCCAGCCGGACTTCCTGGGCCGCGCGGACCAGGTGCTGGACGCGGGCGGCGTGCTGCGAGCGGCGGTCGACGAGGTACGGGAGGCGTTGTCACGGACACGGACACGGCACCCGGACTGGTTCCGGGACTATGCGCGGGTGGAGGCGGATGCGGTCGCGCTGCACATCTACAGCACGCAGGCCGTGCCAGGCCTTCTCCAAACAGAGGACTACGCACGTGCAGTCTTTACGCAGCGACGACCACTACTGGACGAGCAGACGATCGAGAAGCGGGTGGCTGACCGAATGGACCGCCAACGGATCTTCGACCGCTGGCCCGCGCCAACATTCAGCTTTGTGCTGGAGGAAGCCGTCCTGGAACGTCCGATCGGCGGACAACTCGTTCACAGACAGCAGTTGCAGAGGCTCTTGAGTGCCGGCCGCATGCGAACTGTGGAACTTCAGGTCATGACAACCGACCGGGAGGAACACCCCAGCCTGGATGCCTCGTTCACGCTTCTCACTCCCAAGGGCCGCCAGGAAGCGGCGTACACGGAGACGTACGGTCATGCGCGGCTGATCACTGCCCCAGAGGAAGTCCGGGTGTTCAGCGAGCGTTATGGGATCATCCGCTCGCGGGCTCTCACCCCCACGGAGTCCCTGACGCTGATCGAGAAGATGCTGGGAGAGCGATGAACACCGGGCAACTCCACTGGTTCAAGAGCAGCTACAGCAGCGGCGAGGGCGGCGAGTGCATCGAGGTCGCCTACGACTGGTGCAAGTCCAGTTACAGCGACGGCGAAGGCGGCAACTGCGTCGAGGTCGCGACCTGCCCCACCACCGTCCACATCCGCGACTCCAAGGTCACCCAGGGCCCCCACCTCGACGTCGCCCCCGCCACCTGGTCGGCGTTCGTCGCGTACGCGCAGCTGGGGTAGTCCGCGTGATGACATCACCCGGCCCCCCTTCGTGGCCGGCGTACGCGCAGCAGGGCCGAGCCCCCACCGGCACTGCACCGGATCAGGGCACCCCCGACTCGGTGCAGTACGACACGGCCGACCGCGACTCGCCTTCCGCTCCCCCGGCCCCGGCCTCCCTGTCGCGGCTGCTGGGGCGACGCGCACCGAGGGGGCTGAGGTGCTCTGCGTGAGCACCTGCGGGTCACGGGCGGGGTGTCGGCCAGTTCTGGGCGTCCGCCCACGCCCCGTACGAAGTCCAGGGGACGTCGGGGAACTGTGCCCGCAACGCCTCCAGGTCCACCTGGTAGCCGGTGTCCGTCAGGAATCTGTACATGGCGAACATGTCGGGGTTGATGGTGCGCAGGTCCTCCAGCGGCGTCCGCCGGAACGCGACCGTGCCCCCGGCGGCCCGGCCGATCTCCTCGGCCATCCGGACCGGTGTGGGATCGTCGCCCGCCACCTCGATCCGCTGCCCGGTCCAGCGGTCCGGATCGGCGACGACCGCGGCCACCACACAGCCCAGGTCCTGCCGAGCCACCTGCTGGAGCGGGGTGTCGCCGGGGAGCGGCATGGTGAGGAGGCCGGCGGCGACCTCGTCCATGGCTCCCAGCGCGTTGTCGTAGAAGTAGGTCGGTGCCACCACCGTCGCCGGGAGCCCGGAGTCGGCGAGCAGTTCCTCGGTCCTGGCCTTGGTCTCGAAGTGCGGGACCCCGGTGTCCCGGTCCGCACTGGCGACGGAGGCCAGCACCAGATGCGGCAGTGCGGCGTCCGCAGCTGCCCGGACGATCGCCGCGCCCTGGGCCACCTCCGCGTCCAGACCGTCCTGGAACGGGGTGGTGACGGCGAACGCGGCCGTCGTGCCCCGGAACGCCTCGGCGAGCGAGGCCGCGTCGAACAGGTCCCCGGGGACCACCTCCGCTCCGGCCACCGCCAGCGCCTTGGCCCGTCCGCTGCCGGGATCGCGCACCACGGCGCGCACCCCGCGCCCGGCCTCCAGCAGGGCGCGGGCCACCGCGCCGCCCTGGCCTCCGGTCGCTCCGAGTACCGCGATGGGCATGGGTCCTCCTTGATCGAGTGGCATGGGTCCATGCTGACCAGCGGTGGCCCGAAATGCCAGCAGGAACCCCCGGATGCCGCACGACCGACGGACCGCACCTCCCCGCCCCGCCCTGCTCGCCCCGTCCTCCTCGCGCCCTCGCCCGGCCGTCGGCGTCCCTATCCTGTCCGGATGACCACGATGGCTGGGCCTCCCCTTGAACTCGTCATATTCGACTGCGACGGTGTGCTCGTCGACAGCGAGAAGATCGCCGTGCGCGTCCAGGTCCAAGTGGGCGCCGAGCTGGGGTGGGCGCTGACGGCGGACGAGGTCGTCGAGAAGTTCGTGGGCCGGTCGAACGTATCCATCGGTGAGCTGGTCGACGCCCGCCTGCCGGGCCGGTCCACGGCCTGGCAGCAGCGCTTCGAGCAACTCCACCGCGATGCCGTGGAGACCGAACTCGTCGCGGTCGACGGCATCCACGAGGCGCTGGCCGCTCTCACGCTCCCCACTTGCGTGGCGTCCAGCGGCAGCCACGAGAAGATGCGACACACCCTGGGCCACACCGGTCTCCACGCGCACTTCGAGGGACGCATCTTCAGCGCCACCGAGGTCGCCCGCGGGAAGCCCGCCCCCGATCTCTTTCTCCACGCGGCCCGGCGGATGGGTGTCGACCCCGCCGCCTGTGTGGTCGTCGAAGACAGCAAGTACGGCGTCCAGGCCGCCCGTTCAGCCGGTATGCGAGCGTTCGGCTTCGCGGGCGGGCTGACCCCGGCGCACTGGCTGGAGGGCCCGGACACCGTGGTCTTCGACGACATGCGCAAGCTGCCGGCGCTGCTGTCCGGACTCTGCCCCTCGCTCTGACCTGCGGCGGCACGTGAGAGGGCCGGGCGCCCCACCTCGGGTTCCAGGCGAATGAGTCCGATGTTCTTGCCGGCCGCGACCGTTCGGCACGAAGGACGGCAGGGCGACGACTACGGAAGCCGGTGCAGCTCCCAAGAGCTGGGGGATTCGCGTCGGAGCGGGGAGGTCACGGTTCCCCGCACGGACGTCGGACCGCCGCTCCGGGCCAGGATCCCTCGATCAGCGGACCGGCCCCATGACTCCCGTCCGGCTCTTGTTCTCCTCCTGTTTGGCGCCTGTCAGATTCCTGTCAGATTTCCCCATGCCGACAACCGGTGACGGCTCGTCATCCTCTCCCTGGTGCGAGGGGTGCTCCTGGGATTCCTGGGGCGCTGAAGCACGAGCAATGACGAGGAGACACCATCGTGAGACAGGTCTCACGCGCGCTGACGGCTGCCTTGGCGGCCGTGGCCCTGGCGGCGGCTGCGCCAGGGCCGGCGCACGCGCAGCCGGCCGCCGATTCCATACCCGGCGCGCCACCGGGTGCCTCCGGGGAGCGGCTGCCGGAGGGGTGGCGCGTCGAGGGCGGGGAGCTGATCTGGAGTTCGCCCGAGCCCGTGGGCATGGGCGGCGCCCTGGTCGAGTTCCGCTCGGGGGAGCGGACCCTCGGCGTCCCGAAGCCCTCCCCCGACCAACGCACCTTCCGGCTCCGCCTCGGCGGGGCGAGGGTCGGACCGGTGAGCGAACTCCAGGTGGTCGCCGGTTCGCGGCGGCTGGATGCCGCGGGGGCCGACCGGGCGCCCGGTAAGCGACGCTCGTCGGCCGCGGCGGCGCCCCAGGACCCGTTCCCCGCCAACCCGGTCGACCCCGGTGTCGCCGGTAAGTACCGCACCACCAGCGGTGAGTACGTCCTGAAGTCGGTGAGGCTGCCGGGCTACGCCGAGCCCGTGGAGATGCGCGCCACGGTCGTCGGCCCGACGGACGCGCCGGGGAAGCGACCTCTGGCGCTCTTCCTCCACGGCCGCAGCGCCACCTGCTACGAGCCCGGCGAGAACAGCGCGGGCATGGAGTGGCCGTGCAAGCCGGGCAACAAGGAGATCCCGAGCTACCGCGGCTTTCTGCACGACCAGAAGCTCCTGGCATCCCAGGGCTATGTGACGGTCTCCATCTCCGCGAACGGTGTCAACGCGCAGGACGGCCGCGCGGCCGACTTCGGGGCGCAGGCCCGTTCGTCCCTGGTGCGCCGGCACCTCGCCCGCTGGGCGGAGTGGGGCGCGAACCCCGCGAAGGCCCCCAAGGCCGTGCGCGCGACGGAGCCCGTGGACCTCTCCAAGGTGCTCCTGGTCGGCCACTCCCGGGGCGGCGAGGGCGTCAACCGGGCGGCCCTCGACAGCGTCTCCCCGCCGCCGCCCGCCGAGGACGGCTACCGGGGGCCGGTGGGCTGGCGGATCCGCGGCACCGTCCTGATCGGCTCCACCCTCTTCGGCCAGAACCCCACACCCGATGTGCCGTCCATGGCCCTCCTGCCGGGCTGTGACGGCGATGTGAGCGACCTCCAGGGCCAGATCTACGTCGACGGCACCCGGGGCATCGGCCGGGGCACGGCGCTGCACAGCGCGGTGTACATGGTCGGCGCCAACCACAACTTCTTCAACACGGAGTGGACGCCCGGCCAGGCCGAGGCTCCGGCCTTCGACGACTTCTGGGACGACGAGAACAATCCGGACCCGGTCTGCTCGGCACAGGCCGAGACCCGGCTGACCGCCAAGCAGCAGCAGACGGCGGGCGCCACCTACATCGCCGCCGCCGCGCGGCTCTTCCTCGCGGGTGACGACCGGGTCCGCCCGCTGCTCGACGGCTCCGACCGGCGCGCGCCCTCGGCCGGCCCCGCCCGGGTGCTGACCCACGCCGTCGGCGGCAACCGCACCCCGGCGATCCGGCCCGACGACCCGCTCTCGGTGACGAACGGGCGCGTGTGCCGGCAGATCACGACGAGCGCCGGCCGGGCCTGCAGGCCGGATTCCGAACCCGGTAGGTCGCCGCACTTCGCGTCCTGGGCGGAAACCACCAGTGAGCCGGGCCGCAACGCGGTCACGGCGCGCTGGACCGAGCCGGGCACCCCGGTCCGGCTGACGCCGAAGCGCGCCTTCTCGCTGGCGGGCTCCGACGCGCTCACCCTGCGGGTGATGGTGCCGCCGAACACCCGGGGCACCCGGCTCGACGTCGCCCTCACCGACACCTCCGGCAAGCGGGTGAGGCTCGGTCAGGTCACCGTCGACGGCCTTCCCGGCTCCGACTCGACGGCCGCGTACTGGGCGCGTGAGGTCCGCGTCCCGCTGAAGGCCGCCGCCGGCGCCGGTGTCGACCTGAAGCGGGCGCAGTCGCTGGAGCTCACCCCGCGCAGCAGCTCCGGCGAGCTCTGGCTGATGGACGCCTGGGGCTGGCGCCCCGGCACTCCGGCGGTACGCCCCGTCGAGCTCTCACGTGTCGACATCGGCAGGCTGACGGTCAAGGAGGGCGATTCCGGCACCCGCACCTACCGCGTGCCCGTCCACGTCACCGGCAAGGGCACCGGCGTGATCAAGCTCGCCGTCCGCGACCCGGAGACCCACGAGTCCACCGTCCGCACCGTGACGGTGAAGGCCGGTGGCTCCGTGGACGTGCCGATCACGGTCAAGGGCAACTCCCGCTTCAACTACGACCTCAACCACGAGGTCGCGGCCAAGGCCGTGCGCGGCACGGCGGTCGGCGGCGCCTTCGGGGGCGTGCTCGTCGAGAACGACGACCCCATGCCCACGGTCAGCGTGAGCCCGGTCGCCGACTCGGTCACCGAGGGCCAGAAGCTCACCTGGAAGGTGGAGCTCTCCGAGCCCGCCGACGTCAACATCGAGACGCGGTTCGACCTCCTGCCGGTGCACGAGGGCACGGAGCTGTCCACGAAGGACGTCGACGAGGAGTGGCTCTCCCTTCTCGGCGTGTCCGCCGACCCGGAGCGGCCCCTGTCCGCGGACAGTCCCTCCCTCTGGGTGTCCGTCCCCAAGGGCCGGACCAGCACCGAAGTGTCCGTGCCCACGGTCACCGACGCGCTGACCGAGCCGGAGGAGTCCCTGCGGATGCAGGTGTACATCCTCAAGGAGAACGAGTGGCTGGAGGGCCCCCTCCTCACGGGGAAGGTCACGGACGCGCGCCGGAGCTGACGCCCGGAATCCATGTCCCGCGCTGACGGTGCCTGAGCGCACCACCCGGACGATGGCACCGGCCCCCGCCAAGGGGACCGGTGCCATCGGCGCGAGGGGGCCACGCAGGGGCCACGCAGGGGCCACGGAAACCCGCTTCCCCCCGCGACGGCCTCGCGATCACGACGCGTGAAGCGTTCCGAGCTTCTGTGCGGCGGGACCCTGCGCCCCCTCAAGGAGCAGGGCGGGCGAACCGGCTACTCCGCGAAACGCCAGGTGATGTCGATCATCTCCTGGTCGAGGGGGGCGAGTGCCTGGAATACGGCGGGTGTCAGATCGAGGCCGTACCTTCCCGAAGTCGGGCTCGCGTCAAGGACCGTCGCGGTTACGGACTTCCCGTTGTGCGTGACTACGACCTTCCTTCCGCACTGAGGAGGCGGGAATCCGGATCCGAACATGCTGGGGTCGAGCGCGACGACGAAATCGCCGTTTGTGATTGCTCGGCCGCATGCCCCCGGCCCCCCGTTGGAGTCGAAGAAAGTCGCCGTTCCGCTGTAGCTCTGCGGCGGCTGTTGCGGTGACTTGCCCTGCTCCGGGGGCGGTGTCGTCGTCTGACCCGGCTCCGGGGGCGGTGCCGTTGGGCTGCTCTGCTCCGGGGGCGGCGTTGTGGTGCTGCCCGGCCCCGGAGGTGGTGTCGTTGTGCTGCCCGGTTCCGGGGTGAGAGTGGAACCGGGCAACTCGGTCAGGGTGGGGGCGGGTTCCTCCGGTTGCTCCGAAGCGCTCGCACTGACGCCGCGCTGACGTTCGACACAGGCCGAGAACGCCGGGCACCCGTACGCGCAAGGGCCGGGCGCCGCACCGTCTGGTGCGGGGTCGCCCGGCCCTTGTGTTCGGCTCGACTGCGTCAGCGGGCGACCGCCTTGGTCGCCTTGCTGGTCGCGGTACCACTGGCGTGGCCGGTGCGGCGGGCGGTCACCTTCACGGTGATCTTCTTGCCGCGCCGGGCGGACTTGAGCGTCAGCGAGGACTTGGTCGCGCCGGAGATCGCCTTGCCGTTCGCGTACCACTGGTAGCCGTACGAGGTCGGGGCGGGCGCCCGGAGAAGCGCCCCGCCACCGGCCGCGAACGGCAGGCCACCGGAACGACGAGCGACTCGCCTCACACGCCGCCGACATGCGCACAACATCGGTCCGCCTGCCGGAGATCCGACCGAGGCCGTCCCGGAATCCCTACACACAGGGCGGATCCGGGGATCGCTACCCTGTTCTCCCGCTGTCACGAGGCAGGGGAGAACAGGGGTGGGACATGCGCAGAAGAATCGCTGCGGCATGCGTGGTCGGGGCGGTGGCCACGGGGATCGCGGTGGCTCCGGCCGCTCACGCGGAGGGGCGGGGTGACATCCGGGTCACCAAGACCGTTGTGAACGGCGGCAGCAACGTGATCGTCGGGGTCAAGAACATCAAGCTGTTCCCGATCACCATGACGATCAAGGACAACTCGGGGGTGAAGGGGGTCACCGATGTGTCCGCGTTCAACACGACCAACGCCCACGGACCGGTCGACCACCTCGGCACGACGTGCAGGAAGGTCAGCGCGACAACGTCCGTGTGCACGGCAACGATGCAGATCGACCCGGCATGGATCGACTCGTACGGAAGCGGCAACGAGGGCTGGGACGCCAACTCGGTCGCGGGGAACTGGCAGGTCAACGCCACGGTCCAGGCAAATGACCGCGACTACTGGATCTCCGACCGCATCGCCTTGTTCAAGGTGAAGCGCGCCGCGACCCTGACCACGGACGCCACGCCCGAGCCGGTCAGGAAGGGCGGCACCCTGACCGTCACCGGGAAGCTGTCGCGGGCCAACTGGACGGACCTCAAATACCACGCGTTCACCCGACAGGTGGTGAAGCTGCAGTACAAGACGCCCGGCGGCGCCTACCACACCGTGAAGACGGCGACGACGGACAGCAAGGGCCATCTGCGCACGACGGTGAAGGCCACCGCCTCGGGCAGCTGGCGCTGGGCGTTCCTCGGTACGACCACGACCATGAAGGTCGTCTCCACCGGCGATGCCGTCACGGTGAAGTGATCTCGCGGCGGGCCGGGAACGGCCCGCCGACGGGGCGCGGTCCCGCGCGGACCGGCCGCTTCCGCCCCGGGGCGTCGTCCGTGGGTGCAGGGAGGCGGCGGGCCGGTGCACGCCGCCACCGTCGGCGAGGCGCGACGAGCGCCCCCGTCGGGGCGTGCGGTGCGGGCTACTCCCCCAGCACGGCCCGCATCACGTTCTTCGCGATCGGAGCGCCGAGGCGTCCGCCCGAGATGTCCTGGCGCGAGATGTCCATGTCCGTCGGGTCGATGAACACCGCGACCGCCACCGACCGGCCGTCGGCCTTCTTTCCGTACGAGACGAACCAGCCGTACGGCACCTCGTCCTTCACGTTCACGCCGCGCTGCGCCGTACCGGTCTTGCCGCCGACCGTGACGCCGTCGATCAGGGCCCGCTGGGCGCTGCCCTCCTTGGCGGTGAACTCCATCATTTCCTGGACCTTCTTCGCCGTCTCCTCCGACACGGCCTGACTCTTGAGCTTCGGCTCGTTCCTCTCCAGGACCGACAGGTCCGGACCGCGCAGCTCCTCGACGATGTACGGCTGCATCAGCTTGCCGTCGTTGGCGAGGGCGGCCGTCACCATGGCCATCTGCATCGGCGTGCTGGTGAGACTGCCCTGGCCCATACCGGTCAGCGCCGTTCCGGGCTTGTCCAGTTCCTTCGGGTAGAGGCTCCTGGTGGCGAGCATGTCTCCGAACTCGTCCGAGTACACATCGGAGTTGAAGCCGAAGTTCTCCGCCGTCTCGCGCATCTTGGCGGCACCGACCTTGGACGCCGCGTCGAGGAAGACGTTGTTGCAGGAGTACTGCATCGCGGTCTTCATGGACGCATTGGCGCACACCGCGTCACCGGCCTCGCTGCTGATCTTGTTCGTGGAGAGCGGCAGGGGGTACGGGGAGACGGCGTCGGACGCCGCGTCGACGTCGGTGACCACGCCGTTCTCCAGGGCCGCGGCCGCCGTGAGGATCTTGAACGTCGAGCCGGGCGGGAAGGTCTCGCGCAGCGGGCGGTTCGCGAGCGGCTTGCGCTTGTCCTTGACGAGGGCCTGGAAGCGGTCGCCCTCCTTGAACGAGTTCCCGGCGAAGACGGTGGGGTCGTACGAGGGAGTGGAGACGAGGGCCAGGACCTTTCCCGTACGCGGGTCCAGAGCGACCACCGCGCCGCGTGCGCCGAGAGCGGTCAGCCCCTGGTAGCCGGCCTTCTGCGCCTTCGGGTCGATCGTGGTGATCACGTCGCCGCCGCGCCGCTGCTCGCCGGTGAGGATGTCCTTGGCGTGCCGGAACGCGAACCGGTCGTCCTGGCCGCTGAGGATGGTGTCGTACGTCTTCTCCAGCAGGGACATGCCCTGCGCCTGGGAGGCGTAGCCGGTGACCGGGGCGTACATCGGGCCCTGCCGGAAGGTCCGCCGGTACTTGAAGTCGGTGCCGTCGACCGCCTTGGAGCCGGTGATCGCCCGGCTGCCCACGATGATGTCGCCGCGCGGGGTGGCGAACTGGGTGATCTTCACCCGGCGGTTGTGCTCGTCGGTGGCCAGTGACTCGCTGCGGATGTGCTGGAGCCAGTTCGCCCGCAGCAGCAGGGCCAGCACCAGCAGTCCGCAGAAGATGGCCACGTGTCGCACCGGCCTGTTCATCGTGCTCCCGTCCCCGGTCCCGATCGATCTCTGAATGGGGAAGATGCACGTACCGGGCCGACGGTTGCACTGCTCACAGATGTTCCGCGTAGCCGTCCAGTGTGCGCAGCACCTCCGCTTCCCCCGCCGGGGGCAGTTGGAGTACGACTTCCTCGATACCCAGCTCCGCGTAGTGCGCCAGCTTGCCCGGGCTCGGGAGTACCGCGTACGGCACCACCTGGAGTTGCTTCGGGTCCCGGCCGGCCGCCTCCCACACCTCGCGCAGCCTCGGTACGGACTCCGTCAGGCCGCGTCCGCCGATCGGGAGCCAGCCGTCCGCGTACTGCGCGATGTGCGTGAACAGCCTCGGGCCCGCCGCGCCGCCGATCAGGGTGCGGGGGCCGTTCACCGGGCCGCGTGGCTCCTGGACCGGCTTCGGGTACGCGTGGCTGGCGCTCACCGAGCCGAACTCGCCCTCGTACGCGGTCGGTTCGGCCGACCACAGGGCGCGCATCAGGGCCATCCGGTCGCGGGTGAGGTCACGGCGCGTCGACCAGTCCACCCCGTGGTCCGCGGCTTCCTCGACGTTCCAGCCGTAGCCGAGGCCCAGCGTGAACCGGCCGCCGGAGAGATGGTCGAGGGTGGCGATCCGCTTCGCCAGGTCGATCGGATCGTGCTGGGCGACGAGCGTGATGCCGGTGCCGAGGGCGAGGTGCTCGGTGACCGCGGCAACCTGCGCGAGAGCGACGAAGGGGTCGAGGGTGCGGCCGTATTCGGGCGGGAGCTCGCCACCGGCCGGGTAGGGGGTGTCCCTGCTCACCGGGATATGGGTGTGCTCGGGCAGATAGAGCCCGGCGAAACCGCGCTGCTCGAGCTCGCGGGCGAGCCGCAGCGGCGTGATCGTCTCATCGGTGAGGAAGATCGTTGTGGCGATCCGCATACGAGGACACCTCCGTCGTGGTCCGGTGACGGCCCCAACGTATGCCGTGCGGTGCGGAAAGCCGAGTGCCGCGGAGCACGGGCCCCGTTCGTGCCTCCCGGCGTTCTTCCGGAGTTCACGGCTTCCCGCCAGGGTCGAGTACGTCATCCTCGCCACCACGACACCCCGGGGAGTCACCCGTATGTCCTCATCGCAATCCGCCCACGGCCGTCCGATGGCCAGGCGCGGCCTTCTCGTCGGGACGGCGGCCACCGCTCTAACGTTGGGCACCGTGAGCTTCGCCGACGCCGCGACCGGCAACGACGCCCCCGACCGGACCGTGACCGTGCGCGGCACCCTGCCGACCGGGTCGCCCGACTACGTGTATCTGCCGGTCGAAGTGCCGGGCGGGGTACGGGAGATCGCCGTCTCGTACACGTACGAGAGGACGCCCGTCCCGGCCGGGACGCAGGGCAACGCCCTCGACATCGGCATCTTCGACGAACGCGGCACGGAGCTGGGCGGGCGCGGGTTCCGGGGCTGGTCCGGCGGGGCCCGCAGCAGCTTCTTCATCCGGGCCGACGAGGCGACGCCCGGCTACATCGCGGGGCCGGTGCGGGCCGGGACCTGGCACATCGCCCTCGGGCCGTACACCGTCGCCCCGGATGGGCTCCCGTACGAGGTGACGATCACCCTGCGCTTCGGTCCCACCGGGTCCACGCCGAAGCCCGTGTACCCGCCGGAACGGGCGAAGGGGCGCGGGCGCGCCTGGTACCGCGGGGACTGTCATCTCCACTCCGTCCACTCGGACGGGAAGCGCACCCCGGCCGAGATCGCCGCCGCCGCTCGCGCGGCCGGGCTCGACTTCATCAACAGCAGCGAGCACAACACGTACTCCGCGCACGGCGCGTGGGGCGGGCTGTGGGGCGACGATCTGCTCGTCCTCACGGGCGAGGAGATCACCACCCGCAACGGGCATGTGATCGCGCTCGGCACCGACCCGGGCACATTCGTCGACTGGCGCTACCGGGCCCGCGACAACCGGTTCGGGCACTACGCGAAGACCGTGCGGCGGGCCGGTGGCCTGGTCGTGCCCGCGCATCCGCACGCCACCTGCATCGGCTGCCACTGGAAGTTCGGCTTCGGTGAGGCGGACGCGGTGGAGGTGTGGAACGGGGCCTACACCCCGGAGGACGAGATCGCCCTGGCCGAGTGGGACAACTCCCTGGTCGCCGCCGTCCGTTCGTCGAAGCCGTGGGTTCCGGCGATGGGCAACAGCGACGCGCACCGGGAGCCGGACAGGGTGGGACTGCCGCAGACCGTCGTCCTCGCCGACGAGCTGTCGCGCGGGGCGATCACGGCCGGGATCCGGGCCGGGCGCTCGTACATCGCCGAGTCGTCCGCCGTCACCCTGTCATTCGACGCCTCGAGCGGACACGGACTGCACGCCGGGATCGGCGAGCGGCTGCGGGTGGACGGCGACGACACCCCGGTCACCGTGCGGCTGGAGGTGACCGGGGCGCCCGGGTGCACCGCGCACTTCGTCACCGACCAGGGCACGCTGTTCACGGCCGTGCTGCCGGAGTCGGGGGCGGGGGCGGTCCAGTGGCGTACGACGCCGGCCTACGCCGCCTATGTGCGGGCCGAGGTCCGGCACCCGGCGACGGTACCGGGGCTGCCGGGGGCGCCGGCGGCGCTCACCAATCCGGTGTTCCTGGAAGGTTAGGTTCCTTCGTTCGGACCGGCGCGGCACGATCCGAACGAAGGACCCTGAGGGCTCTCCCGTGATCCCTGGTGGATCGCCGCGCGGCGTCGGATGCGGCGCATCGAAAGACGGAGGGACGTCCGCATACCGGATGCAGGCGGATGTTCCGACAGCGCGGCGAGGTGCCGTAACTGCCGTCGTGTGCCCGCCGGGGGTACGGGACTGTGGGGCGCGTCCTGCGCCGTCTCTGCCGCGCCACAGATGATCTCGATATCAAGATACTTGATGTCGACATACAAGCGGTCCTTGCTGCCGACGCGCCCTCGTCCCCGTGCGTCCCTGTGCGCTTCGCGGCCGGGGGCGTCACAGTGGAAGAGGGGCACCGGGCGGGGCTGCCGGAGGAGGTGTCCGCATGGATGTGACCGGCGGGAACGACGACCGGCTCCGGGACTATCGCGGCAAACGGCACTTCGACGTGACCGCGGAGCCACGCGGCGACGGCGGGGGGACGGGCGCGGCGCCCTGCTTCGTCGTACAGATCCATCAGGCGCGCCGCATGCACTTCGATTTCCGGCTGGAGGTCGGCGGCGTGCTGAAGTCCTGGGCGGTGCCGCGCGGACCTTCGGAGAATCCCCGCGAACGGCGGCTGGCCGTCCCCACGGAGGACCATCCGCTGGAGTACCGGACGTTCGAGGGCGTCATCGCCAAGGGCGAGTACGGCAGCGGCACGGTGATCGTGTGGGACCAGGGCACCTACCGTCCGCTCAGCCACGACCGCCGGGGCAGACCGGTGCCGTTCGAACAGTCGCTGGAGGACGGGCACGCGACCTTCTGGCTCGACGGAACCAAGCTGCACGGCGAGTTCGCGCTCACGCGCTTCAAGGGGCGCGACGAGAGCGGCGCGCCGGGCGGCGAGATATGGCTGCTGATCAAGGCCAAGGACAAACGCGCCACCCATGACGGGCCGGGCACACCCGACCCGTACCGGGCACGGTCGGCCCGGACGGGGCGCACGCTCCAGCAGGTCGCGGCCGAGGAAGGGGGCGGATCCCGGTGACCGCCCGCAGCACCGTGGAGGTTCTGCTCAGCCGTTACGGCACCACGTACGCCGCCGAGGCCGGCATCCGGCTGCGGAACACCCCGCAGCCCCTGTACCAACTCCTGGTGCTCAGCGATCTGTTGAGCGCACGCATCCGGGCGTCCGTGGCAGTGGCCGCGGCCCGCGCACTCTTCGCCCACGGCCTGCGCTCCCCGGACCGGATGATCGCGGCGACGTGGCAGGAGCGCGTCGACGCTCTGGGCGAGGGCGGCTACCGGCGTTACGACGAACGGACCGCCACGCAGCTCAGCGACGGGGCGGAGCTGCTGCTGTTCGAGTACGGAGGCGATCTGAGGCGGCTGCGCAGGGAGGCGGACGGCGACCTGGACGTGCTGCGCGGCGGGCTGCGCAGGACCCCGGGCATGGGCCCGGCCGGTGCGGACATCTTCGTGCGCGAGGTACAGGCGGTGTGGCCGGAGACCGCGCCGTTCCTGGACGGAAAGGCACTACAGGGCGCCGAGAAGCTCGGGCTGCCCGCCTCACCGGCGAAGCTCGCACGGCTCGCGGAGCAGGCCGGGGAAGCCGGACAGGACGAACCGGCCGGACGGGACGAGCAGGCCGAACCGGCCGACGGTCACGGGCCCGCCGTGCTCGCGGCCGCTCTGGTGCGCGCGGCACTGGACCAGCACGTCGTGGACGACGTCAGAGAACGGGCCGCCTGAGAGCCTGCCGGGTGGCCTCGGACCGGATGGTGAACGCGGTCCGGTGCGTGCGGTTCTGAAGCGGAGGAGGGAGTCGGACGGGGCCCCTGCTCGAACGCGGCTGAGAGCGGGAAGGAGCATCGGCGACCGACGACAACGCGGGAAGCGTGCGTGCCGGACCGCGCCCGCCCGGTCGGAGGTCGCCCGACAGGCTCTGAGGCCGGCCCGTCCGTACCCGGCCCTCTACGCCCCCACGGCAGTCACCCCCGCGTCGGCCGCCCGGCTCAGGAATGCCAGCCGGGCCCGCTTCTCCGGCTTGTCGATCTCCGGGCCGAGTTCGAAGCCCGCCCGGACCAGCCGCGCGAGGGCCTTCTCGTTGCGGGCGTCCGGCTCCACCACGATCCGCAGGTGCGCCGGGTCGCTGAAGACGTAGCCGATGAGCACCGAGAGCAGTGCGGCCGTGAAGCCGCGTTCGGTGGTGTCGCCGGGGCCGATCAGAAGGTGGACACCGAAGTCCCCGGGGCGGACGTCGTAGCAGTCGGCCAGCGGGTCGGCGGCCGGTTGGTACGTCTGGAAGAGGGCGACCGGGACGCCGTCGCGCAGGGCCAGATGGGCGTGGTGCGTGGTGAGCGAGTCCAGGAACTCATAGGTCTCCAGGACCTCTTCACGGCTCGCGTCGCCCATGCCCCAGAACCTGGCGCGCTCCTCGGTGACCCAGCCGTGGATCAGATCGAGGTCCGCGGCGGGGTCCACGGGGACGAGGCGGACGGCCCCGAAGCCGGGGACCTCCTGCTCGTGGACGGGGGTGCGCACGGCGGGGTCGGCGGTCATCCTTGTTCTCTTCTCCGTTCGGTGCAGCTTGTTCCAGTCGGTGACCACGGGCGCGAGCTCGCCCCGTACCCACAGCGGCAGTTGGTCACGGTGGTGGGCGTCGCCGCGGATCCCGGACGCCCCGAACGGGACCACCCACAGGCTGTCCTCGCGCCGGGCGAGGTCCCAGACGTAGCGGGCGGCAGGTCCCCGGGCGAAACGGTCGGTGATGCCGGGAACGCTGGAGGTGGAGAGCACGCAGTCGTGGTCACCGGCGAGGCCCGGCCAGACCTCCTCGGCGCCCGGGAGCGCCTGCCAGGGGGCCGCGCGGTGCGCCTCGCCCCAGGCGCGCGGCGAGGTGCCCGCCGCGCACCGGGCCGCCACCGCCTCGGCCGCCGCCGCGACGGCCGACTGCCGGTCGGCGGGCGGCAGCGGGCCGTGTGTCAGCAGGGTCTCCAGGGCGTACGCGATTCTCGGCACCGCCGCCAGCCAGGGGCGGAACATCACCGGGTACGCGGGTGAGCGGGCCGGGTCGGCGGAGCCGGTGACGGCGGCCAGGGCGGGGTGGCCGGCCAGCCGGTGGACGAGATCGGCACGCACGGCCGCGTAGAGCGTGGCGTCCGTGCTGTCGGCCTCCATGTGACGGTCCCAGCGCAGCAGCCGGTCCCGCAGCCGGGCGGCCCCGGGGCTGAGCCCCGTCGCCCCTGCCAGCAGTTCCAGCAACGGGCGGGCGGAGGCGAGACGGGTGTCGGTGTGGATGTCCGTCATGCCCTTGGCGGACCAGTGGTCGGACCGGCCGAGCAGTTCCCGGATGCGCGCCGCCCGGTGCGGGGGCGCGAACTCGACACCGAGCGGGGCGGCGAGACCGCGCGCGTTGGCCATCACCTCCGCCTCCTCGATCTCGGCACGCGGCATCGGCGCATGGCGGCCACGCCAGGCGTACGCGGGGTCGTGCGCCGGTACGACGCGCAGCCGGTTCTCGTGCGGGCGCAGCGGAACGTGACCGGCGACCCGGTGCAGGGTGGCGCCGCCGGTGTCGGCGGCGAGGACGACGTTGACCGGCTCCGCCCAGAGGTCCAGGGCGGTGTCCAGATCGGCGACGGTACGGGCCCGGAGCAGGGCGGGCAGCGCCTCGAAGCCCAGCTCGTGCGTGACGCGGGGCGGATAGCGGAGGCTGATGCCGTCAGCCTCACCGCTCACCTCACCATCCGGCCCGGCATCCGTCCCGGCGCCCGCTCCGCCATCCGTTCCGCTGTCCAGGACACGGTCCGGCCCGCCGTCCGGTCCGCCGTCCGTCCCGCCATCCGTCCCGCCGCCCGGCCCGCCGCCCGGCCCGCCGTCCGGGACACGGTCCGGCCCGCCGTCCGGGACACGGTCCGGGCCGCGGTCCACGCCACCGATGATCACCGGCCCGCGTTCGGTCTCGATGATCTCGACCACGACCGGATCCGCGCCCGCCACCTCGATCGTCTCGGTGTGGACGGCGGCCGGTTCCCAGCCTCCGGGGCCCAGCGCCTCGACCCCGCCCGCCGCCGTACGCCGCAACCGCTCCCGGTACAGGTCCTGGTAGTCGGCCATCGCGTTGGTGATCGCCCAGGCGACGCCGCCCGTGTGCCCGAAGTGCGCGATGCCGGGCACGCCGGGGACGGCGAGGCCCACCACGTCGAACTCGGGGCAGGCCAGGCGGATCTGCTGATAGACGCCCGGGTCCTCGATGAAGCGGTGCGGGTCGCCCGCGACGAGCGGTGACCCGGTGGCGGTGCGGTCGCCCGTCAGCAGCCAGCCGTTGGAACCGGCGGCGCCGGGGCCGTCGGTGGCGAAGAGCCCGATCGCCTCCGCGCCGAGCCGGCGGGCGACCTCCTCGCGCCAGAGCTTGGCGGGGAAGCCCGCGAACAGGATGTGGGTGGAGAGCCAGACGCCCAGCGGGGTCCAGGGCTCCCATCGCCCCGGAACGGTCCCGGCGGCCGCGAACTCCGGTGCGGCGGCGGCTCCTTCGGCCAGGCCCTCGTTGACGCCCTCGACATACGCGACGACCCACTCGGCGGTGCGCGGCGCGACACGCTCCAGCCGGTCGAAGCAGCGCCGCGCGGTGTCGGCCAGCCGGGCCCGACGGGCGAACCGGTCCCAGTCCACGGCGTCCGCGCCGAGGAACGCGGCGGTGGTGCCGCACACCCGGTGCCGTTCGACCTCGATCTGCCAGGCGCGGTCCCGGGCCGCGTTGCGGCCCTGGGTACGGGCGAGTTCGAGGACGTCGTCCGCCCGCAGATGAGGTATGCCCCAGTCGTCCCGGTAGACGTCTCCACGCATGCCGCATCCCGCCCCTTGCTCGATCGCCGTATTCCCGACCCCCTGAAATTTAGGTTAGCCTAACCTAAATAATTCTTCGGAGCGGGGAGGGGCGGCTGTGGGACATGGCTGGGAGGGCGTCGTCCTCAAGCTGATGCGGGGACGGGACTTCACGTTCACCGTGACCGGGACCGAACGGGTCACCGAGGACTTCCACCGGGTGCACCTCACCGACGGCGGGCTGCTCGCCGCGACCGGCGGCGCGCACCCGACGATGTGGGTCAGGATCTGGTTCGAGCACAACGGCGGCAGACCGCACCAGCGCGCCTACACCCTGGTCGACCCGGACCCGGCCGCCGGCACGTTCAGCCTGGAGTTCGCCCTGCACAACGGCGCCGCGAGCGACTGGGCCCGACGGGCCGAACCGGGCGACACGATCGAGGCGACCCTCCAGGGCACCGGCTTCGGCCTGCCCGAACCGGCGCCCGCCCGGCTCTTCGTGATCGGCGACCCGGCCTCGCTGCCCGCGATCAACTCCCTGCTGGACGCCGTCCCACGGACCCCGGCCACCCTCTGGTTCGAGACGACGCACGCCTCGGACGAGAAGCTTCCGTTCCGTCTGGACCCGGCCCACCACACCCTGCACCGGGTACCGCGCCGCGACGGGGGCGCCGGTCTGGTCGCCGAGGTGAAGTCCGCACTCCCCGGCCTGCTGGGCGCCGACCCGTCCGACGCGTACGTCTGGATCGCCTGCGACACGGCGACGACCAGGACCCTCGCCGCGTACGTGCGCAAGGACCTGGCCGTCGCCAAGGAGCGGGTGAACGCCCTGGGTTACTGGCGCGCGGGCTGAACGGGCTCCGGCCCCGGAGCCGCTTCGCCCTGAGCGACACGCACCCGAGGGCGTTCACCCCTCAGTCCGCCACCACCAGCGCCGGGGTCTCCTTCGTCAGCACCTCACCGCGGAAGAACGCCGGGCTGCGGCGCTGCATCACCAGCATCAGCACCACCCCGAGCAGCAGCAGCCCGACACCGATCACGAAGACCGAGCCGACCCCGAAGACGGACGAACCGGAGCCGTACGCCGGGTTCCACATGTCGTAGAGGGTCTTGCCGAAGACCGCGGCGAGCAGGATGCCGCCGAGGACCGGGAAGAGGCCCTTGAAGACCAGGTCGCGGACCGAGCGGGTCAGTTCGGCACGGAAGAACCAGGCGCAGGCGAAGGCCGTCAGCGCGTAGTAGAAGCAGATCATGAGGCCGAGCGCGTAGATCGTGTCGACCAGCACGTGCTCACTGACCAGGGTCATGACCGTGTAGAAGACACCGGTCGCCACGCCCGCCGTGACGGTGGCCCTCCCCGGCGTCTTGAAGCGCGGGTGGACGCGGGCGTACGAGGCGGGCAGGGCCTCGTACGTGGACATCGCCAGGACCGTGCGGGCCACCGGGATGAAGGTGGTCTGCAGGCTGGCGGCGGCGGAGGCCAGGACGGCGACGAAGAGCAGGACGCCGAGGCCGGGGCCCATGATCGGGCCTGCGAGTGCGGCGAAGACGTTGTCGGAGGTGTCCCGGTTGGCGAGGCCCAGGCCCGAGCCGCCGGAGCCGACGGCCATCTGGGCGGCGACACCGGTCGCCAGATAGGAGCCGACGAGCACGACCATCGCGATGAGGGCGGCGCGTCCGGGGGTCTTCTCGCTGCCGATGGTCTCCTCGTTGGCGGTCAGACAGGTGTCCCACCCCCAGAACATGAAGATGGACAGCGACAGGCCCGCCGTGAACGTCGCGAACGACTTCACCGCGAACGGGTTCAGCCAGGACCAGGAGAAGTGCAGCGACGAGGCGAACTCCCCGCTGTGCGCCTTCTGCACGGCCATCACCACGAACAGCGCGAGGACGACCAGCTGAAGGCCCACCAGGGCGTACTGGATGCCCTTGGTGGCCGTCATCCCCCGATAGCTGATCGCCGTGGCGACCGCGATCAGGATCAGACAGGTGAGGATGTGGACGGGCTTGTTGTGGTCCAGGGCGGCGATCGAGCCGCTGCCCGAGATCTCGCCCGCCAGGAGCCAGAAGTACGAGGTGGCGACACCCGCCAGGTTCGACAGCACGATGATCGTCGCGATGACCAGGCCCCAGCCGCACATCCAGCCGACGCGCGGGCCGAACGCCTTCACCGTCCAGGTGAAGGACGTGCCGCAGTCCGGCACGGCCTTGTTGAGTTCGCGGTACGCGAATGCGACGAGCAGCATCGGCAGGAAGCCGGCCAGGAAGACGGCGGGCATCTGCAGGCCGACCTCACCCGCGGTGGAACCGAGGGTGGAGGTGAGGCAGTAGACGGGGGCGACGGTGGAGATGCCGATGACGGCGCTGCCCATCAGGCCGACGGAGTTCCCGCCGAGGCCCTTGCCGCGTACACCGTCGGCCGGGGCGGCGTCCCGTACCGGGTCTCCGGCCTGCGGCCGCACGTCCAGCTGTGTCATGTAGAGGACGGTATGCGCTGCGATATCCACATTCGGAGTCCGAGGCTCCGCCAACTCACCCTTAACATTCAAGAAACATGACGGTCACACAGGATTGAATTGAAGGCTGTTTTCAATAACCTCCTTCCAATGTGAGGCCGACACCCGATCGCAACACCGTACGGGAATCGCAGCACTGTCCGTTTTGTGGTGATTCAAAATTTTCCCGCGGGTGTTCGCTCAGCGGACACCCGCGGGGTGCGCCGCCTCAGAGCCTGTCGGGTGACCTCCGACCGGGCGGCCACGCCCCGCCATCCGGTCCGAGGTCACCCGACAGGCTCTCAGCCCGGCCAGACGATCGCCTGGAGTTCGCTGTACGCGTGCAGGGCGTACGAACCGACGTCGCGCCCGACACCGCTCTTCTTGAACCCGCCGAACGGGGCCTCCATGTTCCGCCCGATGGTGTTCACACCGACCCCGCCGGCCCGCAGCCGCCGGGCCACCCGGAAGGCCCGTGCCACGTCCGAGGACCAGACGTAGTCGATCAGCCCGTAGTCGCTGTCGTTGGCGAGTGCGATGCCCTCCTCCTCGTCGTCGAAGGGGACCACCACGACGACCGGGCCGAAGATCTCCTCCCGGACGACGCGCATGTCGTTGGTGCAGTCGGCGAGGAGGGTGGGCGCGACGTAGAAGCCCCGGTCGAGACCGGCCGGACGTTCGCCGCCGGTGACGACTCTCGCCCCCTCCTTCCGGCCGAGTTCGACGTACGACTCGACACGGTCGCGGTGGGCGGCGGAGATGACCGGCCCGACGACCGTGCCCCGGGCCGTCGGGTCCCCGACCTTCAGATGCGCCGCGTACGCGGTGAGCTTCTCGATCAGGGCGTCATGGGCTGCGCGCTGCACGAGGACGCGGGTCGGGGCCGTACAGATCTGGCCGCTGTAGAAGGAGAACGTGGTGCCGATGCCCGCCGCCGCGGAGTCGAGGTCCGCGTCGTCGAGAACGACGGCGGCCCCCTTGCCGCCCAGCTCCATCAGCTGCCGCTTCATGGAACGCCCGCACACCTCGGCGATGCGCTGCCCGACGGCCGTGGAGCCGGTGAAGCTGACCATGTCGACGTCCGGTGAGCCGACGGCGGCCTCGCCCGCCTCGGGACCCGATCCGGTGACGACGTTGACCACGCCCGGCGGAACGCCCGCCTCTTCGAGCGCCTCGGCCATCCGGTAGACGGAGAGCGGGTCCTGCGGCGCGGGCTTCACGACGACCGTGTTGCCCATGGCCAGGGCCGGAGCGACCTTGCCGGCCGGGTTGGCCCACGGGTTGTTGTACGAGGTGACGCAGGTGACGACGCCGACCGGCTGGCGTACGGCCAGTGCCCCGAAGACACCGGCCCGCCCCATCGGACCGGCCTCGTTGATCTGCGGTGCGACGGCTTCCTCGACCGGCTCCAGGGCCCCCCTGGCGTACCGGCGGAAGCGGGCGGCGCCGACGGCGACCTGCATGCCCCTGGCCGTACCCGTGGTGGCGCCGCTCTCCGCCTGGGCGAGTGCGGCGTTGCCTGCGAGGTCGCGCTGTATCAGGTCGGCGGCCCGGTCGAGGACGGCGGCCCGCTCCTCGGGACGGGTGCGCGACCAGTCGGCGAAGGCCTCACGGGCCGCGGACGCCGCCGCGTGCACCTGTTCGCGGCTCGCCTCGGGGGCGAGGCCGACGACCTCCTCCGTGGCCGGGTTGATCACCTCGTAGTGGCCGTGGTCGGGTTCGGTCCACCGCCCGCCGATGAACAGACGCTGCTTCCTGTCGCGTGCCGGGCTTCCGTCGCTCATACGGTGCTCACCGTCCGGGTGTCGCGGCCGGAGCGCAGCACCGTGCCGGGGACCGCGCCGGTCACCTTGTCGTCGCGCAGGGTCTCCACACCGTTGACCCGGACCGACACGATGCCGATGGCCCTGGAGTCGAGGCGGGGGCTGTCGCCGGGCAGGTCGTGCACGAGGGTGGCGGGCCCGGCGTCGATGCGCTCGGGGTCGAAGAGGACGAGGTCGGCGTGGAAGCCCTCCTCGATCCGGCCGCGGTCGCGGAGCCCGAAGAGACGGGCGGGATCGTCGGTGAGCATCCGGACGGCCTGTTCGAGGGGGACGAGTTTGCGTCGGCGCAGGCAGTCGCCGAGGAAACGGGTGGTGTACGGGGCGCCGCACATCCGGTCCAGGTGCGCGCCCGCGTCGGAGCCGCCGAGCATGACGTCCTCGTGCGCCCAGGTGCGGCGGCGCAGCTCCCAGGAGTCGGGGTCGTTGTCGGTGGGCATGGGCCACAGCACCGTGCGCAGGTCGTCGGCGGCGCAGATCTCGACGAGGCAGTGGAAGGGGTCCTGTCCGCGTTCGGTGGCGATGTCGCCCACGACACGGCCGCTGAGCCCTTCGTTGGCCGCGGTGTAGGTGTCCCCGATGACGTACCGGCCGAAGTCGGCGAGGCGGCGGAAGACACCGGCCTCCTTGCTGTCGGCGCGGCGGAGCATCTCGGCGCGGGTGGCCGCGTCGCGCAGCCGCTCGATGCGTTCGGGTACGGGGAGGGCGAGGATGTCGCCCCAGCCGGGGATCAGGTTGAGGGCGCAGAAGGTGCCCAGCGACATGTTCATGGGCGTGAGGATCGGCATGGTGAGCGCGACGATCCGCCCGCCGGCCCGGCGGGCGCGTTCGCTCGGTACGAGCTGGCGCGGCACGCGTTCGGGCACGGCGGCGTCGATGGTGAGGACGTTCCAGTTCAGCGGGCGTCCGGCGGTGGCGGTCATGTCGACGAGGAGCTCGATCTCCTCGTCGGAGAACTGGTCGAGGCAGCCCGCGACGATCGCTTCGAGCTGGGTGCCCTCGTGTTCGCCGACGGCGCGGGAGAGCGCGAGGAGTTCCTCGGGGAGCGCGTGCCGGGAGGCGACCGGTCGTCCGTCCCCGTCGGAGTGGGTGGCGGACTGGGTGGTGGACAGTCCCCAGGCCCCGGCGTCCATCGCGTCGTGGAGGAGGGCGAGCATCGCGTCGAGCTGCTCGGGGGTGGGCTGTCCGCCGATCGCGTCGGCGCCCATGACGTGTCTGCGCAGGGCGCAGTGGCCGACCATGAACCCGGCGTTGACGGCGATCCGCCCTTCGAGCGCGTCGAGGTACTCGCGGAAGCTGGACCAGCTCCAGTCGACGCCCTCCTCCAGGGCCTTGAGGGCCATGCCCTCCACCCGCGCCATCATGCGGCGGGTGTAGTCGGCGTCGCCGGGGCGTCCGGGATGGAGCGGGGCGAGGGTGAATCCGCAGTTGCCCCCGGCGACGGTGGTGACACCGTGGTTCATGGACGGGGTGGCGTACGGGTCCCAGAAGAGCTGGGCGTCGTAGTGGGTGTGCGGGTCGACGAAGCCGGGCGCGAGGACCAGGCCGGTGGCGTCCTCGGTGGTGACGGCCTCCTCGGTGAGCGTGCCCGGTTCGGCGATGACGGCGATGCGGCCGTCGCGCAGGCCGACGTCGGCGGGGTACGAGGGTCCGCCTGTGCCGTCCACGACGGTCGCGCCGCGGATGAGGTGGTCGAGCATGACGGGTGTTCCCTTCCGTGTTCTGCCCCGCGAGTACGTGTTTCCCGTCGCGAGGGCGGGGGTGTGCGGCCGGGGTGCGCACGGCCGCGGTACGCACCCCGGCTGCACGGAGCGGCGATCCGGGAAGACGCCGCTGGTCTCATTCCGGCCCCTGCGGCGATCGAGGAGCGCGGGGGCGGAGCCCCCGGTCACGGGAGGAGGCGGGGCGGGCCCGCCGCAGGCGCGTCCGGCCCACGGCTGCGCCGCACCCGCACCCCCTGCTCACCCGTGTCGCCCCGGGACGGGCCCTACGCGCGGCCCGCCGCGCCCCGGAACCGCGAGGTCCGGTGCACCGGGTCCGTGTCGATCTCCGGGATCACGTGCTCACCGATCAGCTTGATCGAGTTGAGCGTGTCCTCACGGCTGATCCCGATCGGCAGCCCGAAGCTCAGCTGGTCGGCCCCCGCCTGTTCCCACCGCTTGCACTGCCGCAGCACCTCGTCCGGATCGCCGCAGATCATCAGCTCCTCGGCGATCAGGAGCTCGATGATCTCCTCGGAGTACTCCGGCAGCAGCTCGGGCCACTCCGGGATGCCCTCCGGCCGGGGAAACGTGTCGTGGTAGCGGAACAGCAGCGACTGCAGGTAGTTCAGCCCGCCGCCCACCGCGATCTCGACGGCCTTGGCGTGCGTCTCGGCGCAGATGGCCGTGGAGGTGACCATGACGTTGTCGTTCACGAAGTCCCCGACGGGTTCGGCCTCCTTGACGGCCGTCTTGTACGACTCGACGACCCACTCCATGTCGGAGACCTTCTGCACGCTGAAGCCCAGCACGCCGAGCCCCTTCTTGCCCGCCATCGCGTACGAGGACGGCGAACCGGCCGCGTACCACATCGCCGGGTGCGACTTCCCGTACGGCTTGGGCAGGATCTTGCGCGGCGGCAGTGACCAGTGCTTGCCCTGGAAGCCGACGTACTCGTCCTGGAGCCACATCTTGGGGAACTCGGCGATGGTCTCCTCCCAGAGTTCCTTGGTGTGGTTCATGTCGGTGATGCCCGGCATGAAGCCCAGGATCTCGTGGCTGCCGGCCCCGCGCCCGGAGCCGAATTCGAACCGGCCCTCGGAGAGGTGGTCGAGCATGGCGACCTTCTCGGCCACCTTCACCGGGTGGTTGACGGGGGCGAGCGGGTTGAATATGCCGGATCCGAGGTGGATGCGGTCGGTGGCGTGCGCGAGGTAGCCCAGGTACACATCGTTGGCGGAGAGATG
This sequence comes from Streptomyces sp. NPDC093149, assembly GCF_044754145.1. Classification (NCBI taxonomy): domain Bacteria; kingdom Bacillati; phylum Actinomycetota; class Actinomycetes; order Kitasatosporales; family Streptomycetaceae; genus Streptomyces; species Streptomyces sp. NPDC093149. The sequence goes on from NZ_JBIVON010000006.1 coordinate 378,142, forward strand.
CGAGTACTCCTCCAGGAAGTGGTGCTCGGAGGCCCAGGCGTACTTGAAGCCGGACTTGTCCGCCTGGATGACGTACTCGGTCTCCTCGATCAGCGCCTTGTGCTCTGCCCCGGGGTCGGTCCTGGCCCGTGCGGCGGGCACGTACCCCTGTACAAAGAGCCCGAATTCCAAGGGGATTCACCGTCCTCAATCGTTTTCTGACACATCGTCAGATCGTGATGCGTCCGACTGTTCCACCGGCACCCGCACCCGTCAATACCTGACGCATCGTCAGGAACGTTCAGAACAGACTGACCCCGGCCAGCCATCCCCCGTCGATGACGAACGGCTGCCCGGTGATGTACGAGGAGTCGTCCGAGGTCAGGAAGAGCGCCAGCGCGGCCACCTCCTCCGGCTGCCCGATCCGCCCCAGCGGTACGAGCTTGCGGTACAGCTCGGCCACCGCCGCCCTGGACTCCTCCGGGTCCGCGGCCGGGTCCAGCGCCGCCGGATTGGTCATCGCGGTGTCCACGGCCCCGGGGCACAGGGCGTTGACCCGTATGCCCTTCGCGGCCAGCTCCACCGCGGCCACCTTGGTCAGCCCGAGCACCGCGTGCTTGGTGGCGGCGTACGCCCCCACGAACGCCATGCCCGTCAGCCCCGTGTACGAGGCGGTGTTGACGATGGTCCCGCCGCCGGCGGCCTCGATCTCCGGCGCGACGTTCTTGATCCCGAGGAACGCGCCCACCTGGTTGACCTGCACCACCTGCTGGAACTCCTCCAGCGGCGTGGCCACCAGCTCGTTGAACCGGAGAATCCCCGCGTTGTTGACCAGCCCGTCGATCTTCCCGAAGGCGTCCTTCGCCGCGGCGACGGCGGACCGCCAGTCCTCCTCCCGGCTCACGTCCAGCCGCACGAACCGGGCCACATCCTTCCCCAGCTCCTCGGCCAGCGCTTCCCCCTGCTCGTCGAGCACGTCGGCGATCACCACGCGCGCGCCCTCCGAGGCGAAGAGCCGCGCCTCCTGCTCACCCTGTCCGCGCGCCGCGCCGCTGATCAGTACGACCCGTCCGTCCAGCTTGCCCATGTCCTGACTCCTCAACTGTCGAGATGGGGTGCGACCTCGGCGGCGAACGCCGCCATCTGGTCGGTCAGTTCGCCACGGCTCCGACTGCGGAACCGCACCTGGATCTGATGGACGCCCATGGCTCCGTACGCGCGCAGCGACTCCGCGACGGCCTCCGGCTTCCCGCTGAGGGTGCGCCGCCCGACGGACCATTCCGGCTCGCCGATGTACAGCGGCTCGGTGATCGCGCCGATGACGATCGGGGCCTCGATCCCGGCCGCCTCGCGCAGCTCCCTCAGCCGCGCGATCTGCGCGGGCAGCTTCTCCCGCGGATCACCCTGCGGCAGCCAGCCGTCGCCCCGCACCGCGGCCCGGCGCACGGCGGCGGGCGAGGATCCCCCCACCCAGACGGGCACCCGTTCCTGGGCCGGACGCGGCCGCTGCCCGAGACCGGCGAAGGAGAACCGCTCCCCCGCGAACTCCGGGTACTCCTCGGGGCCCAGCGCCGCCTTCAGCGCGTCGATGGTCTCGTCGAGGACCCCGCCCCGCCCGTCGAAGTCCGCCCCGAGCGCCCCGAACTCCTCGGGCACGTGCCCGGCCCCGACCCCGAGGATCAGCCGGCCGCCGCAGAGGTGGTCGAGTGTGGCGTACTGCTTGGCGGTGACCAGCGGGTGCCGCAGGCCGACGACGGCGACATGGCTCATCAGCAGGACCCGCTCGGTGATCCCCGCGAGAAAGGCCAGGGTGGCGACCGGGTCGTACCAGACGGTGCTCATCACCCCGGCCAGCCGTCGCGGGATCGCGACGTGGTCACAGCTCGCCAGGTAGGCGAAGCCGGAGCGGTCTGCGGTGCGGGCGATCTCGGCGAGGTCGGCGGGGGTGGCCGCGGCCTCCCACCCCTCCGCGTAGATGGTGCTCTGCGACTGGATCGGGAGCTGCATCCCGTACGACAGCGGCCCGGTGGGCAGTATCGGCACCGAACGGCCTCCTTCCCGAAGGAATCTGACGCATCGTCACCTGACGGCGCGGGGGCCATCGTCGTACCTGACGTCACATCAGACAAGAGGCGGGGGCGAGGGCGATCCGGTGCGGCGTCCGGCGCACACCCGGGCGGCCACCGCCACCGGGACGACCGCCACCACGCCGAACACCGCGCCGTCGGCCGCCCCGGTGGTGCGCGACACCTCCGGACACCGCCCCCGGCATCCGGCCCGGCCGACCGCCGGGACCGTCGGCCCGCGATCCGCAGGCGGCTCAGTCAGCGCTGTCCGAGGTCGTTCCGGGTTTCGTGTGGAGGACTTCACGGGCCTGGTCCGCGGCGCGGGCGATGCTCTCGGAGACGAAGTCGACGAAGCGGGCGATGTTCTCCAGGCGGGCGGCGGCCGGGGTGCCGGGGCCGAGGACGCTCACGCCCTGCCGGGCGATCTCACCGAGGTGGGCGGTGGATCGGGCGCCGGCCATCGTGGATTGGTACATGACGTCGTCGTCGACGACGTAGCGTTCGCGGCGGCGTTCGTCGCGCTCCCGGCGGATGAGGCCCTGGCCTTCGAGGAACGTGACCGCTTTGGAGACCGATGCCGGGCTGACCTGGAGACGCCCGGCGAGTTCGGAGGCGGTGAGGCTGCCGGCGTCGGTGGTGTAGAGACCGGCCAGCACCCGGGCCGTCATCTTGGGCAGACCCGATTGCATGAAGACGGTGGTGAACGTCTCCTCGTACTCGCGCACGGCTTCGGCATCGCGCCCATGGGCCTGCGCGGGCGAGCCGGGATCCCTGGGCGCGGCCTTTCTGCGGCGGTGGGCGCGGCGTTCGGTGGCGCGGTGGGCGAGGTCGGCGCGGTAGGTGGTGGGGCCGCCGTTGCGCATCACCTCGCGCGTGATCGTCGAGGTCGGGCGGTCGAGGCGTCGGGCGATCTCCGCGTAGGCGAGGCCGTCGGCCAGTCCGAGCGCGATCTGCTGACGTTCCTGCTGGGTGAGTCTGCCTCCTGGCATCGCGGCCTCCTTCATGTCCGTGGCGTTCTCACCATAGCGTTCACCGCCGATCAATTGCACCGAACAGGTTTCAGCTTGTTGCATTGAACTCAGAACAATTGCAATGATGGTCTCAATCCCACCTGGGACGATGATTGATGTACGCAACGGGAACATTGCCTCGTCATTGAATGCAACGTAGCGTTTCCCTCATCAGAAACACCGCACGCCCGACGGCAGCAAGTCCCTGACCGCCGCGCCGAACCTTGTCGGCGACACCGCACTGTCCATGGCAGGGGCGTTCCGGAGCGCGACGCAAGCCGCGCACCCGCGCGACCGGGGCGTGGCCGCCCGGTCGGAGGTCACCCGACAGGCTCTCAGGTGCGGGCGTCCCGGAACAGGAACTCGCCGTCGATCTCCACCCGGGTCGGGGGCTTGCTCCCGTCGTAGAAGTTCACGTCCTCGCAGACCGCCGTCCAATGCAGTCGGAAGCGGTCGCCGTGGCGCGAGAGCACCGTGATCCGGTTGTCCCGCAGCGGCGCGTGCTCGTAGTAATAGAGCAGCGCCATGCACGAGTCCTCGCCGTCCGCCGCACCCGGCATCACGAACGTGCGCCCGACCAGCCGGTCGGCGTCCGCTTCGGCCGCCGCCAGCCCGATGCCGACTTCCGCGGTCGGCGCCATGCCCGCATCCGCCGTGTCCTCGCACCGCTGGATGGCGTCGTCATCGGCCGCGAGCTCGAACCAGAGCACCGCGTCCACGTCCGGACCGTCGTCGCTCGCGCGGCCCGACCACATCTCCGCCGATCTGAAGCGGTACACCTCGTCGCCGTTGAACCGATGCAGCACAAAACGTCCGTCGGGGTCCGTGCCCCCGTCTCGCGGCTCGTCCATGACCCACCCCCCTCCCGGGCCCACCCTCGCACGGCGCCACCAGCGCGCGAACGCCGCTTGCCTCCCCCGGCGTCGGGAGTCCGCCCCCGAGGACGCGAGCCGATCCCTTCGCAGACGTTCGCCGGAGTGCGGTCGGCGCGCGCCGGAGCGGTCGCACCGGGTCGGGAGAACTCGGGGCTGTGCGATGTACCGAAAGGAACAGGAAGCTGCCGCAGCAGAAGGGCTTCATCTGCTGCGGCAGCGACTGCGGGGGACTTGTCCGGACCCTAGACGGATCCCTGTTCGTTCCCCTTGGGACTGGTCACTTCACGCGCCGGAGGAGGGGATGCAGACCGCGTACGACTGGACGGTCTGCGGGGTGGCGCCGTTGTTGTATGCCGAGACGTGCCAGGTGTTGGTGGAGGTGTCCGGAGCGCTCCCGGTCCAGATGATGTCCGGGTTCTGCAACTGGCTCACGGCGCCTCCGCCGGTCAACACGGTTCCGGCAGGGCATGTCGCCGTGACGTCCTGAACGCTGCCTCCGGCGGGCACGAGCGTGGCGGCACTGGTGGCGGTCTGGGACGGGCCAACAGGCCCCGTCGGACCGGTGGCACCCGTCGGGCCAGTCGGACCCGTAGCACCGTCAGCACCATTGGTACCAGCCGCACCCGTCGGACCCGTCGGGCCAGTCGGACCCGTCGCACCATCAGCACCATTGGTACCAGCCGCACCCGTGGCACCCGTCGGACCGGTCGGACCTGTAGCACCATCAGCACCATTGGTACCAGCCGCACCCGTGGCACCCGTCGGACCCGTCGGACCCGTCGCACCATCAGCACCGTTGGTACCGGGCTCACCCGTGGCACCCGTCGGACCCGTAGCACCATCGGCACCGTTGGTACCGGCGGCACCCGTCGCACCCGTCGGACCGGTCGGACCCGTCGGACCGGTAGCGCCATCAGCACCATTGGTACCAGGCTCACCCGTGGCACCCGTCGGACCCGTCGGACCCGTAGCGCCATCAGCACCATTGGTACCAGCCGCACCCGTGGCACCCGTCGGACCCGTCGGACCCGTAGCGCCATCAGCACCGTTGGTACCGGGCTCACCCGTGGCACCCGTAGG
>NZ_JBIVON010000006.1:383244-492758 GCF_044754145.1 Streptomyces sp. NPDC093149
CCGTGGCACCCGTCGGGCCGGCAGGACCCGTAGCACCATCAGCACCATTGGTACCAGCCGCACCCGTGGCACCCGTCGGACCCGTCGGACCCGTAGCGCCATCAACACCATTGGTACCAGCCGCACCCGTGGCACCCGTCGGACCCGTCGGACCCGTAGCGCCATCAGCACCGTTGGTACCGGGCTCACCCGTGGCACCCGTCGGGCCGGCAGGACCCGTAGCGCCGTCGGCACCGTTGGTACCAGCCGCACCCGTGGCACCCGTCGGACCGGTCGGACCCGTAGCGCCGTCGGCACCGTTGGTACCAGCCGCACCCGTGGCACCCGTCGGGCCGGCAGGACCCGTAGCACCATCAGCACCATTGGTACCAGCCGCACCCGTGGCACCCGTCGGACCCGTCGGACCCGTAGCACCATCAACACCATTGGTACCAGCCGCACCCGTGGCACCCGTCGGACCCGTCGGACCCGTGGCGCCGTCGGCGCCCGCCGCGCCGGTGGCACCGGTCGCGCCCTGCAGACCCGTCGCACCCGTCGGACCGGTCGCACCGGTCGCACCGTGAGCGCCAACAGCACCCGACGCGCCCGTGGCACCGGTCGCACCCTGCAGACCCGTCGCACCCGTCGGACCGGCAGGACCCGTCGGACCGGTGGCGCCCGTGCCGCCGTTCGCGCCGTTGGCACCAGCCGGACCCGTGGCACCGGTCGCGCCCTGCAGACCCGTCGCACCCGTCGGACCGGTGGCGCCCGTAGCACCGTTCGCACCCGTCGGACCGGCCGGACCCGTGGCACCGGTGAGACCCGTCGCACCTGTCGCACCCGTCGGACCTGTCGGCCCCGTCGACCCGTGAGCACCGGTCGGACCCGTGGGACCCGTGGCACCGGTCGCGCCCTGCAGACCCGTCGCACCCGTCGGACCAGTGGCGCCCGTGGCACCGTTCGCACCGTTGGCACCAGCCGGACCCGTGGCACCGGTGAGACCCGTCGCACCCGTCGGCCCCGTAGGACCGGTCGAACCGTGAGCACCGGTCGGACCGGTCGGACCCATGGGACCCGTAGGTCCGGTCGGACCGGTGGAACCCACACCGCCTTCACAGAACGGCACGCTGCCATGGGCGACGATGTAGCGGGCGCTCATCCAGCCGCTGCCGTTGGACAGCAGGTACCACAGCGGGTTCCCGCCGACGAACTCGCCTTCCACCTGGCAGGCGATGGACACCGTGCCGCCGGACGGCACGCTGCCCACGATCGCCGACTGGGTGTCGGGACCGCTGCGGATGTTCTGAGAGATCTGGGAGATCACCGTCCCGGACACACTGGCCGCCACCCGGGCGGCCATCGCTCGGTTGACCGCCTGCGTGTACGTGGGACCTGGCGCACCGTGAGCGACGTCCATGGGGCACAGAGCCAGGGTCAGTCCCAGCGACATGGCACCCAGGGTCGAACGGGACAGGATGTCCCAGCTTCTCGATTTGTGCATCTCGGATTCCTTAGCGGATCTACGTGGATCGGAGCCGCGACTGTGACAGGCGCAACATAGGAACGGCATATGCGCCACGCCGTTGATCTACCGACCGGGTGCAGACAGCCCCCTGTGCGGAGGAGAAATCATTCGGCCATCTGCCCCCGGGAAATGACCGGTTGATCCGTTGAGCATTCCGGACAGGCCACTCCGGGAACACCGTGTCGCGTCGCGGCCACCGGATTCCGGCGCACTAGCGTCGCTCTCCGCGGTGACCGGATCGGCTGATCCCGCACCGTGCCAATTCCCCGTGGAGTGCTACTCCATCGAAGCCAGATCGGGAAATGCATATGACAAATCTGATCGACCGTTCCACTGAAGAACGGTCACCCGCCCTGCACGGAAAGCCGTCGATCTGCCTGTGCATGATCGTCAAGGACGAGGCGAAGGTCATCGAGCGATGCCTGAACTCGCTGCTCGACCTGGTGGACACATGGGTCATCTCCGACACCGGCTCAAGTGACGGAACACAGGAACTGATCCGCGCCACGATGGAGGGGATTCCAGGGGAACTCCACGAGGACCCATGGACCAACTTCGGCCACAACCGGACCCTCAACATCCAGCGCGCACGCGGCAAGGCCGACTATCTCCTGCTCGTCGACGCCGACATGGCCGTCCGACGGGACGGCCCGCTGTCCGAACTGTCCGAACTGAGCGCCGACTCCTACATGGTGCGCCATCTCGGCCCCCTCGAGTACCGCATCCCCAGGCTGGTCAGAGGCGACCTCCCGTGGCGCTACGAGGGCGCGACCCACGAGTACCTGACCGCCGATCAGCAGCACATCGTCGCCAATCTCTCGGCGCTCAGCATCGAGCACTTCGCCGACGGCGGCTCGCGCGGGGACAAGTTCACCCGGGACGTCCGCCTGCTGCGCGAGGACCTCAAGCGCGACCCGGACAATCCCCGCACGGTCTTCTACCTCGCACAGACGCTGCGTGACATGGGCGAGACCCGAGAAGCGATCGCGACCTACGAGCGCCGGGCCGGCATGGGCGGGTGGGACGAGGAGGTGTACTACGCCCTGCTGCAGGTGGGTGTGCTCAAGGCCGACCACGGTGACTGGCCGGACGCGATGGACGCTCTCACCCGTGCGTGGGAGAACCGGCCACAACGGCTGGAGGCCTGCTACGAACTGGCCTCCCGGCTGAGGAAGATGGGCCGATATCAGGCGGCTCACGCCGTCGCCACCGCCGGCCTGGGCCGCCCCGCCCCCGAGGACTGGCTGTTCATGGAGCCCTGGGTCTACAGCTGGGGCCTGCTCTTCGAGCACTCCATCACCGCGTACTGGACCGGCGACCCGCGCGGCTCGCTGGCCTCCTGCGACCGTCTCCTCACCCTGCCCGACCTTCCGACCGCCCATCGCGATCAGACCCTCATGAACCGCAAATTCGCGGCCGACCGTGTCGCCGAACTCTCCCGCCGGTCGACGCCCGCCACTTTCGCCCGCACGAAGATCGCGTGACACACGCGCGGGACTGCCGGGCGGAATCCCCGCCGGGGCCCTTCGTTCGGATCAGACCGGATCGGGGACCGGAACACGCGAGCCCGGCCTGATCCGAACGGCAGGACCTGGGGACCGAAGGACCGGAGGACCGAAGGACCGGAGGACCGAAGGACCGGTCTCGGCGACGCCGTGCCGAGACCGCGGTCACTTCCGGTACAGCGCGTCGATCTCCGCGTCGAAGTCCCGCGCGATCACGTCGCGCTTCAGCTTCAGCGACGGCGTCAGATGCCCGCCCTCCTCGGTGAAGTCCACCGGAAGCACGGTGAACCTGCGGATCGACTCGGCGCGGGAGACCAGCCGGTTGGCCTCGTCGACCGCGCGTTGCAGTGCCGCGCGCAGTTCGTCGTCGACGACGAGATCCCGGATCGGCACGTCCTGCTTCTTCGTCATCCGCCGCCAGTGGGCGAGTCCGTCCGGCTCCAGGGTGATCAGGGCGGCGATGAACGAGCGGTTGTCGCCGACCACCATGCACTGGCTGATCAGGGGGTGGGCACGCAGCCAGTCCTCCAGGGGGGCCGGGGCGACGTTCTTGCCGCCGGAGGTGATGATGATGTCCTTCTTGCGGCCGGTGATCGTGAGGTAGCCGTCCTCGTCGAGGGCGCCGAGGTCACCGGTGGCGAACCAGCCGCCGTCCGGCACCGGTACGGCCTCGCCGCGTTCGGCGTCCCAGTAGCCCTGGAACACCTGGCCGCCGCTGAGCAGCACCTCGCCGTCGTCCGCGATCCGCACGGCGGTGCCGGGCAGCGGCCAGCCGACGGTGCCGAGGCGCGGTTTGAGCGGTGGGGTGACGGTGGCGGCCGCGGTGGTCTCCGTCAGGCCGTAGCCCTCGAAGATCTCGATGCCCGCGCCCGCGTAGAACGAGGCGAGCCGGCTGCCCAGCGGGGAGCCGCCGCAGATCGCGTACCGGACGTGTCCGCCGAGTGCGGCCCGGATCCTGCGGTAGACCAGGGGGTCGTAGAGCGCGCGGGCCGCCCTCAGGACCGGCCCGGGTCCGGGGCCCGTGCCGTGCTCGGCGGCCTCGACGGCCCGGCCGTACCGCTGGGCGATCCGCGCGGCACGGTCGAACGACGAGGCGCGGCCCATCTTCTCGGCCGTGGCGCGGCCGGTGTTGTAGACCTTCTCCAGCACGTACGGGATGGCCAGCAGGAACGACGGCCGGAACCCGGCCAGATCGGCGAGGAGGTCCTCGGTCCGGATGGACGGGGCGTGGCCGAGACGGACCCTGGCCCGCAGACAGCCGATCGCGACCATGCGCCCGAAGACATGGGAGAGGGGGAGGAAGAGGAGCGTCGACGCCGGGTATTCGCTGACCGACTTGAAGACCGGGTGGAGGAGCTCGATCGCGTTGTCGACCTCGGCGAAGAAGTTGCCGTGGGTGAGGACGCAGCCCTTGGGGCGGCCCGTGGTGCCCGAGGTGTAGATGAGGGTGGCCGGGGTCTGAGGTTCCAGTGTGGCGCGACGGGCGGTGACCGCTTCGTCGGGGACGTCCCGGCCGAGCTTCTTCAGCCGGCCGAGCGCGCCCGTGTCGAACTGCCACAGATGGGCGAGGGCGCCGAGCTGCTTGCGTTCCTGACTGATCAGCCGGCCCTGGTCCGCGGTCTCGACGGCGCACGCGACGGCGCCGGAGTCCTGGAGGATCCAGCGGGCCTGGAAGGCGGAGGAGGTCGGGTAGATGGGGACGGTGACGAGTCCGGCGGCCCAGGCCGCGAAGTCGAGCAGCGTCCATTCGTAGGTCGTCCGGGCCATGATCGCGATCCGGTCCCCGGCGCCGAGCCCCTCCGCGACGAGGCCCTTGGCGACGGCGAGCACTTCGTCGGCGAACTCGGCGGCCGTCACGTCCTGCCAGCTGCCGTCCGGCCGCTTCCGGCTGAGCACGGCGTCGGACGGGGCTTCCCGGGCGTTGTCGAACGGGATCTCGGCGAGTGAGCCGCGGCGGACGGGGGGCGCGAAGGGGGGTACGGAGACCTGTCGCACCGAGCCGTCCGCGGATCTGACCTTGGCCGGCTCGACGAGGGCGGGGACGGCGTCGGAAGTGGGTGGCGTGGACATGTGCGGCTCCTGAACGTGGGGTCGGGCGGCTTTGCCGGGTCCGTCCGGCGGCCGTTTCGTCCGGTGGCTCGTGTCGGTTTTCCGGGGTGTCACACGCGTTCGAGGATGGCGGTGACGCCCTGGCCGCCGGCTGCGCAGATGGAGATCAGGCCCCGGCCCGGCCCCTCGCGCTCGGCGAGGAGTTCGGCCAGGGTGGCGACGATTCGTGCGCCCGTCGCGGCGAACGGATGGCCGGTGGCCAGTGAGGAGCCGGCGACGTTGAGCTTCGCCCGGTCGACGGGGGCCAGGCCCTGTTTCTCCCAGGCCGCGAGGGTGGCCAGCACCTGGGAGGCGAAGGCCTCGTGGATCTCGAACAGGTCGAAGTCCTCGATGGTGAGCCCGGCGCGCTCCAGCATGCGCGGTACGGCGTACGCGGGGGCCATCAGGAGGCCGTCCTCGCCGCCCACGTGATCGACGGCCGCGGTCTCGTACAACGAGAGGTGGGCCAGCGGCTCCAGGCCGTGGGCGCGAGCCCAGTCCTCGCTCGCGAGCAGTACGGTCGCGGCGCCGTCCGTGAGCGGGGTGGAGTTGCCCGCGGTCATCGTCGCGTCGGGGTGGTCGGTGCCGAACACCGGCTTCAGCGTGGCGAGTTTCTCCACCGTGGAGCCGGGACGCAGGTTCTGATCGCGGGTCAGGCCCCGGAACGGGACGACGAGGTCGTCCAGGAAGCCCCGCTCGTACGCGGCCGCGAGCCGTTGATGGCTGGTGGCCGCGAGGAGGTCCTGGTCCTCGCGGGCGATGCCCCAGCGGCGGGCGGTGATCGCCGCGTGCTCGCCCATCGAGAGGCCGGTGCGCGGTTCGGCGTTGCGCGGGATGTCCGGGACGAGATGCCGGGGGCGTATCCCGGCGAGTGCCTTGAGCCGGGCACCTGTCGACGTGGCCCGACGGGCGGAGAGCAGCAGGGTGCGCAGCTCGTCGTTGACGCCGAGGGGCGCGTCGCTCGCGGTGTCCGTACCGCCCGCGATCGCCGAGTCGACCGCACCGAGCATGATCTTGTCGGCGGCGGTGATGACGGCCTGGAGGCCGGTGCCGCAGGCCTGTTGGATGTCGTACGCGGGGGTGCGCGGGTCGAGCTCCGAGCCGAGCACGGTCTCGCGGGCCAGGTTGAAGTCGCGGCTGTGCTTGAGGACGGCTCCCGCGACGAACTCGCCGACCCGCTGCCCCTGGAGCCCGAACCGCTCGACCAGACCGCCCAGCGCGGCGGTGAGCAACTCCTGGTTGGAGACCTGTGCGTACGGGCCGTCGGCGCGCGCGAACGGGATGCGACTGCCGCCGATGACCGCGACCCTGCGGGGCTGCGGGAGTGCGAGGGGGATCATCTCGACCAACTCCTGACTCTTGAGTAACCTTACTCTGGAGTAAATCTACGACCGAGCAGGGAGTCCGGACAATGGCCGACCGCTATCTGTACTTCACCGGCACAGCACCCGGCCGTTTTCTGACCCGGCGGCTCGGCCTTCCGCAGCCCGTCCCGTTGCGCCGCTGGTCGCCGGGGACCCCGTCGCTGGACGGGCCGTTGCTGCACCTCACCGCCGGGGAGTCCGCCGTCACGGAGGAACTCGGCGCACTTCTCACGGCGACCGGGCTCGACGTCACCGCGCACGCCGAACGCCCAGCGGGGATGGTGGTGGACGCGACGGCCGTCGGCACACCCCGCGCACTCGCCGACGTCCACGCCGCCCTGCATCCGGTGATCCGTTCGCTGGCACCGGGCGGGCGCGTCGTGGTGGTGGGGGTGCGGCCGTCGGCCGACGACCATCACCACGCCGCCGCCCAGCAGGCCCTCGAAGGGTTCGTACGCTCGCTGGGCAAGGAGATCGGCAGGGGCGCCACCGTACAACTGCTCCGTGTCGTACCCGATGCCCTCGCCTCGGCCGGGTCCACCCTCCGCTTCCTGCTCTCCCCCGGTCCGCGTACGTCAGTGGTCAGGTGATCGAGCTGACCTCGGCCGCCCCCGACCCCGTGGCCGACTGGGAGGCCCCGCTCGCCGGGCGCACCGCGCTGGTCACCGGCGCCGCGCGCGGCATCGGCGCCTCGGTGGCCTCCGTGCTGGCACGGGACGGCGCCCGGGTCGTCTGCCTCGACGTCCCGCAGGCGAAGGACGAACTGGCCCGCACCGCGGACCGGCTCGGTGCCGCGGCCCTGCCGCTGGACATCACGGCGGACGACGCCGCGGAGCGGATCGCCGCGGCGGTGCCGGGCGGTCTCGACGTCCTCGTCCACAACGCGGGCATCACCCGCGACCGCCGGCTCGCCAACATGCCGGCCGACCGCTGGGCCTCGGTCGTCGACGTCAATCTGGACAGCGTGCTGCGCACCACGGACGCCCTGCTCCAGGCCGGCACCGTCCATCGCGGCGGCCGGATCGTCGCCACCGCGTCCATCGCCGGCATCGCGGGCAACAACGGGCAGACGAACTACGCGGCCGGCAAGGCGGGCATCATCGGCCTGGTCCGTTCGCTGGCTCCGCGCGCCGCCGCCGACCACGGCGTCACGCTCAACGCGGTGGCCCCCGGCTTCATCGAGACGAGGATGACCGCGGCCGTCCCCCTCCTCATCCGGGAGGCGGGCCGCCGGATGAACTCCCTCTCGCAGGGCGGCCTTCCGGTCGACGTCGCCGAGACGACCGCCTGGTTCGCCCAGCCCGCTTCGACGGCCGTCAACGGCCAGATCGTCCGGGTCTGCGGCCAGAGCCTGCTGGGGGCGTGACGTCCGATGACGGCTGCCACCCCTTCCCGGACCCTGACCGCATCACTCGTACGGGGCGCTCTCACGTCCCCGTTCAAGCGCGCCGGCCGGTCCGGTGCCACGCTCACCGCCGACCGGCTGACGGCCGGAAACGTCCGCGTCGCCCCCGCCGCCCTCGCCTCGTACAACCGGATCTGCGGCTTCCCCGAGTCGGGTCCGCCGCCGCTCACCTACCCGCATGTGCTGGGCTTCCCGCTCGCGATGCGCCTGATGACCGCCCGGAGGTTCCCGCTGCCGGTCGTCGGGCTGGTCCACACCTGGATCGAGATCATCCGGCACCGGGCGGCACCCGTCACGGATCCGCTCGAACTGACCGTGTACGCAGACGCATTGATGCCGCACCGACGCGGCACCGAGGTCACGATGGTGACGGAGGCCCGTTCGGGCGGTGAGCTGGTCTGGGAGTCGCGCAGCGGCTATCTGTCCCGCCGTCCGACCACGACCACCTTTGCCCCCGTTGTCGGCGCAGCCCCTGCCACCGAGCTCCCCGCCGTAGCCGAATGGCGGCTCCCCGGCGATCTGGGACGCCGCTACGGTGCGGTGTCCGGTGACCGGAACCCCATCCATCTGTACCCGCTGACGGCCCGGATGTTCGGCTTCCCGAGGACCGTCGCGCACGGCATGTGGACGGTCGCCCGCTGCCTGGCCGAGGCCGACGACCCGGGCCGGATCCGTTCCGTGCGTGCCGACTTCAAGGCACCGGTCCTGCTCCCGGCGACGGTGACGTACGCGGCGGACGCATCGGGCTCCGGCTTCCGGCTCCGCAGCGGCAGCCGGATCCACCTCACGGGGTCGACGACGCGGGACGGTGAAGGAGCGGACTGCTGACCGGCCCCTGCTCCTGCGTCTTTCGTTCGGATCGGCCCGGCATGATGCGAACGAGAGGTCCTGGTGCCCCTCCTGCGTCGTAGCTGTCGTCGTGCGCCCGCCAGGGGGTACGGAACAGCCCTCAGCTCTGATCGGCGGGCCGGTTCGGCGGCAGCCACGGGCGCCCCTGCATGAGGTTTCCGAGGCCCGCCCAGGCAAAGTTCATCAGGGTGGCCGCGGCTTCCTTCGCCGAGACGCCCGGGGTGTCGTTGGCCCAGCCGGCAAGCGACTCCGCGGCCCCCACGAGGGCCTGCGCCAGACCCGCCACATCGCGGTCCGGCAGTGCCGGATCCTGGTGGGCCTCACGGGCCGCCGCACCGATCAGACCCGTCACGAACGCAACGATCTCGTCGCGCATCACCATGACCTCGGTGACGAACGGCTCCCCGTGCGTACGCGCGTGGCGGTGCAGTACCGCCCAGCCGTCCGGGTTCTCCGCGGTGTGCGTGAAGAACGCCCGCAGCCCCGCCCACAGTTGCCGATCCGCCGGAAGCTCCGGCTCCACCCCCGACCGGACCGCTGCGACCAGCGCTTTCGCCTCGCGCCGGATGCACGCGGTGAAGAGCTCCTCCTTGGAATTCAGATACAGATAGACCAGCGGCTTGGACACCCCGGCCAACTCCGCGATCTCGTCCATCGAGGCGGCCCGGTATCCGCGCTGCCCGAACGTCCGTACTGCGGCGTCCATCATCTGCTGCTCGCGCACGGCACGCGGCATCCGTTTGCTCTTCACAGCACCCACGTCCGACTTCCTCCCGCCCCCGCTGCCCCGCTCCTCGGCAAGAGTACGGCGCGGGCCCCACGCCCGTCGTACGGAGAGGGTTTCCGCGGCCACCGAGCGGCCGGTCGCAGCTCCACCCGGAAGCCATGTCCCCCGGCTCCCGGGATCGCCCTGTACCACCACGGGGTGATCCCGGGACCCGGGGTCACCCCGTGGTCGGACGGCGGTTCCCCCCTGGGTGCGATGTTCCGGCGCGGCCGGGTCCGTAGCGTCCTCACCATGATCAGTCTTCGCAGCCGGGCCACGGCCACGGCGTTATCCCTGGCCGTCCTGCTCGCCTCGCCCACGACCGCGTCAGCCGCCCCCGACCCCGCGCCCCGTCCCGATGCGGCCCCTGCGGCGCACGCCGTCACCGGACCGTCCCTCGAAGTCCCCCGGCCGACCGGACCGTACGCGACGGGCCGGGACACCCTGCATCTGACCGACCGGAGCCGGCCGGATCCCTGGGTCCCGACCGCGGGCGCACGGCAGTTGATGGTGTCGGTCCACTACCCGGCCCGGCCCGGCAGCGGCACGACGACCGCGCCGTACATGACCACGGACGAAGCCCGGCTGATGCTGGAGTCCCGCGACCTGGCGGACGTGGTCCCCGCGACCACGGTCAGCGCCACGCTCACCCACGCGCGGACGGCCGCCCGCCCGGCACCCGGCCGGTTCCCGCTGGTGGTGCTCTCCCCCGGCTTCGGCACGCCGCGGACAACGCTGACCGGCCTGGCCGAGGACCTGGCCAGCCGCGGATACGTCGTCGCGACGGTCGACCACGCCTACGAGTCCACCGGCACCACCTTCCCCGGCGGGCGCCTGCTCACCTGCGCCGCCTGCGAACAGACCGAGACGACGGGGATCGCGGCCGTGGCCACGGGGCGGGCCAAGGACCTCTCCTTCGTACTGGACCGGCTGACCGGCCGTCACCCGGCCTGGCGTCACGCCCGCATGATCGACCCGGACCGGATCGGCATGGCCGGCCATTCCATCGGCGGCAACGCCACCGCCTCGACGATGGCCGCCGATCACCGCGTGCGCGCCGGGGTCGACATGGACGGCACCTTCTTCGACCCCGTCCCCGCCGGCGGACTCGACGGCAGACCGTTCCTGATGCTGGGCACCGCCTCCTTCCACCGCCCCGGCGGTGAGGACGGGAGCTGGGACGAGGGCTGGGCGCGGCTGGACGGCTGGAAGCGCTGGCTGACCGTCACCGGCTCCGGCCACTTCACCTTCACCGACGTCCCCGTACTGGCGGACCAGCTGGGCATCGTCGACCCGGAGACACCGCTCTCCGGCGAACGCTCGATGCGGATCACCCGGGACTATGTCGCGGCCTTCTTCGATCTGCATCTGCGGGGCACGCCCCAGCCGCTCCTGGACGGCCCGACACCGGACAACCCCGAGGTCCTGTTCGAGCACTGATCCGGCCCGGACGAGGCGCGTCACGCACGCACGTGGTGCTCGGGACCCGAGGAACATCCGACGCCCGCCCGGGTGCGGAGGCACTGCCGACGACCGCGGCACCGACGGATATATCTCGTTGCTCGATATATACTCGAAGCATGACGCGCCAGAACCCGTCCTTGACGGAACCGCAGTACTTCATCCTTGCCGCGCTCATGGATGGGCCGTTGCACGGCTACGGCATCATCAAGGCCGCCGAGCAGGCCACCGACGGGCGGCTCCGGATCGCTGTCGGCACTCTCTACGGCGCGCTGGAGCGGATGGAGCGGGCCGGGCTGGTGGTCTCCGACCACGAGGAGATCGTGGACGGGCGGGCACGGCGCTACTACCGGCTCACCGAGGACGGCACCGCGATCCTCGGCCGGGAGGCGCTGCGGATGCAGCAGGCGGCGGCCGTCGTCATCGGACGCTCGCGGGATGTCGGGGTGGCCCCGGCATGAACCGTCTGCTGCTTGCGGCCTATCCCGAGCCCTACCGTTCCCGGCAGGGGGAGGAGTTGCTGACCTGCCTGGCCGAGGCGTATCCCGGCCGCTCCTGGCCCCCGCCGCGGGAAGTCGTCGCCTTGGCACGTGCCGGGGTGCAGGCCCGAGCCCGTGCCGTCGTGGACGACACGGCCCGGCCGTGGTGGCTGGACGGCATCCATCTGGCCGCCCTTGCCCTCGCCGCGCTGGCGCTGGTGCCGTACCTGCAGGATGTGTGGCACTGGGCACTGCACATCGATCCCGGCCGGCATGCCATCGCCTTCCACTTCTCGGGCTGGTACCCGTGGGCACAAGGGCCCGGCACGCAGACACGGCTCCTGCCCTACGGGCTGCTTCCGCTGGTCTGCCTGATCGCCCTGCTGCGCGGTAGGCCGTGGATCGCCCTGCCGGCCGCAGCGGCGATGATCTACATGGGTGCCGCGCCCGGCAGTTCCACGACGCTCTTCGGCAACGAGGGCAAGGCGGGCCTGGGTTACTACGGGCTGGGCGCCCCGGTGACGGCCCGTGACCTGGTGCTGTCGGGGACATTGTTCACCGCGTGCATCGTGCTGGCCGTCTGCCGTCCCGGCCGGCTGCGGCGCCACTCGTACCGCCGGCTGGTCCCCGTCGCGCTCGCCTTGTCCGTGGCCGGGGGCCTGCACATCACCTCCATCAGTCCGGCCTTCCAACGCGGCCTGTTCGCCCTCGAAGTCGCCGCGCTGATCGCCGCATGGGCGGCGACGGCCGCCACCGGGGACTACCGGTGGCTGATCCCCGTCGCGGCGGTCGCGTTCATCCGCACACAGGCGATCGTCATCCAGCCGAACTGGTTCATGAACTCCCTGCCGAGCCTGATCGTGCTCCTCCTCCTGATCGCGCCCCTCCCGGCCCTGGCGATCACCGCCCAGCGCCGACAGGAGCGGGCGCTCCTCGAATAGGAGCAGGTCCCCGGCCGGCCGGGCCCGTCGGCCGACCTCGCACCCGAAGCGGCGCGTGAGCGCACTGCTCCCCCACGAAGGCAAAGAAGAACGATGACTCAGCGAGATCCCTCGACCCTGCCCACGCACCCGAACCCCGGCCAGGTCCCGGGAACCGGGATCGAACCCGGCCCTGCGCGAACGGTACGGCTACGGGTCTCGGCTCCGCTGTGCCTCCTGGGATTCCTGGCGGTCTATCTGATCGCTGTCTGCACACCGTTCGGGCAACGGGCGGAGAACTCCCTGCTCAGCGGGGACGATGCCAAACAGGCATGGATCTACGACTGGTCGGGGGCGGCCTACCGGTCGTCGGCCCTGCCGCCCCTGGAACAGACCGCCATGCCGACCCTGCTCGTGGGCATCGGGGTCATCGCGGCCGTCACTCTGGTGCGGAGGTGCTGGTGGCGAGGGTGCGCGGCGATCGGGATCGTCTTGGTCACGGTCGGGAGCAAGGAACTCGCCGTGATGATCCTGCCCCGGCCCGATCTGGTGAACGCGCCCGTCTACCTCGTCGAGCGGAGCTTCCCCAGTGGACACGTGGCCGTCCCCGCCGCGCTGACCCTCGCCGCCGCCCTCGTCGCCTCCCCCCGCATCCGCCCCTACGTCGTCGCGGCCGGCATGCTGTGGCTCGCCGTCACCGCCGGCGCCGTCCAGGCCACCTACCACCACCGGCCCAGCGACGTGCTGGGCTCCACCCTGCTGGCCTGCGCCTGCTACGGCCTCGCAACCCGGTTGCTGCCATCCGCCGCCGCACCGGGCATCACGCGGCACCCTCGTGCGCTGCCGACGACCGCCCTCGCACTGTCAGCGGCAGGCGCGCTCGTCGCCGGCGCGCGGGACGACTCCGTCACACAGTCGCTGGTCTTCGCGGCAGCGGCCTTCCTGTGCGCCGCCCTGTTCTGGCTCACCGCAGCGCAGGGGCCCGTACACACCGCGCGCCGCACACGCCCCGCGGTGCGCTGACCGCCCGGAGGACCGCACGTCGGCACCGGCCGACGGCTACCCCGAACTGCCGCACCTCTCAGTGACCGCCGGAGCCCGCCGGAGCCCGCGCAACGCCGAGCGCCCCCGGTCCGTCCGTCGACGGACCGGGGGCGCTCGGCGCAAGCGACGGTCGTTACGCGGCGACCGGCACGCTCACCGGCTCCGTGTCGCGCACCTCGTCGTCGACCGGGGACGAGGAGGCCGAGTTGTAGGCGTCGTGGTCGAGGATCTTCTCGCGGGCCGAGACGATCACCGGGACCAGCGCTTGGCCCGCAACGTTGGTTGCCGTACGCATCATGTCCAGGATCGGGTCGATGGCCATGAGCAGACCCACGCCCTCCAGCGGAAGGCCCAGCGTCGACAGCGTGAGGGTCAGCATGACCGTCGCACCGGTGAGACCGGCGGTGGCGGCGGAACCGATCACCGAGACGAACGCGATCAGGACGTAGTCGCCGACACCCAGCTGGACGTCGAAGATCTGCGCGATGAAGATCGCCGCCAGCGCCGGGTAGATCGCGGCGCAGCCGTCCATCTTGGTGGTGGCGCCGAACGGGACCGAGAAGGAGGCGTACTCCTTGGGGACGCCGAGGCGCTCGGTGACCTTCTGGGTGACCGGCATCGTGCCGACCGAGGAGCGGGAGACGAAGGCCAGCTGGATCGCCGGCCAGGCGCCCTTGAAGAACTGCAGCGGGCTGAGCTTGGCGACGGTGGCGAGCAGGAGCGGGTACACACCGAACAGCACCAGGGCGCAGCCGATGTAGATGTCGGCGGTGAACGTCGCGTACTTGCCGATCAGATCCCAGCCGTAGTCGGCGATCGCGTAGCCGATGAGGCCGATGGTGCCGATGGGGGCGAGGCGGATGACCCACCACAGGGCCTTCTGGAGGAGCTCCAGGACGGACTCGCTGAGGGTGAGGATCGGCTGGGCCTTCTCGCCGAGCTGCAGCGCGGCGATACCGGCGACGGCGGCCATGAAGACGATCTGGAGCACGTTCAGCTCGGTGAACGGGGTGATCACATTGTCCGGGATGATGCCGGTGAGGAAGTCCAGCCAGGAGCCCGCGTGCTCCGGCAGCTTGCCGTCCTTCGGCGTGAGGCCGGTGCCGGAACCCGGGTTGGTGATCAGACCGATCGCGAGGCCGATGGCGACCGCGATCAGCGAGGTGATCATGAACCAGAGCAGGGTGCGGGTGGCCAGCCGGGCGGCGTTGTTGACCTTGCGCAGGTTGGTGATCGACACCAGGATCGCGAAGAAGACGAGCGGCGCGACAGCCAGCTTCAGCAGCTGGACGAAGATGTGGCCGACCTTGTCGAGCGTGGTGTAGAGCCAGTTGATGTCGTAGGTACGGGCGAGCCACCCGAGGACGACACCGAGGACGAGACCGGCGACGATCTGGGCCCAGAACGGGACCTTGGGTATGCGGAAACCGGAGCCGGACGGGCTGTCGGTCGCGGCGGTGGACGCGGGATTCGCGGACACGGACACACTCCTGATGTGACGCATCGGGGCGCACGGGGACGTTGTGCGGAGGGACGGGGGTGCGGCGCCCGCGTCAGGGGCGGCGCCGCTGCATGGTGCCGGTTCAGACGTTGCGGCAACAGACCGCGGACATACAGCGGCAGAGGTCGACATGCAGGCGCCCCACGAGCGCGACGCTCGCGCCGGGCCGAGGGCGCACAGTTGTCTCCATGTCGAACACGTTAACACTTGAACTTTGAGAACCTCAAAGGTCTTCTTTGGGAAGCGCCGTGCACGCCGGAGTGCCCGACACGCCCGCAGGAACGGCGAAACCCCCGCCGGAAACGACAAAACCCCAGTACAGGAGCGACTGCTCCGGTACCGGGGTTCGGTAGGGAAAGTGTGCTGGGTGTGAGGAAACTTACGCGGCCCTTATGCCACCCTCACCCGTTCGTCACGGGGTGACGTGGTCCTCGCGGGTCCGGTTCGCTTCGAGCCTCGCCTTGGTGCGGTCGACCGTGGACACGATCTGTTCGGACATCTCGTCACGCTGCTTGCGCAGCAGCACGTAGCTGAGCGGCGCGGACAGGACCAGGGCGAGCAGAATCACCCAGATGACATTGGAACCGCCCGCCCCGGAGGGCAGGAGGCCGAAGTGAACGGCCACGGCTGCGACGAAGAAGCAGCCGACGAAGATGCTGAGGCGCATCGCGGTGTACCGAATTGTCGCGCTCGGCCTGGCAGCGGACACAGTTGGCCTCTCTCTCTACGTACGACAGTCCTGCGATCCTGCCCGACCAGTGAAGCATGCCCCGGAATCGATCACTTCGGAGGGCTGCGTCAAAGGGGTTCCGACCCGCCCCCGCGGGGGCGGGTCCGGCAGGCTCTCAGCCGAGCGGCAGCAGCATGATGATGTCGTCGCGGTCGTCCCCGTCGGCCACCCGGATCGCGTCGGGCACCCGCCCGACCTCCTTGTATCCGCACGACGCGTAGAACCGGTCGACACCGGTGCCGCCCCGGCAGGTGAGCCGGATGGCCTCCACCCCTTCGATCCCCCGGGCGGCACGGGCCGCGGCGTCCATCAGATCGCGCCCGTACCCCTTGCCCTGGTGCCGGGGGTGGACCATCACCGTGTAGAGCCATATCCAGTGCGCCATCAGCCGGTGGGTGTTGAAGGCCAGGAAGGCCGTGGCGGCCACGACGCCCTCCTCGTCGTGACCGACCAGCAGCCGGGTGCGCCCCTCGGCCATGGCGACGAGGTGCTTGACCAGTTCGGGCCGGACGTCGTCGGTCGTGACGGGCGGCACGAAGCCGACCGCCCCGCCCGCGTTGGAGACATCGGTCCACAGCTCGGTGATGCCGTCCCGCAGGGTGCGGTCGAACTTGGGATCCAACTCAAAAGTAAGTGCCATAGGCGGAGATTACCTATTACCGAACTCGGGGCTCAAGCCCTGTCCGATACGCGAGAGAGCCCCGGCCGGCGGCCGGGGCTCTCATGCGGGGTGGCGCTGACGGCGTGCAGGTCAGACGCGCATCGGCTGCGGCGACTCGCGCCGCTCGGCGTCCGGGCCCGGGTACTCGCGGATGATCTCGTACCGGGTGTTGCGCTCGACGGGCCGGAAGCCCGCGTCGCGGATCAGGTCGAGCAGATCCTCACGGCCGAGCTTGTTCGGCGTGCCGTAG
Organism: Streptomyces sp. NPDC093149; assembly: GCF_044754145.1. Taxonomy (NCBI): domain Bacteria; kingdom Bacillati; phylum Actinomycetota; class Actinomycetes; order Kitasatosporales; family Streptomycetaceae; genus Streptomyces; species Streptomyces sp. NPDC093149. Next base: position 399,772 of record NZ_JBIVON010000006.1, read on the forward strand.
TTGTCCGCGTCGTGCGTGATCTTGTACTCGACGACCGAGCCGTCCATGTCGTCCGCGCCGTGCTGCAGCGCGAGCTGGGCGGTCTGCACACCGTGCATCACCCAGAAGACCTTGACGTGCGGGACGTTGTCGAACAGGAGCCGCGAGACCGCGAAGGTCTTCAGCGCCTCGGCGCCGGTCGCCATCGTCGTGCGCGCCTGGAGCTTGTTGCGGACCTTGCCGTCCTTCATGTCCACGAAGTCGTGCTGGTAGCGCAGCGGGATGAAGACCTGGAAGCCACCGGTCTCGTCCTGCAGCTCACGCAGCCGCAGCACGTGGTCGACACGGTGCCGGGGCTCCTCGATGTGCCCGTACAGCATCGTCGCCGGGGTCTTGAGCCCCTTCTCGTGCGCCAGGCGGTGGATGCGCGACCAGTCCTCCCAGTGGGTGTCGTGGTCCACGATGTGCTGACGGACCTCCCAGTCGAAGATCTCCGCGCCGCCACCGGTCAGCGACTCCAGACCGGCCTCGATCAGCTCGTCGAGGATCTCGGAGGCCGACAGCCCGGAGATGGTCTCGAAGTGGTGGATCTCGGTGGCGGTGAACGCCTTGAGGGAGACCTGCGGCAGGGCCTCCTTCAGCGCGCTGAGCGAGCGCGGGTAGTAACGCCACGGGAGGGTGGGGTGCAGCCCGTTGACGATGTGCAGCTCGGTGAGGTTCTCGCCCTCCATCGCCTTCGCGAGCCGGACGGCCTCCTCGATGCGCATGGTGTACGCGTCCTTCTCACCCGGCTTGCGCTGGAACGAGCAGTACGCGCACGACGCGGTGCACACATTGGTCATGTTGAGGTGCCGGTTGACGTTGAAGTGCACGACGTCGCCGTTCTTGCGGGTGCGCACCTCATGGGCGAGACCGCCGAGCCAGGCCAGGTCGTCCGACTCGTAGAGGGCGATACCGTCCTCGCGGGTCAGCCGCTCTCCCGCGCGGACCTTCTCCTCCAGCTCGCGCTTGAGCCCAACGTCCATGCGGCTGCCTCCCAGTCGTCGACGTGCTGTGCGTATCCCGGTGACAGGTGATACCGGGCGAAACCCCCGGTCCCCCGGGGGCCCCACCACGTTACGCCTACGCCTCTTCGGGAAGTTCCCCGACCCGGTTCTCCCACTTGGTGGAGAGCACGATCGTGGTACGCGTGCGCGAGACGCCCCTCGTGCCGCTGAGCCGGCGGATCGTCTTCTCCAGACCGTCCACGTCACCGACCCGCACCTTGAGCATGTACGAGTCGTCGCCCGCGATGAACCAGGCGTCCTCGATCTCCGCGAGGTCCTTCAGCCTGCGCGCCACGTCCTCGTGATCGGCCGCGTCGGAGAGCGAGATGCCGATCAGGGCCGTGACCCCGAGCCCCAGGGACGCGGCGTCGACGGTGGCGCGGTAGCCGGTGATGACACCGGCGGTTTCCAGCCGGTTGATGCGGTCGGTGACGCTGGGCCCGGAGAGCCCGACGAGCCGCCCCAGCTCGGCGTACGAGGCCCTGCCGTTCTCCCTGAGGGCCTGGATGAGCTGCCTGTCCACCGCGTCCATATGACTGAAACCTTCCATTGTTCAGCAGTATCGCGAGTCTACGTGTAGAATCTAAGGCATGCAGGCTTCAGGGCCTGCAAATCTTCCCGAACATCCAAAATCTGCTTTCGAATCTTCAGGAGTGAGAACACCGTGTACACGATCGAGATGGCCTACGCCCGAATGCGCGAGCTGCAGGACCTGGCCAACCGCTCGCGTGCCCACCAGCCCGCCGCCGCGCGCCGGGTCGACCGGACCCGCAACCCGCGCGCCACGAAGAAGCGCTGACCACCGGCTCAGCCCCCGGAGCCACGAGAGCCGCCACCGAGCTCTCCCTCCCACCGGCGGTACAGGTCGTGCGGAACCCCCGCCGCGTCCAGCACCCGCCCCGCGACGAAGTCCACCAGATCCTGGATGTGCGTCGCCCCCGCGTAGAACGCCGGAGAGGCGGGCAGCACCACGGCGCCCGCCTCGTCCAGACTCACCAGGTGCTTCAGCGTCTGCCCGTTCAGCGGGGTCTCCCGCACCGCGACGACCAGCTTCCGCCGCTCCTTGAGCGTCACGCTCGCGGCCCGCTGGAGCAGATCCTTCGAGAGCCCGAGCGCCACCCCGGCCACGCACGCCGTCGAAGCGGGCACGATCAGCATCCCCTTCGCCGGGTACGACCCCGAGGACGGACCCGCCGCGAGGTCACCGGCCGCCCAGTGCCGTACGCCCTCGACGTCCACGTCGAAGGTGTGCGGCTTGCCGTCCGCCCCGCGCGCCAGCCAGCCGCGCAGGTCCTCCCGCCAGTGCGCGTCGCGGAACGCGATCCCGGTCTCGTCCAGCAGCGTCAGCCGCGACGCCCGGCTCACCACCAGGTCCACGCTCTCCCCCGCGGCCAGCAGACCGCGCAGCACGGCGGCGGCGAACGGGGTGCCCGAAGCGCCGGAAACCCCGACAATCCAAGGCTGCCGCTGCTGCTGACTCACTGAAGTCCCGGAATCCACGCACCCGAGCCTATCCGGCTGCGCGGAACCGGAACCGAGTAAGGGGCCTCAGGCGTTTTGAGGGAGGGAACAGGGGCGACACGGAACGACAGGAGGCAGCGGTGGCCGCATCGTCGGATCGATTCGTATCGGCGTGGAGCACGGGCGAGCGCGCGAAGGCCGCGGCCAAGCTGATGGTGGGCTGGGTGGCGTTCCTCTGGATCCTCGAAGTCGTCGACGTGGCGACCGGCCACTCCCTGGACGCGTACGGGATCGAGCCGCGTCGGCCCGGTGAACTGCTGGACGTCGTGCCCGCGTCCTTCATCCACTTCGGCTTCGGCCATGTCGCGTCCAACAGCGTGCCGCTGCTGGTCTTCGGCTTCCTGGCCGCGCTGGGTGGCATCCGCCGCTTCGCGGCCGTGGCCGCGCTGATCATCGTGGTCGACGGCCTCGGCGTCTGGCTGGTCGCGCCGGACCACTCCAACACAGCGGGCGCTTCCGGCCTGGTCTTCGGCCTCTTCGGCTACCTGCTCGTACGCGGCTTCGTGGACCGCAGACCGCTCGACATCGGCGTCGGCCTGGCGATCGGCGCGATATGGGGCTCGTCGATCCTGCTGGGGCTCTCCCCCGCCAACACCTCGGTCAGCTGGCAGGGCCACCTGTTCGGACTGGCGGCGGGCGTGGCGGCGGCCTTCGTCTTCCGCCGCCCCGCGCGCGGCCGGAGCACGGTGCCGCCCGCCCGGCCGCTCATGCCGTAGAGCGCGTTCGGCCGCCCATGCCGTCGAGCGCGGACGGATCCCGTGGTGTCCGGGTCAGCCCTCGCCCTGACCGGCGCTCCCCATCGGGCCGACCTTCACCTGGGAGCCGGAGCCGTCCGTGACGGGCAGCGTGGCGGCGCCCGGCCATTCGAGGGAGAACGACTTCGTCTCGTTCGGCGGGGTCACCACCAGGGCCGTGATGCGGACGCCGGAGCCACCCGACTTGTTGAGCGGGTAGTTGACGCCGAAGTACACCGACTTCCCGTCCTTGAGGGTCATCGGGGTGGCCTTCTCACCGGTACGCTCCGCGGGCATCGACCCCGCGCTGGTCTTCAGGTCGACGCCCGCGTACCCGGAGAGCACGCAGTCCCGGCCGCTGCCGTTCTTGAACTCCACCGCGACGGTGCCCTCGGTGTCGCCGTCGATGGTGCTGTCCGACGCGGTGATGTCCAGGTCGTCGGTGCGGCACTTGCCGACCTTGCTGTTCGCGTCGGAGCCGGTCCCGGTGGCCGTGCCCTGCCCGCCGGATCCCTTCCCGGCGGAGTCCGTCCCGCCGCCCTGATCCGAACCGCCCGAGCCCGAACCACCGCTCGCGGAAGACGCGGTGGACGCGGACGACGGGGCGGTCTGTCCCAGGTCGTCCTCGCCGTTCTGGCAGGCCGTGAGCGAAAGGCCGGCGGCAACGGCCAGGGCGGCGAAGGTCAGCTTGCGAACGCGCATCGTGTCTTCCTCAGCATCGGTGGGGGGTGGCGTCGGCCGCTCGGCACGGTCGGTACGAGCGAGCGTCTCTGATCACCAAGAGCTGCCCGGCCCGGCAACCCGTTCCGCCCAACCACCCGCTAATACGCCCCTGTTACACGCACAGCCGGGCACAACGCGCACCACCGCCGGGCATGCCCCGCCCGCGCCCGCCCCTGCCGCGCCCGCTCCCTGCCGCCGCCCGGCAAGGGAAACAGGGGCCGGACACGGGTCGCCGCACCGCGCCGGGAAACGTCGCCGGCCGGCCGGGACGGCGGTTCCCGCCGCCGTTGCGCACCTGTTGGCGCCCGCAGTCCACTGGGACGGACCCGTGACGAGGCGGTCCTTGACCACAACAGGCGACCCGCCTCGTCGGACAGGCTCAGACGGTCAGGCCCCGCACCAGCAGGTCCAGGAGAGCGCACGCGAAGAGCGCGATCCCGATGAAGCCGTTGACCGAGAAGAACGCCCGGTTCAGCCGGGACAGATCGTGCGGACGCACCACCCGGTGCTCGTACACGAAGGCGACGGCGACGATCACCATGCCGATCCAGTAGAAGAGCCCCGCCCGAGTGGCCAGCCCGAACCAGACGAGCAGCCCGGTCGTCACCACATGGCAGACCCGCGCCCCCCACAGCGCGGCCGGAATCCCGAACCGGGCCGGCACCGACAGCACCCCGTGCGCCCGGTCCGCCTGGACGTCCTGGCAGCCGAAGATCAGGTCGAAGCCACCGATCCAGATCCCGACCGCGAGACCGAGGATCACCGCGTCCCAGGACCAGCTGCCGGTCACCGCCAGCCAGGCCCCGATCGGCCCTATGGCCTGCGCGATCCCCAGGATGGCGTGCGGGTAGTGGGTGAACCGCTTCCCGTACGGATAGACCACCATCGGCACCACCGCGACCGGCGCGAGCGCCAGGCAGAGCGGGTTCAGCAGGGCCGCCGCCCCGAGGAAGACCACGACGGCGACGAGCGCACCCGTCCACGCCGACTTCACGGAGACCGCGCCGGTGACCAGCTCCCGGCTCGCGGTGCGCGGGTTACGGGCGTCGATCTCCCGGTCGATGATCCGGTTGCAGGCCATGGCGAACGTCCGAAGCCCCACCATCGCGAGGGTGACGAGCAGCAGCGTGCCCCAGTGGATGGACCCGTCCTCCTGGAACATCGCGGTCAGCGCGGCGATGTACGCGAAGGGCAGCGCGAAGACCGAGTGCTCGATCATCACGAGCCGCAGGAACGCCTTGACCTTGCTGTTCGGCTGTACGGGCCCTGAGCCCAGTGCTGCTGCTTCGGCGGCGCTCACAGTCCGTATTCCTTCCACCGGCGGTCGACCTTCGCCGCCGTCTCGGGGTCGGACTCGACCATGTCCGGCCAGCCCCCGTCCCGGGTGTAGCCCTCCTCGGGCCACTTCTTCGTCGCGTCGATACCCGCCTTGCCACCCCAGAACTGCTGGTAGGAGGCGTGGTCGAGATGATCGACCGGCCCCTCGGTGACGGTCAGGTCCCGCGCGTAGTCCGTGTTGCCGAGCGCCCGCCACGCCACCTCGTGCAGATCGTGGACGTCGCAGTCGGAGTCCACGACCACGATCAGCTTGGTCAGCGACATCATGTGCGCGCCCCAGATGGCACTCATCACCTTCTGGGCGTGCTTCGGGTACTTCTTGTCGATCGAGACGATCGCGCAGTTGTGGAAGCCGCCCGCCTCCGGCAGGTGGTAGTCCACGATGTCCGGCACGATGATCTTGAGGAGCGGCAGGAAGAACCGCTCGGTGGCGCGTCCCAGCGGCCCGTCCTCGGTCGGCGGCCGGCCCACCACGATCGACTGCAGCAGCGGGCGCCTGCGCATGGTCACGCAGTCGATGGTCAGCGCGGGGAACGGTTCCTGCGGCGTGTAGAAGCCGGTGTGGTCCCCGAAGGGCCCCTCGGGAAGCATCTTCCCGGGTTCCAGCCACCCCTCGATGACGACCTCCGCCTGCGCCGGGACCTGGAGCGGCACGGTCTTGCAGTCGACCATCTCGATCCGCTTGCCCTGGATGAACCCGGCGAAGAGGTACTCGTCGATGTCCCCGGGCAGCGGCGCGGTGGACGCGTACGTCACCGCGGGCGGCGCCCCGAACGCGATGGCGACCGGCAGCCGCTCCCCGCGCTTCGCGGCGACCTGGTAGTGGTTGCGGCTGTCCTTGTGGATCTGCCAGTGCATGCCGATGGTGCGCCGGTCGTGACGCTGGAGCCGGTACAGCCCCAGGTTCCGTACGCCGGTCTCCGGGTGCTTGGTGTGCGTGAGCCCCAGGTTGAAGAACGAGCCGCCGTCCTCGGGCCAGGTGAAGAGCGCGGGCAGCTGGTCCAGGTCCACGTCGTCGCCGGTGAGGACCACCTCCTGCACCGGGGCGCTCTCCTGCTTCACCTTCTTCGGCGGCACGTGCACCATCGAGCCGAGCTTCCCGAAGGCCTCCCGTACCCCGACGAAGCCGTGCGGCAGCTCCGGCTTGAGCAGTCCGCCGATCTTGTCGCTGATGTCGGAGTAGGACTTCAGCCCGAGCGCCTTGAGCAGCCGCTTGTCGGTCCCGAACACATTCATGGCCAGGGGCATCGAGGACCCCTTGACGTTCTCGAAGAGCAACGCGGGCCCGCCCGCCTTGTTCACCCGGTCGACGATCTCGCCGACCTCCAGGTAGGGGTCGACCTCGGCCTTGATGCGCTTGAGCTCGCCCTCGCGCTCCAGGGCCCGGAGGAGGGAACGAAGATCGTCGTAAGCCATGCCGTCCAGTTTGTCATCACCGCTGCCGATCACCCGGGGTGCCCCACCTCCCGTCGGCCGCGCGGGGCGTACACGCCCGGATGCCCACCGACGCGCGGCCCGCGGCCCGCGGGCCCGCCCCCTGTCCGGACCTGCTCACCGCCGGTTCCGTCCGCTCGCCATGGGGTGTCGGCGGCACCGGCTACTCTGGGCCCGTCACCGGGGCGGGACAAGCCCCGCCAACTCTCCTCAGGGGGACCTTTCCAACATGTTCCGGGCCCTGATCTATCTCCTGCCTCTGGCGCTGACGATCTACGCGTTCATCGACTGCCTGAACACCCCGGAGGACGAGGCCAAGCACCTGCCGAAGATCGCCTGGGTCTTCATCATCCTGCTGTTCTGGATCGTGGGTCCGATCGTCTGGCTGGCCGCCGGCAAGATGCGCACGGTGCCCGCGGGGGGCCGTACACCGTCCGAATGGCACCGCAACCACCGCTCGCAATGGGTGGCACCGGACGACAATCCGGAGTTCCTGAAGGCGCTGAAGGAAGAGAACAAGAAGGACGAGTCGCTCCTCAAGGACTGGGAGGCGGATCTGCGCCGCCGCGAGGAGGAGCTCAAGCGCCGCGAGCGCGAGTCGGGACCGGAGGAGTCGGCGCCGCCCGCCTTGTGACCGGAAGGGTCCGGACTCCGGCCACCCACCGCGGCCACCGCACGCCACGCACGGCCACCGCCTGTCGCCCGACACGCGGTGGCCGTCGTCGTTCGCGTCCCCGAACCGGCACCGCACCGGCCCCGCCCCCGCGTCGGGCCGTCCCGGCGACGGCCCCGTCGGCTCGGACCGTCCCCTTGACACCGATCGTTCGAAAATCTTCTCCTTGCTCCAACACCCTCCCGATATGCTGGTGTTGACGATGTGACAGATCAGATCGGGCATCGGCGCTGGGGGTGCTGTGGAGAGAGAGCTGTACGGGCGCGAGGCGATCTTCGGCAACGACGGACTTGCGGCGCGTCTGACAGGTCTCACCCCTTACGGCTCCGCCGGGGTCTCCTACGAGCACCGCGACGATCCGCCGGTCGCCGTGCTGACCGGGGGCCGCGGCATGGGCAAGACGGCCGTGCTCAAGCAACTGCGCCATCTGTACCGGGAGATCACCCCGGTCGCCCTGGTCGACTGCGAGGCGGTGGTGCCGCCCGCGGACCCGGGGCCCGGCTGGACCCCGGTCACCGCGGCGCTGCCGGAGCTCGCCACCCAGCTGACCGCGAAGGTGCGTGCCGCACGGCCGGTGCAGTTTCCCCGGCTGAGCCTCGGCCTGGTGGCGGTCGCCTCGATCTCCTGGACGCGGGAGGACGAGACGCGGGCGCAGCGGGACCTGCAGTCGCTGGGCCCGGTGCTGGCGACCGTCGACACACGGGGGGACGCGGCGACGGGCTGGGTCACCAAGGTGCTGACGAAGCTGGCGGCGAGCGCCTTCGACTCCGTCGTGCCGCTGGCCGGGATGGTCGCCGAGGCCACGATCGAGACGGTGCTGGAGGAGTCGTTCAGCCGGTTCCAGCGGCGTTCGGCGGACTGGTACGGGAACTACCCGCACGCGGGCGGCAACGGACGGATCGGGCTGCGGCAGCTGGCCGTCGATTTCGAGCGCGGTGGCGATCTGCGCCGCCGCGCCGAGGACCATCTGGTGCTCGCGCTGGTCGCGGACCTGGTGCGGGCGTACGGGGGTCTGGCGCGCGGTGCCCGCCGGGGCCGCCCGGTACTGCTGCTGGACAACGCGCACACGCGGCTGGGCCGGCAGCTGGTCGAGCCGGTGCTGCGGCAGCGGGCCGCCGGGGTGCGGGACCGGATCGCCGTGTTCGCCTCCTCGCGCGCCCGTGGTCACGAGGGGCTGAGCCATGCGGTGCGCCGACGGCTGCCCGAGGTGGCGCACGGTTCGCACTGGGTCCGCGGCTCGGAGGTGACGTCCGGGATCCTGGCCGTGGAGCTCACCGCGCTGGGCCCGGCCCATGTGCAGGCGGCGTTCGACCGGCACGATCCGGTGGGCCGCGCCCCGGCCGGCCTGGCCCGCGGGGTGCACCGGCTGACGGGCGGGCGCCCGCTGGGTGTGGCGCTGCTGGCCCAGGCGGCGGGCGAGGCGTTGGCGCCGGGGTCGTCCCGCACGGGTACGCCACGACCGGGGTCGCTGGTGCCGGGGACGCTGCTGGACCGCACGGTGGAGCTGCGCGAGGACCGCGCGCCGGTGCGGGTGGCGGACGAGTTGCTGGCGCGGCTGCTGCCGGGACAGCAGCTCGACGTACTGAGTGTGCTGGCCGCCGCGCACGGCGAGGAGTCGGCGCGGCTGCTGGCCACGGCCCGGCTGCGCGGCCGGTCGCTGGACGGCGACGTGGCGTTGCAGGTGCGCGACGCGCTGCGGGCCCAGGACTGGCCGGTCGGGCCGGACCACTTCGTCGCCGATCCGCTGCTGCGCGCGCTGCTGCTGCACCGGCTGCGGTTCCAGGACGACGACCATCCGTACTACGCGGTATGGCGTGCGGTGCACGAGACGCTGCGCACGGCGTACGCGCCCGGGGGCCGCTTTCCGAGCGTCCCGCACCGGCTGCACCAGGAGCTGGTACTGGGCAGGACGAGGGACTGTGTGACGCATCTGCGGGAGCGGTTCACCGAGCCGGACGTGACGGCGTGGCTCGGCTCGCTGCGGTTCATCGCCTCGGCCCCGTATCCGCGTCCGCCCGGTTGCACCGGTCCCGATCCCCGGCGGGCGGTCGCGCTCGGCCGGGAGGCGTCCGGTTCGCTGCCGGACGGGGAGACGGGGCTCGCGGGGCTCGGCGAGCGGGCCGTGGAGCTCCAGCTGCAGCTGCGCCGGCTGCTGCACGCCGTATGGCTGCTGTCCGATCCGCTGGCTCTGCCGGACGAAGAGGTGATCGACAAGATGGCGCACGAACTGAGACAGCTGTCCGGCAGGCATCCGACGGGCAACAGCGTGCTGTGGGACGCGGCGACGCACTGGCCTCGGGACATCGGGGCCTGGCGGCAGCTCTCCATGCCGCCGGGGGCGTCGGGCACGGACGGACCGGCCACGGGCGGAAGCGGGCAGCGGCGGGGGGACGGTGGTTCGCGTGCCTAATCCACTGCGTTATCGCGTCTGGTACACGGCGAGGCAGAAGGTCGTCACCAGCGTGGTGGTGGGCGCCCTGGTCGTCACGTCCGGCTGGTACGGCATCGGCCGGCTCACCGCTCCCGAGGACCGTTCGTGCGCTCCGGGGGTGGAGCGGCCGCAGGGCAGTGACGAGTGCGTGGGGGTCTCCGGCGGCGCCTACGACTTCGGCCGGCCGAAGCTGACGGAGGTCGCTGCGGCCATCGCGCGGGAGAACGACACCCTGAAGCCCGGCCGGTACGCGACGGTCGCCCTGCTGCTGCCGCTGACGTCGACGGACGAGGCCATGCAGACGAAGATGCAGCGCGAGCTGCAGGGCGCGTTCGCCGAGCAGTACCGGGCCAATCATCTGTCGAACGATCAGGTGCCGAAGATCCGGCTGGTGCTCGCCAACACGGGGAAGAACAACCTGCTGTGGCGGCCGACGGTGGACCGGCTGAAGAAGATGACCGGGGCCCCGGACCATCTGCGGGCCGTGTCCGGGGTCGCCACCAGCAGTCCGGAGGTCGCCTCGGCCATCAAGGAGCTGACCTCCGCGCACATCGCGGTCGTCGGGACCACGATCACCGCCGACGACATCGCCAACGGGCCGGCCGGCGATCCGTTCCCCGGTCTGGCGCGGGTGTCGCCGACCAACCGGGACGAGGCGCGGGCGCTGGCGCACTTCGGGAAGGTGAAGGCGGACAAGGCGCTGCTGGTGCAGGACACCCGTACCGGCGACCACTACACGGACACGCTGCGGGCCGCGTTCGCCTCGCTGACGAAGGGCACGCGGTACGAGCCGCAGCTGTTCACCTCGCGCAAGGACCCGAACGACGAGGGCACCACGGCCAATACGTTCCAGCAGATCACCCACCTCATCTGTGACACGGACGCGGAGACGGTGTTCTTCGCCGGACGCCACACCCAGCTGCGGCAGTTCATCAACGCGCTCGGGGCCCGGGGCTGCCAGAGCCGCCCGTTCACGATCCTGACCGGCGACGAGGGCTCGTACCTCGGCAGCGACAAGAAGCTCGACCGGGGCGCGCTGCGCCGCAAGGTGACGGTCCGCTATGCCTCGCTGGCGCACCCGGACGCCTGGGCGGCGGCGAGGGGCGGGGCGGCGACGGGCGGCTCCCCGGCGGACTACCGGAGCCTGCTGGATCTGCTGACCACGATCGGGAAGAAGCCCGTGGGCCCTGTCGGTCCGACCGGTCACCAGGAGCTGACCGACGGCCAGGTCATTGTCGCGTACGACGCGATGTCGCTGGCGGTGCACGGCATCCGGCAGGCGACCCCGGAGGGCAAGCGGCTGCCGCAGCCCGCGGACGTGGGCGAGCAGTGGCCACGGGTGAAGGGGTCGCTGCGGGTGTCGGGGGCCGGCGGCTGGATCTGCCTGGACAACCACGGGAACCCCTACAACAAGGCGGTGCCGGTGGTAGAGCTGGCGCCCGAGGACGCCAGTCAGCGGTTCGTGACGATCGCCTGGCCACAGGGCGCACCGCCGGACCCGAAGTGCCTGCCGCCGTCCTCGGCACCGTGACGCCGTGTCATCGCTCGGGCGCGGCGTACTCCTCACGCAGCCCCGCCCACCGGACCGGGGTCCACTTCGACCAGTCGGCGGGGTAGCCGTCGAGCGCGTCCACGAGGTACTGGAAGTGGTCGTGCCAGCCGGCGAGGCAGTCCAGCCGCAGTGCGTCGTCGCCCCGGAACTCGTTGGTGAAGCGCAGCAGCACATGGTCGCCGCGCGGTGGCTCCAGGTGGAAGCGGATACGGCCGTGGAGTCCTTCGAGGGTGTATTCGGCGACTCGTTCGACGTCCCAGGCGGTGACGGTGCCGCAGGCGACCGTGGCGTTCCCGTCCCGGCCGGTGTTCAGCCAGCGCAGCGTGACCGCTCCGCCGACGCGCGCTTCGAACGGGTCGGCGGCGGCGAGCCAGCCGGGCAGTCCCTCGGAACTGGCAACGGCTGCCCACACCCGGGGAACGGGGTGGGGCAGCCGTAGCGTGAACCGCAGAATGTGCCGGTCACCGTGGGTCTCGCTGGTACCACGCTCGATGACGGGGGTCGCGTCGGTCATGGTTCCAGCGTGGCCCGGAGGTGCCCGATCCGCACCCGTACGGGCGCGGGGCCGGTCAGACGCCCGCGTAGGAGTGCTTGCCGGTGACGAAGATGTTGACGCCGTAGTAGTTGAAGAGCCAGCAGCCGAAGGCGATCAGTGCCAGGTAGGCGGCCTTGCGTCCCTTCCAGCCAGCGGTGGCGCGGGCGTGCAGGTAGCAGGCGTACGCGACCCAGGTGATGAAGGACCAGACCTCCTTGGGGTCCCAGCCCCAGTAGCGGCCCCACGCGTCGCCCGCCCAGATGGCGCCCGCGATGATCGTGAACGTCCACAGCGGGAAGACGGCGGCGTTGATGCGGTACGAGAACTTGTCGAGCGTCGAGGCGGCGGGCAGCCGGGAGAGCACGGACTGGGCGAACGAACCGGGCTGCACGCCGGCGGCGAGCTTGCTCTCGTAGCTGTCGCGGAAGAGGTAGAGCAGCGTGGCCACCGCGCCGATGTAGAAGACGGCACCGCAGATGATGGCGGTGGAGACGTGGATCCACAGCCAGTACGAGTGCAGCGCGGGGACCAGCTGGTCGCTGGAGGTGTAGAGCACCGTGGTCGCGATGCCGAGGTCCAGCAGGACGGTGGTGACCAGGAGCAGCCCCATCCAGCGGACGTTCTTCTTCAGCGCGAGCAGGACCAGGTAGGCGCCGACCGCCACCGTGGAGAAGGTGATGGAGAACTCGTACATGTTGCCCCAGGGGGCGCGCTGCACGGAGAGCGCACGCGCGAGCACTCCGCCGGCCTGGACGAGGAAGGCGAGCACGGTCAGGGAGATCGCCATGCGTCCGTACAGATCGCCCTTGAACGTGCCGCCGGCCGCGCCGGGCCCGTCCGGGACGTCGCGGGAACCGGCCGCGGAGCGCGTGACGATCTTCGGGCGGTCGAGTACGGCGGTGCCGCCGCCCTTCTGTGCGACCTGCACCTTCACCGAGGCGCCGGCCCCGGCATCGGCCCCGGTCAGCGCGGCGGCGGTGCGGCCGACCTTGCTGCGGCTGCCGAACACCCATTCCGCGATGTGCGCGAAGAAGGCCAGGGTGTAGACGGCCATCGACGAATAGATCAGCACATTGCTGGTGTGCGCCAGGTTCTCGTTGGTTGCGGCGGCGAGATTCACTTCTCAGCCCCTTCGGCAGGTTCTACGGGGGATTCTCCGACAAAACCGGCATCGGATCCGGGGTCGGTGTCAGGGCCGGGCGCCGTGGGCGCCACGTCGTTGAGCGTGACCGCGAGATCGGCCAGCTCCTCGGGAAGCTTCGCGGACTCGCTGCGGCCGAGACCCGCCATTTCGACGACGGTGACGCCGTCCGCGCCGCGCACGGCCCGCACCCAGACCCGGCGCCGCTGGATGAACAGCGAGCCCGCGAGCCCGGCGATGGCGGCGACGGCTCCGGTGAGCGCCCAGCCGCTGGCGGGCTGCTCGGAGATCTGGAAGCTGGCCCACTCCTCGACACCCTCGAAGGTGATCGAGCCGGCTCCGTCGGGGAGCTTCATCGTGTCGCCGACCGCCAGGCGCTGCTTGAGCGGATCGCCCTTGCTGTCCTTGAACGCCTTCATCTTGGTCTTGTCCAGCTGGTACACGTTCTGTGCCAGCCCGGAGTCCGGCCCGAGGTAGCCGTGGTAGCCGTTGAGGGCGAGCACGGGCATGTCGGCGGCCGGGAACTGCGAGAACATCGTGCCCTTGCCGTTGCCCGCGAAGGTCGGCACGAAGAAGGCCTGGAAGCCCAGCTGGGTCTTCTTGCCGTTCTTGTCGCGGTAGCCGTCGAAGACCTTGATCGCGCCGGTCGAGGTGACGTTGTTGTCGATCGGCAGCAGCGGCACGGCGCTCCGGTAGACCTCCTTGCCCTTGCCGTCCTTGACGGAGACGACGGGCGCGTAGCCGTGCGCGTTGAGGTAGACCTTGGTGCCGTCGATGACGAGGGGCTCGTTGACCTTGATGACGTCCTTCTGCGGCTTGCCGTACGCGCCCTTCTCGTACGTCACATGGGCCTCGTACGTCCGGGGCGTACCGATCTGGGGGCCGTTGCGCTCGTACGTACCGATGAACTTGTCGAGCTTGAAGCTGAACGGTGCGAGCGAGTCGTAGTCGAACAGCGAACCGGACTTGAAGTCGTCGTACTGGGTGAGCGTGTTGGAGAAGCCGTCGCCCTCGACGATCAGCTTGCCGCCCTCGGACTTGAAGAGCTGGCCGAAGGCGAAGGCCACCAGCATCACGATCAGGGCGATGTGGAAGACCAGGTTCCCGGCCTCGCGCAGATAGCCCTTCTCCGCGGCGACCGCGTCGCCCACGGTGTGCGCGCGGTAGCGCCGCTTGCGCATGATCGCGAGCGCGGCCTCGCGGACCTGCTCGGGCTCGGCCTCGGTGCGCCAGGTGGTGTACGCGGGCAGCCGGGTCAGGCGCTTGGGGGCGCCCGGCGGACGGCTGCGCAGCTGGCCGATGAACTGGCCGGTGCGCGGGACGATGCAGCCGATGAGCGAGATGAACAGCAGGATGTAGATCGCGGAGAACCACACCGAGCTGTAGACGTCGAAGAACTGGAGCTTCTCGTAGATCGGCGCGAGGGTGGTGTGGGCTTCCTTGAAGGTCCGCACCTTCATTTCGTCCACGCTGTTCTGCGGGATCAGCGAGCCGGGGATGGCGCCGAGCGACAGCAGGAAGAGCAGGATCAGCGCGACCCGCATCGAGGTGAGCTGCCGCCAGAACCAGCGGGCCCAGCCGATGACGCCCATGGCCGGCAGATTGGCCACGCTCTCCTCGCGCGGGGCGGTGGAGAGCTGGGAGCCGGCCGCACCGAGCTCGCGGGCGTTCTCCCGGTCCTGTTCGTCCCGGATCTCCCGCTCGTCCGGGCGCTCGCGCTCCGGGGCGGGGGGGTTGGACTTGGTGTTGCTCATGGAACTCAGATCCCCACCGTGAAGCCGTTGGACCAGCCCTGCAATTGCTGCATCATCGTGCCCCACACGCCGGTCAGCAGGAGAAGACCGGTCGCGATCATCATCACGCCGCCGATGCGCATGACCCATGCGTAGTGCCGCTTGACCCAGCCGAAGGCGCCGAGCGCCTTGCGGAAGGCGACCGCCGCGAGCACGAAGGGCAGGCCGAGTCCGAGGCAGTACGCGACGGTCAGTATCGCCCCGCGCCCGGCGGTGCCCTGCTCCATCGCGAGGAGGCTCACCGAGCTGAGCGTCGGGCCGAGGCACGGGGTCCAGCCGATCCCGAAGAGGGCGCCCAGCACGGGCGCTCCCACCAGCCCGGTCACCGGCCTCTTGTGAATGCGGAACTCGCGCTGCGTCATCCACGGCATCAGGCCCATGAAGAAGATCCCCATCAGGATCATCAGCACACCGAGGATCTTGGAGAGCGTTCCGCTGTGCTCCTGGAGGGTCTGTCCGAAGAAGCCGAAGAGCGCGCCGCCGGAGACGAACACGGCGGTGAAGCCGAGCACGAAGAGCGAGGCACCCGCCACCATCCGCCCGCGCCGGGCCTGAGCCAGGTCCGTGCCGCTGACCCCGGTGACGTAACTGAGGTAACCGGGGACGAGCGGCAGGACGCACGGCGAGAAGAACGAGACGAGCCCGGCGAGCACGGCGACGGGCAGGGCGACGATCAGCGCCCCGTTCACGATGGTCAGGTTCTCGCCCTGGAGCGCGGCAAGGGTGTGCACGGAATCACTTCTCCGCGATCAGCGGGTCGATCATCTTGTGCAGCTTGTCGGAGTCCAGCGCGGTCAGGGAACGGGCGGCGATCCTGCCGTCCCGGTCCAGCACCACGGTCGACGGAATGGCCTGCGGACGCAGCGTGCCCTTGGGGAAGCGGAGCATGAGCTTGCCGGTCGGGTCGTAGAGGCTCGGGTAGGGGACTCCGTAGTCCTTCTCGAAGCTCCGCGCGGGGCCCTTCTGGGGGTCGCGCGTATTGATCCCGACGAACTGGACGCCCTTGTCCTTCGTCTCCTTCGCCACCCTCGCGAAGTACTGGGCCTCCAGACGGCAGGGCCCGCACCACGAGCCCCACATGTTCAGCACGACGACCTTGCCCTTGTAGTCGGCGACGTCGAGCTGCTTGCCTTCGAGGGTCTCGCCGTCGAGCTTCGGGGCGGCCTTGCGTTCGCCCTTGGCCACGGTGGAGATTCCGCCGCTGCCTGTGACGAAGTTCGTATTGCCGCCGCCACCCGCCTTGTTGTCGTCGCCCCCGCACGCCGTCAGCGTGAGGGCGAGCGCGACGACCGCTGCGGGGGCGGCGAGCAGGGTGAAGCGGCGTCGAGATGCCCGGCCATAGCTCATGTGAAAAGTTTCGCATGACGGTTCCGGCGATCTCGGGCACCCCCCTCGGTGCCCGTAAAGCCCGTTGTCAGGCTTGTTTAAAGAAGGCGTTCCAGCCGCCTTCGGGTGACTGTCCGACGCCCAGCGTCCGGAGCTTGTCGAGCACGGCCGGGGTCTGGACATCGAGCCAGTCGACGAACTGCTTGAAGGAGACGAGCCGCACGTCCGGCTTCCCGGCTATTTTCTTGATCGCTTCCTCGACCGCGTCCATATAGATGCCGCCGTTCCACTCCTCGAAGTGGTTTCCGATGTAGAAGGGCGCGCGATTCGTCGTGTATGCGCGGTCGAAACCGGCGAGATACGACTTGGCGGCCTGCTCCCGCCAGCCCGGATAGCGCGAGGGCATGCCCTTGGTCGAATTCTGCGACTGGTTGGCGAGGATGTTGTAGTCCATCGAAAGGACTTCGAAGGTGTGCCCCGGGAACGGCATGCCCTGCAGTGGCAGATCCCAGATGCCCTGGCGCTTCTGGGGCCACACCTGGGTACCGCCGGGCGAGCTGGCGTCGTAGCGCCAGCCCAGCTTGCTCGCCGTGGGCAGCAGATTGTCCTGGCCGAGCAGACAGGGAGCGCGGCCGCCGATCAGTTCCTTGCGGTAGTCGAACGGCAACGGATCGAGATCGGTCCACCCGGTGTTGGTGCGCCATTCGGTGACGAAGGAGACCGCCTGATCGATTTCGCTCCGCCACTGGGCGGGCGACCAGTTCGCGACCGATCCGGAGCCGGAGCAGAAATGCCCGTTGAAGTGAGTGCCGATCTCATGCCCGTCCAGCCAGGCCTGACGGACGTACTTCAGCGTCTGCTTGATGTGGTCATCGGTCAGATATCCGATGTCGGAAGCACCGATCGGGTTGTTGGGCGGGCGGTACATGGACTTCTTCGACTCGGGAAGCAGATACAGGCCGGAGAGGAAGAACGTCATCGCCGCATCGTGATTCCTGGCGAGTTCCAGGAATCGCGGGAAGAGGCCGTTGCCGACCTCGCCCGCCCCGTCCCAGGAGAAGATCACGAACTGCGGCGGCGTCTGCCCGGGTTCGAGCGGAACCGGCGCCGAAGGCTGGTGCGGCTGCTTCCCGGTGTCGGCGGTGGAACCGTCCCCGATCTTCCGGACGTCCTTCTTCGCGGGCCCGGTCCCCCGGGTGTGCCCGTCGGCACCCTTCTCCCCCGCGGTCCCCGCGCCCTCCCCCGGCCGGCCGCTATCGAAGGAACCGCAACCCGCCAGACCGATCGTGGCCGCAGCCCCGAGCCCGGCTCCGAGCAAACCCCTTCGACTGATCTCGCGCATGCGTTCCCCATCTGCGGTCGTTTTACCTTAATTCCATACAAACTGACAAAGGTTTAGATGATGGAAGCAACCCAGGGGTTCCGCGATTAGCACAAGTTTCTGTGTGTGACCAGACCGGTACGCACGCGAACGTATGACTGATAGGTCACCCGGAGCGGCGGCATGATCGTCGCGTTGGCCTCGGTCCCCGCCCCGCGACGGCGCCGGTCCCGTCGCGGCGGCACGGTCGCCGGACGGGCGGGAGGATCACGCCCGTCCGGCGACCGAGGACAGCACGGCAAGAGAAGGCCACGGTCCGGCGGCGGACCGGTGCGGCCGGGGCGCGGAGGAACGGTGAGAGGTCCCGGGGCGCGGAGGACCGGCGGGGCGCCCGGGGGTGCGGAGGACCGGCGGGTATCGGAGAACCGATCAGGCACGGAAAACCGGCGGGGAACCGGGAAGGCCGGTCAGACGCGGAGGACCGGCGGGGCCGGGGCGCAAAGGACCGGCGGGGCGCGGGGGGCCGGTGAGAGGCCCCGGGGTGCCGCACCCGGGCCGGGGGACGCGCACCGCGTCCCCCGGCCGAGGGCCCGCTACGCGCCGAACGCCTTCGACTTCCCCTTCACCGGCTTCGCGCCCGCCCGCAGATGCGCGGGCACCAGGTCACGCGCCGGCTCCGTGTACCCGACCGAGACGATCTTGTCGCCCTGGTACGTGAAGCTGGTCAGCGACGCGAGCGTGCACTGCCGCTTGCGCGGGTCGTGCCACAGGCGCCGCCGCTCCACGAAGCTCCGCACGATCCAGATCGGCAGCTGATGGCTGACGCACACCGCCTCGTGACCGCGGGCCGCGTCACGCGCGGCGTCCAGGGCGCCCATCATCCGTACGACCTGCTCGATGTACGGCTCGCCCCACGACGGCCGGAACGGATTCGTCAGGTGCTTCCAGTTGTCCGGCTTGCGCAGCGCCCCGTCGCCGACACCGAAGGTCTTGCCCTCGAAGACGTTGGCGGCCTCGATGAGCCGTTCGTCGGTGGCCAGGTCGAGGCCGTGCGTCTTGGCGATCGGCGTGGCCGTCTCCTGGGCGCGCTCCAGCGGGGAGGCCACGACATGGGTGATGTCACGGCTCTCCAGGTGCGCTGCGACCCGGTCGGCCATCTGCCGGCCGAGCTCGGAGAGGTGGTAGCCGGGACGGCGTCCGTAGAGCACGCCCTCCGGGTTGTGCACCTCTCCGTGCCGCATCAGATGGACGACGGTGATGTCCTTGGGGCTGCTGTTCTCGCTCATGCGGTGGCCTCCGAGGCGGCGCGGGCAGCGGCGGGCAGGGCCGCGGCGATGCGCTCGACGGCCTGCGTGTCGTGGGCGGTGGAGACGAACCAGGACTCGAAGGCGGACGGCGGCAGGTAGACGCCCTGCGACAGCAGCGAGTGGAAGAAGGCGGTGAAGCGGAAAGCTTCCTGCTGCTTTGCGTCCTCGTAGTTCCGCACCGGTCGGTCGGTGAAGAAGACGGAGAACATGTTGCTCGCCGCCTGCACGACGTGCGCCACGCCTTCCTTGGTCAGCGCCTCGCCGACCAGGCCGCGGATCTCCGCGGAGACCGCGTCCACCTTCGCGTACGCGGCGTCGTCGAGCAGCCGCAGCTGGGCGAGGCCGGCGGCGGTGGCGATCGGATTGCCGGAGAGGGTGCCCGCCTGGTAGACGGGACCGGCCGGGGCGAGGTGCGCCATCACGTCCGCACGCCCGCCGAAGGCCGCGGCCGGGAATCCGCCGCCCATGACCTTGCCGAAGGTCATCAGGTCGGGCCGCACTCCGTCGACGCCGAACCAGCCGGCCTTCGAGGTACGGAATCCGGTCATGACCTCGTCGGAGATGTAGAGCGCACCGTTGGCGGCGCAGATCTCCTTGAGTCCGGCGTTGAAACCGTCCAGCGGCGGCACCACACCCATGTTGCCGGGCGACGCCTCGGTGATCACACAGGCGATCTCGCCGGGCTGCGCGGCGAACGCCTCCCGTACGGCCTCCAGGTCGTTGTACGGCAGCACGATCGTGTCGCCGGCCTGCGCGCCGGTGACCCCCGGGGTGTCGGGAAGGCCGAAGGTCGCGACCCCGGACCCGGCGGCGGCGAGCAGCGCGTCGACATGGCCGTGGTAGCAGCCGGCGAACTTCACCACCTTGGCGCGGCCGGTGAACCCGCGGGCGAGACGGATCGCGGACATGGTCGCCTCGGTGCCGGACGACACCAGCCGCACCTGCTCCACGGGCTCGACCCGGGCCACGATCTCCTCGGCGAGCGCGACCTCGCCCTCGCCGGGCGTACCGAACGAGGTGCCGCGGGCCACGGCCTCCTGGACCGCGGCGACGACCTCGGGGTGGGAGTGACCGAGGATCATCGGCCCCCACGAGCACACCAGGTCGACATACTCCCGGCCGTCGGCGTCGGTGAGGTAGGGACCGGTACCGGACACCATGAAGCGCGGCGTGCCGCCCACGGCCCGGAAGGCCCGGACGGGAGAATTCACGCCGCCGGGCGTCACGAGGGACGCGCGGTCGAAAAGCGTCTGCGAAACTGGGGCTTCATATCGATAAGGCAGTTCGGTCATGACCTGCGACTTCTCCGACTCCGGGGGCTAGTGACCTCCCCAGGGTAGGTCAGCCCTCCCGAGCGGCCGGGAGCGGAAGATCCCGGCCACCGAAAGCCCCGCGAGCAACTCCGTCGCGTAACGACCGGGCGCCGGCCCCCTCACATCTGCGAAACTGGTGACTTCAAGGGGAAAGCTCACACACGCCATGGTGCCGGGGTCACGGACGGTCTTGCGGGCAGGTGTTTCACCGCACGCCCGCGGGGGAGGTCACTGACACGATGATCGGGTTGCGCGGCGGGGGCTGGGTCTCCTAAGTAGTAGTCGGGTGGATGAGATATGCATCGCGGTGGCGGAGTGGGCGAAGGGACCGACGACCTGGGGCCCGAGCCTGCCCGGCGGGGTCGGCACCGGCGTGAGGCGGAGCGCAGACAGGGCACACAGGCCAATGGTGCGCAGGGTGGCGGAGCCGGAAGCAGGAGTGGTGGCCGGGTGGGGGTGACCTACAAGTACTTCGGGGCCCCGGACGGGGCCACGGCCGCACGCGTGCCCATTTCGATGCGTCCCGAGGAACTCGGCGGCGACGAACTGGGCATGGGCGGCATGTTCACCAAGATCAAGCCGGAGACGGTCGCGGCGATGGTCCTCACCGGCATCCAGGGCATACCCCTGCACAGGGTCCCCCCGCTGGAACTGGTCGTGCTGCACCCCGACTACGCGGTGGTCAAGCTTCCGATGACGGTCGTCGACCCGCTGCGCGGCGTGGGCGAGGAGTCGGTGGGCGCCGCGGCCTTCATCTGGTCCACGGTCCCGGATCGGGGCGGCCCGCGCGACGCGTTCAACGTCTACCAACTGCTGCACGAGTGGCAGGACTTCTCCCACCGGCTGCACGACGCGGGGCACCAGGCGTACTGCCTGGTCTGGCCCTGACCCGGGGTTTTGATGGGTGCGGGCCCGGGGTTCTGATGGGTGCGGGCGGGGCTTTCGGGTCCTGCCTCCGCACCTGACCGGGGAGGCGGCCGACAGGAGACCGAACGCGTCCGGGTACCGGAGGCGTGTGGCCGTGCGACACACAACAGGCGTGCCCACACTGGAATCATGGACGGTGGACCTCCCGCACAGGATCCGCACGCGGACGCCACGGAGCGGCGTGATTACACGGGCGCCGTGTACGGCTCGCTGCTCGCCGCCTCGGTGGTGGTCGGAGCCGGATCGCTCAGGTATTTCCCACGGCTGGAACTCGTTCTCCTGCTGCTGGGCACCGGGGTGGTGTTCTGGGCCGCCCATGTGCTCACCCGGCTGCTCGGGGAGCGGATCATGTACGCGCCGTTGGACGGGAGGGAGATCCGGCGGGTGTGCACGGCCGAGTGGCCCATCGTCAAGGCCGCCGTCCCACCGGCCGTGGCGGTCGCCGTCACGCCTCTGCTGGGCCTCGGCCCGGAAGGGGCGTTGTGGCTGGCCCTGGGCGTCGCGCTGGCCGGTCAGGTCGGCTGGGCCTCGGTCGCCGCTCTGCACGCGGGGGCCACGGGCCGCGTGGTGGTGGCCGCCGGGGCGGTCAACCTGGCGCTCGGCCTGCTCATCGTGCTCCTCAAGGTCGCCCTGACGCACTGACGTCGTCCGTCACCGCGGTCCGAGTCGTTGACGAGCGGCGTTGCTCAGCCGTCGCACGCCGGTGCCCTCTCGCAACTGTGCCGCGCAGACCGCCCGGCTTCCGTGGTCGGCACCGGAGCCGTCGGCTCCGTCCCGCCCAGCAGGCACGGCCGGGCATCCGGTGCAACGCTGGAAGTGAGTCCCCACCTCTGGAATGCGGAGAGGAGCGGACATGGAACTCAAGCCGCAGGCCGTCGTCATCCCCAAGGAGACCGACCAGCTGGAACAGGGGAAGTACGGGCCTGTCTTTCCGAGAACTCCGGCCTGTTACGGGTTCACCGTCGTCGCGAGGGTGAAACCGGGCAGGGCCGACGCGATGCGCGAGTACGGCCGTGCCCTGGCCGAGGCGCTGGAGCAGGATCCGTATCTTCTCGCGCCGTTGAAGCTGCACTATCTGCGCTGGGTTCTCTTCGACGACGACACGCGCTTCATGTACCAAGGCATCTTCGACACCGACTTCGACCAGTACACGGAGGACGCCATCGCGCTGTTCTCCAAGGCCGGCGTCAGCACCGCCTTCGAGAACCTCGAAGGGTTCCCCGAGGACTGGCGGACGAACCCCGAGGCGTTCATCCGATTCGTACGGAAGCACCAATGTCCGAGCTTCATCGAGTACGGGGAGTACCCGTACGTGACGTCGGACGAGATCAAGAAGGCTCTGCGGGTCAAGAGCGCCCTGTCGGAGATGCTCGACCAGATGCAGTGAGACGAGCAGTGAGACGATCGAAATGAGCGAGGTCAAGACCGCGCGCACGTACAACCAGAGGCACATTCCGCGGGAGTACACCCCTGGTGGGCGGCGAGTGAGCATCTACGTCTCGTGGAGCTATCCGGCCGAAGCCGGTCGCAACACGGCCGAGCTGGACAACCGCTTCTCCACGATGACCGAGGTCAGGCGGGTCACATGGCCGGCCTACGAGGACCCCAAGTGGTCGGATCCGTACCGGTTCCAGCAGGGCATCGCCGGGTCACTGGAGCTGTTCTTCTGGGCATGGGTGCCGTTCCAGGAGTTCGTCGAGGAGGTCACCGGGCATCCCGTCCCGGTGTATCAGCGCATCGACCAGGCGGGTTTCCAGACCCCGCTCGACGAGCGGGTGCTCGACGACACGGACGTCATGTTCGTGTTCGGGCTGGACCACGCGGTCACCGAGCAGGAGGCCCGCCCCGGGGAGATCGAGGCCCTGCGGGCGTTCCTCGGCCGGGAGAACACCTGCCTCGTCCTGGGCCCGCACCACGACGTCGGCGCATCGGACGACCTGTCGGTCCGCGAGATGGAGTACCGCCATCACGGCGACCCCCTGGTGCCCCGGCAGCAGCGATTCGCCACCTATGTCAGGGACTTGATGCAGGGCCTCGGCGTGCCGGTCATGAACCGGTACGGGCTGCGCCCGGCGACGCACGAGGACAACCGGATCGCTCCTCTGTCCACGGTCAGGGACCTGGATCCGAAGGGCTGGCTGGACGGGGTGACGAACTTCAACTTCCACATGCATCTGCCGCACTACGACGTGACGACCGACGAACCGGACGCCGTCCGCGTGCTGGCCAGGCAGCCGATCGACATGTCCAGGCCGCATCCGTTCACCGAGGCCGGCAACACCGAGTTCAACATGTTCCTGTGGATGCCTCCCGACGGTGACCGCGCGGCCGACCTGCTGCTGGCGGACTCGACGATCTTCAGCTCCTTGTTCGGCGGGGACGAAAGCCTGCGGAACTTCTGGCGCAACCTCGTCTCCAAGTAGGGCCCGGGAGGTCAACCGTGAGCGTGCACACGGAGGTCGAGCTGGAGCTCGACGACATCCAGCGTGGGGTTCTCAGCCCCCGGCCGACACCGTACGCGGCGACCTACCTCGCCTTCCGCATCGACGACCCGGGCCCCGGACGGGAGTTGATGCGGCGTGCGAGTACGGCGGTGACCTCCGCGGCGGACCCGGTCAGCCCGTTGGGGGACACCTGGGTGAGCGTGGCCCTCACCTGTCGCGGACTGGAGGCGCTGGGGGTACCGCGCGCCTCGTTGGACACGTTCGCCTGGGAGTTCCGGCAGGGGATGGCGGCCCGCGCCGAAGCGCTGGGCGATGTGGGCGAGAGCGGCCCGGAGCACTGGGAAGCGCCGCTGGGCGGCCCCGATGGCCATGTGGTGCTCACAGCGGTCGCGCCCGACCCCGCGCAGCTTGAAGCGGCCGTCGACCGCGCCCGCCCCACGTACGAAGGGCTTTCCGGCGTGACGGCGATATGGCGGCAGGACTGCTACGCGCTTCCCACCGAGGCCGAGCATTTCGGCTATCGCGACGGGGTCAGCCATCCGGCCGTCGAAGGCAGCGGCATACCGGGATCCAACCAGTTGGAAGTACCTCTGAAGGCCGGTGAGTTCGTCCTCGGCTACCGGGACGAGATCGGCGGCATCCAGAGCACACAGCCGACGGCACTGGGACGCAACGGCAGTTACGCGGTCTTTCGCAAGCTCCATCAGAACGTCGCCGAGTTCCGGCGCTATCTGAAGGACAACTCCACCGGGCCCCAGGACGAAGAGCTGATCGCCGCGAAGATCATGGGGCGCTGGCGCAGCGGCGCCCCCTTGGCGCTGGCTCCGCAGCACGACGATCCCGCGCTCGGTGTCGACCCGCAGCGCCGCAACACCTTCCTGTACGAGAGCAACGATCCGGCGGGTTTCAGGACGCCGGGCGGCTGCCACATCCGCCGGGCCAACCCCCGCGACGCCGCGGTGGCAGGAGAGGTGCGACTGCACCGCATGATCCGGCGCGGCGCGGTCTACGGTCCGCCGCTGCCCGAGGGGGTACTGGAGGACGACGGAGCCGACCGCGGCCTCATGTTCGCTTTCATCGGCGCGCATCTGGGGCGGCAGTTCGAGTTCGTCCAGTCGCAATGGATGAACGACGGCGTCTTCTTCGGCGCGGATGACGCCAAGGACCCCGTCACCGGATCCCACGACGGCTCCGCCGGCTTCACCATTCCCCGCCGACCACTGCGCCGACGTCTTGCCCCACTGCCACGGTTCGTCGTCACCCGAGGAGGCGAGTACTGCTTCCTGCCGAGCCTGACCGCCCTGCGCCGGCTCGGCGACCTGCACGACTGACAGCATGGCGACGGGCGCCCCGGCATCGGCACCGCGCCTCGTCCCTCCCCGACAACCGCCCCGTGTCCCCCGGTGGGCCGGAGCGCGGGGCAGCCCTCAGGGCCTCTCGATGAGATGTTCCTTCAGGAAGGCGCCCGCGTGGGCCGCGGCCTCTTCTTTCGCGTCGAAGGAGAGCGAGCCGTCGGTTTCGCCACGCGTTCCGTCGGCCCCCTGCCCGGTCCACCGCCAGCCGCTCAACGACGGCTCCCAGTACAACTCGGCAAAGCCGCCGAACAGTACGACCGTGCTCGGCTCCGGCTCGGCGGCCGTCGGCCTGCTGATCGCGCCGGGCCACTTCTTGCGGGCACCCTGCCTGGTCATCCCCCAGGCGGCTCCCATCTGCTCATAGCTCGCGCCGTAGGAACCGGCGGTCCGTGCGGCATTCGCCGTCAGCCGCTCGACCGTCTCGTCCACCACCTTCCAGCAGTGGAGGATCGACAGCGTCACGTCGACGGGATCCGCGTCCCACATGCGCTGCTCGGGAAGTCCGGTCTCCCGGGCGCGCATGGCCGAGGCGAGAGGATTCAGGGCGTCGTAGAGGGCCTTCTCCAAGGCTGCCACTTCGGTGTCGGTGACCTGAGTTCGCGTCATGGCGACAACTTTAGTTACCGAATCGCGATTACGGAAACAAAAGTTACCGATTGGCATATGCCAATCCGGGGATCCTGGAGACCACGGCAGGAGCCGCGACAGGGCCCTGTGCGGGGCGGACCGCCGGGCGGAACGAGGGTCAGCCGGCCCACCGTCCCGAGAGGAACGTGACGGCCAGGACCGTCATCACCGGTGCCACGACGGCGAGATAGGCGGTCCTGACACGGGGACTTCGCAGGCTCCAGGCGGCGAGACCGGTCCACAGGGGCCACCACAGCAGGGTCGCGCGGGGGATGGAGGTGTACCAGTAGGAAGTGCCCAGGGCCCACAGGCTGAGGCCGATGTACACGGCCTCGGCCCAGCGGCGCCGCAGGAGCAGCAGCGCGCACAGACCGATGCCGACCAGCATGGCGAGGAGTTCGGCCTGGAACATCAGGGCGTACCCGGTGGTCTGGGAATGCCCGAACGCGGCGTGCCAGGTGTTCTGCCAGGCCTCCCAGGGGGCATGGAAGTCGCGGTACCAGCCGCGTTCCTCGGCGTGCTTCCAGGCCATCCAGTCACCGGTGTGCGCATGCAGGTACCAGCTGTGGAGGAAGGGCGGGAGGGCGGGCAGCGCCAGCCAGGGAAGAGCGCGCCACTGGGCGGTGGTGCGGGCGGTGACCAGGAAGTGGACCGCGACGGCCGCGGCGAGGAAGAGGCCGCTGACCCGGACGGTGGTGGCCAGGCAGGTCAGAGCGGCCGCGAGCGGCCAGTTGAGGCGCTGGGCCGCCAGCCAGGCCGGCAGAGCCAGGGCGAGGAAGAGCGCTTCGGTGTACCCGGCGGCCAGGAAGACCGCGCAGGGGGAGAGCAGGAAGAACAGGGCCGTACGCTGCCCCGCTTCGTCCTGCGGCAGATGCAGCCGGGCGATCCGGGCCAGGGCCAGTACGGCGACACCCCCGGCGACGAAGGAGATCAGCGCACCGGCCGCGGGCCAGCTCGGGACGACGGTGTGGACGGCCCGCAGCAGGAACGGGAAGCCGGGGAAGAAGGCTTCTCTGTTGTCCCAGCCGGACGTCCAGGGGCCGCTCGCTCCGGGGAAGTATCCGTCCTGGGCTATGTGCAGGTAGTGCCACCAGTCCCACCGCTGCCACGGGGAGAAGAACGAGTCGGGGTGGTGGGCCTTGCGGTCGTCGGCGAACAGCCAGCGGGTGCAGTAGGCGGTCACCCAGATGCCTGCCCGGGTCATCAGGTACAGCCACAGCACCTCGCGGTCGGCGGGCTTGAGCCGGAGCAGCAGCCGGGCGAGGAAGGTCGTGCCCGATGACGTGGCCTCATGGGGCGATTGCCCGGAAGCGGTTCCGGTGGGGCCGGGCGGACACTCGCTCCTCCGGTGAGGGGACGAAAGGCTCACAACAAAGTCTCCTGGGTCGGATGTGCGCGTGCCGGACCGGCCGGGCAGGCGCCGCTGGGGCACGGAAGGCGTGGAGGTCAGCCGGGCGAGCTGTTGCCCGGCGTGGGTGTGTTCGATGTCCGCGAAGGGCTCGAACCGGGGAGGGCCGGTGTCTCCGATGCGCTCCGGTCGGGGAACGCCGGTGTCTCCGATGCGGTCCGGCCGGGGAACGCCGGTGTCTCCGATGCGCTCCGGCCGGAGGAGGGAGGACTCGTCGACGCCGAGCCGGTGCGGGGCGAGTCCGGCAGGGAGGACGCGGGAGAGGGCCGGGGCGGGGCGGGGGTCGTGGCCGGGACGGCGGCGTCGGGGCTCGCGGGCAGCAAGGAGGCTGCGGCCGCGCCCGCGCCGGAGAAGACCAGGCAGGCTCCGACAGCCAGCGCGACGATCCGGCGCCTGTGCACTCGCTCCCCGCGCTCGGTGATGAACGAGGGCGGGGCGGAACGGGCGCGGGACCGGCCCGCGGCGGCGGCTTCCTTGAACAGTGACCGCAACGGGTCGTGGGGTTCAGACACAGGGCCCCTCCTCGGTACGCGGATCCTGCAGACGGTGCGAGAGCGTGGCCCGCCCCCGGGCGAGATGCGTCTTGACGGTGCTGGCCGCCAGACCGGTCTCCGCGGCGATCTGTTCGACGGTCAGATCGCATACGTAGTGCAAGGCCAGCGTGCGGCGCTGTTTCGGCGGAAGATCCCGCAGCATTTCGACGAAGGCCACCGAATCCGGGCCGGGCACCTCCACATGAGGCGGGGCGCCGCTGCGCCGCCAGGCGTCCGCCGTACGGCGCCGACCGCGCCACCGACTCACCGCCAGGCGCCAGGCGACCGTGCGGATCCACGCCTCGGGCTGCCCGTCGCGGTTGAGCTGACGCCGCCGGTTCCAGCCCTTGACGAAAGCTTCCTGCACCACGTCCTGCGCCTCGTGCTGGTCTCCGAGCATCACAAACAGCTGCCCCGTCAGCCGGGCAACGGTCTGCGCATAGAACTCTTCGAACTCCTCGACGGTCAAAAACAGCTCCTGGATCTCTTCGTTCCCCCGGGCATACGCCCGGCACCCCGTGTTCGGACGACACCGGACCCGAAGAAACCTGAGTGACGGTCATCACACAGGCCCCCGGACCGGCACACATCCCTGCCGAACTGCCGACGCGCCTCAACCGTCAGGTCCCGGAAAGCAGGTCCCGGAAAGCAGGTCCCGGACAGCAAGTCCCGGACGGCAAGTCCCGGACAGCAAGTCTCGGACAACAGGTCGAAGAAATGATCGCCTGTGTGTCGGTGAACGTCCCGGGCCCACCCCGATCCCTCAGGCGGCGGGCGCCGACGAGCCGCGGCGACAGCTGTCCGAGCGGTCTCTCACGCGTGGCCCCGGTCCACCACGGCCGCAATCGCGGGAGGGCTGCTCGGACCGGCAGCCGCGGTCACGGGGCGGGGCAGTCGCACCTCGCGTGGCCCGGCGGGAAGGAGCCGTGCCCGGCCTGCGGCAGATCGAGCCATCGGGCCGTACCCGGGGCGATCACATGGGTGTGGCCTCCCAGCACGACCCGGACGGCCGGGTGCGACGAGCCGGGTACGGCGATCCGGACGCGCTGGGCGCGGAAGCTCAGGTCCACGTCCCAGTGCCGGCGGAATCTGACGCGTATCCCGAACTTCGAGAGCTGGGGCAGCGTGGCGGGCGCGAGCCACAGTGCGCGGTCGCGGGTCTCCAGCCCCGTCATCCCGCGCTGCACGAAATCGAGGGTGCCCGCCATCGCCCCCAGGTGGATGCCTTCCTCGGTCGTGCCGCCCTGGATGTCGGCCACGTCCCCGATCAGTGCTTCCTCGCAGTACCTCCACGCCTCCTCGCGGTGCGCTCGGGCCAGCACCCACGCGTGGACCAGGGAGCTGAGTGTGGAACCGTGGCTCGTACGCGCGAGGTAGTAGTCGACGGTGGCGCGCCAGATGTCGTCGTCCAGCACATGCCCGAGCCGCCGGAAGAGGCCCGCCAGTTCCTGCGGCGAGAAGAGGTAGCCGAGCATCAGCACATCGGCCTGTTTGGACGCCTGGTAGCGGTTGACGGTGTCGCCCTCCGCCTCCAGGATGCGGTCCAGCCGACGGATGTCCTCGTACCGTCTCCGGTACCCCTCCCAGTCGAGCTCGGCCAGTTCCCCGTAACCGGCGAACTGGCTGATGACACCCCGGTGGTACGGCACATGCAGTCGGCGGGAGATGTCCTCCCAGCGTTCCGGTTCGTCGCGGCCGAGCCGGATCCGGTCGAGCAGCCGGCGTCGCCGCGCCTCGGGCAGGGCGCGGTAGAGCTCCGTCGCACGTGACAGGACCCAGGCCGCTGTCACGTTCGTGTACGTGTTGTCGTCGAGGCCCGCGGACCCCGTGTCCGGGTATGCGTCGTGGTACTCGTCCGGTCCGACGACCCCGCGGATGCGATACCGGGCCAGTGACTCGTCCCACTCGGCGCTGTCCGCCCAGAACCTGGCGATCTGTACCAGCATTTCCGCGCCTTTGGAGTGCAGGTACTCCGTGTCCCCGGTGGCCTGGCAGTACTGCCACACGTTGTACGCGACGGCCGAGCCGACATGGTGCTGCAGTCGCGAGCGGTCGGGCAGCCAGCGCCCGGAGTGCGGATTGAGATGGAGTTCCTGGGTCTCCTCATGTCCGTCGTCGGCGCTCTGCCAGGGGTACATCGCCCCGGCCCTGCCCGCCTCGTGTGCCGCGTGACAGGCCGCGGGCAGCCTCCTGTAGCGGTAGTCGAGAAGCCCTCGGGAGACTTCGGGAAGGTGCAGGTTCAGGAACGGCAGTACGAACAGCTCGTCCCAGAAGACGTGGCCCCGGTACGCCTCGCCGTGCAGCCCTCTCGCCGGTACGCCCACGTCGAGTTCGGCCGTGTGCGGGGAGAGCGTCTGCAGCAGGTGGAAGAGGTGCAGCCGGAGAACGCGACCCGCTTCGCCCGGGACCTCCAGCCGGACCTGCCGCCACAGATCGGCCCAGGCCCGCTGGTGCGAGGACAGCAGACGTGAGAAGTCAGGGGCGTCCCGCACCTCGGCGACGGCTGCCCGCAGCGGACTGCCGATCGCGGGGTCCCGGGTGGTGTGAAGGGCCACCGTCTTGTCGACGACGGCGTCGGAGTCCGGGCTCAGCGGCAGCACCAGCCGCCGGAAGACCGCCTTCTCCGTCTGCCGGAAGCGAGGGCCGGGATCGGGATCGGGGCCGGGACCGGGACGGGGACGGGGACGGGGACGGGAACCCGGTTCGGGTTCGGGTTCGGGTTCGATGCCGGGGCCGGGTCGGGGGACCTGTCGGCCCTCGTCACCGCACCCCGCCAGCGTGCGGGCCGCCAGCGCGACACCGACGTCCGACTCCACCGTGCGGCACCGCAGCGACACCACACCGTCCTCCTCCGTGCCGGTCACCCAGCCGGTGAGGTGCCGGTTCGACAGATCCCGGTACCGCGCGACGCCGGAGTTGCGGACGTCCCCGTCGATCCCCGCCTCCACCTCGACCACACCCGTCCACCCCTGTGCCCGGAACACCGTGTGCAGCGCGGCGAGACGCGGGTCGCCCATGTGCACCAGACGGCACTGCTCCACCTTCAGCCGACGGCCCGCCTCGTCCTCGTAGACGGACCGGCGGGACAGCGTGCCCCCGAGCAGATCGAGTGACTGACCGTGTTCCACGAGGTGCGGGTGGTCCGGGGTGAGCCATGGCCCGGGGGCCGTGCCCGCAGGGTGGATGCGGTAGCGCAGCGGCAGCCAGTTCGGCAGATTGACGAGGTCCTCGTTCTCGACCCGGCGGCCCCGGACCGACGAGGTCAGCCGGTTGTAGCAGCCCGCCACATAGGTGCCGGGGTAGTGCGAACGGCTCTCGGACGTCTCGGGTGCGGCCCCACGCGTGGCGAAGCGGCCGTTGCCGAGTGTGCAGAGCGCCTCCCGCAGCCGTTCCTCCTGCGGGTCGTACCCCTCGTACGACCAGGTCCAGGCCCGGGTCATACGCCACCCCCGGCCGTCAGCAGGTCCCCGGGATCGGACACCACGACGTCGGCGCCGTGGCGGCACAGTCCGGCGGCGTGGGCCGGGTCGCCCGTACGGTTCACGCCGACCACGAGGCCGAAACCGCCGCGACGCCCGGCCTCGACCCCGGCCAGCGCGTCCTCCACCACCGCCGTGTCCCCGGCCGGGACCCGCAGCCGCCTCGCCGCCTCGACGAACAGCGCGGGGTCCGGTTTCCCGGGCAGCCGCAGCCGGCGGGCCTCGTTCCCGTCGACCACGGCGTCGAACCGGTCGTCGAGACCCGCCCGCGCCAGCAGTTCCGCCGCGTGCCGGGACGCGGAGACGGCGGCGCAGGGCACCCGCTCGGCGCGCAGCACGTCGAGAAGGCGGACCGTGCCGGGCCATACGTCGACCGGCTCCGTGCGCAGGCTCTGCGTGAAGAGCTCGTCCTTGCGGGCGGCGACCGCCCACACCGTGCCGGTTCCCGGCGGGTCGTCGGGGCGGCCCTCGGGAAGGTCCAGCCCCCTCGACCGCAGGAACGCCGCCGCGCCGTCCCTCCGCGAGCGGCCGTCGACATGGCGCAGATAGTCGTCGACCTCGTCGAACGGCCGCTGGCCCCCGGCGGCCGAAAGACAGGCGTCGAACGCCTTCTTCCAGGCCGCGGCGTGGCGCCGCGCGGAGTCGGTGATCACTCCGTCGGTGTCGAAGACCACGGCCCGCACGGAGCGCAGGCACGGTGCCAGGGGCGGTGCGGCTGCCATGACCGGGCGGTCCCTTCGTCAGGGGCTCTCCTTCATGGCACCACGGTTCCGGCCCACGGGCGCGGCGTGAACGGTCGATTCCGGTTCGGCCGCGGGACGGCCCGCGGAGCGGAGACCCGGTGGCGGGCCGGCAAAGCCGCAAATGGACCACCATGGCCATGAGAGGACAAGCAGGACCACGATAAAAGGTCACAATAAAGGGATAAAAGACCCATGACATCGAGGCACTGTCCGTTCCGTGCCGACATGCTGAAGAGACCATCGACCGTTCCCGACCTCCGGGAGTTCCGATGCTCAGCCAGTCTCTCGACGACGCGACGCTCTCCGCCCTCGTCGCCGACGCCGGCGCCGCCCCGTCCATGCACAACGCCCAGCCCTGGCGGTTCCGCTACACGCGCGCGGGCCGCACCCTCACACTTCTGGCGGAATTCGGCCGCGCGATGCCGGAGGCCGACCCCACGAACCGCGCACTGCACGTGGGCTGCGGCGCGGCCCTGCTGAATCTGCGGGTGTCCGCCGCGCACCGCGGTCTGGACGCGGTCACCACGCTGCTGCCCGAACCGTCGGACCCGGCGGTACTGGCCACCGTGCGCCTCGGGATCCGCCCCGACACCGCGCAAAGGCCCGAGGACGGAGCCCTCGCCGCTCTCCACCGCGCCATCCGGGACCGGCACACCAGCCGCTATCCATTCGATGAACAGGTGATCCCCGAGAACGTCCGCGCGCGCTTCACCGAAGCGGGACGTGCCGAGGGTGCGGACTTCACGTTCCTGGCCCCGCCGCATCTGGAGACCGTGGTCGAACTGATCCAGGACGCCGAGGGATACGACCGCGGGGACCCGGCGCGGAAGGCGGAACAGGAGCGGTGGACCCGGAACACGAGGACCGAGGCTCCCGTGGACGGAATCCCCGACTACGCCTTCGGCCCCCGCGACACCTCCGAACGGGCGATCACTCGCGATTTCGCGCGGCCCGGCGCCATCCCCGGCCGGGCACGCGTCCCGTTCGAGAAGCAGCCGCAGATCGCCCTGCTGAGCACCCCGGGCGACCACGCGACGGACTGGCTGTGTGCGGGCCAGGCGCTGGAGCGCGTTCTGCTCACCGCCACGATCCACCATGTGTCCGCCTCGTTCGCCACGCAGCCCGTCGAATGGCCGGACCTGCGATGGCTCCTGCGCGACCCGGTCTTCGGCTCGGGGTACGCACAGATGATCGTCCGCATGGGATACGGGCCCACGGGACCGCGCACGCCGCGCCGCCCGTTGGACCACGTGCTGACGATCGATCCGTAGAAGCACCCCGGCGTACGCCGGGACGATGCGCCCGAGCCCGAGGTGGAGCGAGCACCCAACACGGAAGGCGGTGGGAGCGATGCCGCTCCCCGTAGTGGTCGGAGTGGACGGATCGGAGGGCAGTCTGCGCGCCCTCGACTGGGCAGCGGCCCAGGCGGCACGCTCACGGCTTCCCCTGCGCGTCGTCCACGCGTCGCTGTGGGAGCGCTATGAAGGCCTGCGCCTCGACTCCGACACCGAGCGCCCCACCGAGCAGGTCCTGGCCGAGCATCTTGTCGCCACCGCCCGGGAACGCGCGCAACGGCTCGGCCCCGAGCTGTCCGTGGTGACCGAGGTGCAGCCCGAGGACCCGGTCGCCGCGCTCGTCAGGGAGAGCCACGAGGCGGCCCTGATCGTCCTCGGCTCCCGCGGCCGGGGCCATATCGTCGGGATGCTCCTGGGGTCCGTCAGTCTCGCGCTCGCCGACCGCTCCCACTGCCCGGTCGTGGTGGTCCCGGCGAGGAAGCCGAGCACCCCGCCGCGGCCCGGTCGCGTCGTCGTCGGGATCAGCGACGCCGAGAAGCCGTCGGCGGCCGCGGTCTTCGCCCTCGACCAGGCGGCCGCGCGCGACGGCGAGCTGATCGCCGTACGGGCCTGGCGCTGCCCCGCCCACGAGGCCATGAGTCATCCGCTCCTGTCGGGGTCCCCGGCTGCCGCGCACCGTCGGCGGGCCGAGGAGCACCTCGAAGACGTCCTGGCGGGGCTGGACCGGTCCGGCTCCCCCGATGTCGTCATCCACCGCTCGGTGGTGCAGGGTCCGGCTCACCAGGAACTGCTCGAAGCCGCCGAAGGTGCCGAACTGCTGGTCGTCGGCACCCGGCGGGCCGGTGGTCGGCACGGCTTTCACCTGGGCCCGGTGAACCACGCGATGCTGCACTACGCGCCCTGCCCGGTCGCCGTCGTCCCCGACTCGTACGGCCGCCCCGTACCCGATTCCTACGCGGGCCCGGACTGACTCCGACCGGGGCGGCGCGGCGCCCCGTCGGCCGCCCACGCCGCGAGGAGGGCCGACGTGGGCATGGGAACGGGCCTGCCGACGGCCGGTCCCCCAGCGACTCGCCGACGAGTTCCGCACACCATAGGATCGCCGCCATGGCTGGTCCGCGACGTGACACCCGAGGCATCGTCGACGCCTCCGAACTCTTCGCGCAGGTACGTTTCCGCCGCCACGAGCCCTGCCCCGAACTGCGGCCGTACCTGGAGCACTACTGGCTCATCGACTGGGACCTGCGGGAGCCCTACGCCTCCCATCTGGTGCCGCACCCGTCCGTGAACCTGGTCTTCCAGCGGTACGAGGACGGCCGGGACGACGACGCCGGGTTCGTGGAGGTCTCGGGCATCGGCCTGGAGCTCTTCACGCAGAAGCTGGAGGGCCGGGGGCGGGTCTGCGGGGTGCAGTTCCGGCCCGGCGGATTCCGCCCGTTCGCACCGGACCGGCCCGTCTCCCGGTGGACGGGGCGACGGCTGCCCGCGGACGAGGTCTTCGCCCCTTCCGCATCGTCCGCCCCGGCCGCCTCGCCGTCGACCGTGCTGGACCCGGTGGACGAGGACGCGCGGGTGGCCGCCCTCGACGCGTACCTGTTGGCGCTCGGCCCGGAACCGGACCCGCTGGCCGACCGCGCCATGGCCTTGGTCGACCTGGTCCGTACGGACCGCACGGTGCGCCGTGTCGACCGACTCGCACGCGCCGAGGGGCTGTCGCCGCGCTCGCTCCAGCGGCTCTTCGCCGCATACGTCGGCGTCGGGCCGAAGTGGGTCATCCTCCGCTACCGCATCCACGAGGCACTGGAGCGGGCCGAATCCGACCCGGAGGTGGACTGGGCGGCGCTTGCCGCGGAGCTCGGCTACAGCGACCAGGCCCACCTGGTCAGGGACTTCACGGCAACGGTCGGCGTTCCTCCGACGGCGTTCGCCCAGCACTGACCACCGGGCCCCCGGACGACTGCCGGCCCTGCCGTCCGCCCGGTGAAGAGGCGGTCCGACCGGCGAGTCGACCGTCCGGCCGGTGACGGGGCCGTCCGGGTGTCAGTGCCGCGTCCTACAGTTCCGGCATGGAACACACCGCTTCGTCGTCCGTACGGATCGAGGCCTGGTCGGACACCGACCTGGAGCTGCTCCGCCGCGCCAACGCACCGGAACTGATGGCCCATCTCGGCGGCCCCGAGTCGGAGGAGCAGCTCATGGCGCGCCACGAGCGCTATGTGGCGTTGAGCGCGGACCGGACGGGCAGGGGCAGGATGTTCCGCATCGCCCTGGCCGACGGGGACGAGGCCGTGGGCACCATCGGCTTCTGGGAGCGGACCTGGCAGGGCCGGGAGGTGTACGAGACGGGGTGGGCCGTCCTCCCGGGGCACCAGGGCCTGGGCATCGCGACGGCCGCCACGAAAGCCGTCGCGGAGCTGGCCCGCGCCGAGCACAAGCACCGCTGTCTGCATGCCTATCCGTCCGTCGACAACGGCGCGTCGAACGCCGTGTGCCGCAAGGCGGGCTTCACCCTGATCGGTACGTGCGAGTTCGAGTACCCGCCCGGCCATGCGCTGCTGACGAACGACTGGCGGCTGGATCTCGCTCCGGACGGGGCAAGCTGACCTCGGGACCGGACCGAGTCACTTCGGATCAAGGACCTTGTCGAAGTTGAACGCGACGATGTTCAGCCGTTCCCGCAGGTAGAAGCGGTGGGCTTCGGTGCGTTGCGTGCCCGAGTCCAGAGTGAGGTGCAGACAGCCGGCCTCCCTGGCCCGCTCTTCGAGATGTCCGAGAAGCCGGCGGCCGACGCCGGTGGAACGGGCGCCGTCCGCGGTGACCAGATCGTCGACGTAGAGCATCCGGATCTGGCTGGTGTTGTCGATGACGCGCCAGCCGGCCGCGCCCACGCAGATGCCCTCGTCGTCGTAGGCGGCGCTGAACCGGAGGCCCTGCACGTACCCCTTCTCGTACACCTCGCGGAAGAGGTTCTCGGTGAGGTGCGGGCGGAGTTCACGCAGGACGGGAAGCAGGTCTGCGGCCAGTCGGGCATCGCCGGGTTCGAGGTCGAGGATCTTCATGCGGGAACTGTAGGCGCCGGGACGCTGGCCGACCACCAACCTCGGGGTTCATCCCTGAGCTCATTCCTGAGCTCATCTCGGAGTGTGTCCAGGAGTCCGTCTCGGAGTCCGTCTCGGAGTCCGCCTCGGAGTCCGCCTCGGAGACCGCCTCGGAGACCGGGGGAAAACGTTTGACGCGCGACACCGGCTTGAGGATATTTATCTGCGTCGCGCAGCTTATGCGCATCACAGGTAACAACAACCCGGAGGAGACCCACCCGTGCCCACTCTCGTCACCGGATGCCGTGGAAACGTCGGCTCCACGCTCACTTCTCTGCTGCACCGGGGCGGCCACGCCGTACGCGCCGCCTCACGCAACCCCGAAGAACTCACCCGCCGGCACACCAAGGGGTCCACCGCGGCGTCCGCCCGCCTGCCCACCGGTGTACCGGTCGTCGCCCTGGATCTCCGCGATCCGGCCACGTTCGCGAACGCTCTCGACGGGATCGACTCCGTCTTTCTCTACGCCGAGGCGTCCGCCATCGACGCATTCCTCTCCGCGGCCGAGGGCGCCGGGGTCGGCCATGTCGTGCTGCTGTCCTCCAGTTCGGTCCTCGCCCCGGACGCCCACGACAACCCGATCGCCGCCTCCCACCACGCGGTGGAACAGGCCCTGATGGCCTCGCCCCTCACGACGACACTGCTCCGGCCGGGCGCCTTCGCGAGCAACGCGTACCAGTGGGCGGAGTCGGTACGGACCCGCGGCTCCGTCGACCTTCCCCACCCCCACAGCCACTCCAGCCCGATCCATGGGACGGACATCGCCGAGGCGGCCCTCGCCGTTCTCACCGACCCCCTGCTGCGGGGCACGGCGTACCACCTGACCGGGCCCGCATCACTCACGGCCGCTGAACAGGTCGGCCTGCTTGCGACGGCATCCGGGCATCCCATCACCATCAACACCGTGACCGGAGCGGCCTGGAAGAAGTCGGTGGCGCCCTTCGTCCCGGAACCGGTCGCCGATGCCCTGCTCGCCTACGCGGCCGCCACGGACGGCACCCCGGCCGAGGTGACCGGTGACACGGAGAAACTGACCGGCCGCCCGGCCCGCACCTTCGCCGCCTGGGCCGAGGAACACGCAGCCGCCTTCCGCCCCTGAGCCCGTCCCTCTGCGCCCCGAACGCCCCGCGCCTCCGTACGCCCCGGCACCGGAAGCCCGAGCCGAGGCCCCGGCAGCGCATCCCCGGAGACATGGCGGCACCGAATTCCCTGGCCGAGGCACCCCGCCCGATGACATCCTGACGAGGTGAACGGACCGGAGATCCACCTCGAAGTCGCCCCCGAGCTGCGGCTCTTCGTCGCCCATGAACGCCGCCGGGGACGGTCGACCGTGGCCACCGACGGCTTCTCCACGCTCGGCCACGTCGTGGAGTCGCTGGGCATCCCGCTCACCGAGGCCGGACAGATCCTGGTCGACGGCCGTCCCGTAACCGTCTCGCACATCCCGGGGGCGGGCGAACTGGTCGAGGTGCGCGCCGTGGAACGCCCCCAGCGCGTCCCGGGCGCGCCCCTGCGCTTCCTGCTCGATGTCCACCTCGGCACGCTCGCCCGGCGCCTGCGGCTGCTGGGTGTCGATGCGGCGTACGAGAGCGAGGACATCGGCGATGCCGCGCTGGCCACCCGGTCGGCGGACGAGCGCCGCGTGCTGCTCTCCCGGGACCGCGGGCTGCTGCACCGACGGGAGCTCTGGGCCGGGGCGTACGTCTACAGCGACCGCCCCGAGGACCAACTCCGGGATGTGCTGGAGCGGTTCACACCGAGCCTGGCGCCCTGGACCAGATGCACCGCCTGCAACGGGCCGCTGAAGGCGGCCGACAAGGACTCCGTCAGCGACCAGCTGGAGCACGGCACCCGGAGCTCGTACGACGTGTTCGCGCAGTGCACGGAGTGCGACCGCGTCTACTGGCGGGGCGCCCATCACACCCACCTGGACGCGATCGTCACGAGGGCGCTCCGCGACTTCGCGCCCACTCCGCCGGACGCTGCCTGAGGGAGCGCCCAGGACGGCAAACCGTCAATCCCGCCCGGAGCCTTCGGGATCCCCAGTACTTCCGGGGCTCCCGGGGCTTCCGGGGCTTCCGGGGCTTCCGGCATCCCCGGGGCCGGAGACCGACGGGCCGGACTCCCGCAACGCCGCGACCTGCAGCGCACTCAGCTCGACCGTTCGCCGCATATGGGCGATGAGCAGGGCCACTTCGTCATCGTCGTACGCCTCGAACATCGCCGCCCATGCCCCGCCCAGCCGCTCCCACACCGCGCCGATCTCAGCCATCCGCTCCGGCACGGTGGCGACGAGCACCCGCCGCCGGTCGACCGTGTCCCGCTCGCGCGTCACATAGCCGCCCCGCTCCAGCCGGTCGACCAGCCGGGTCGCCGACCCCGTCGTGAGCCCGGTCAGCTCCGCGATACGGCCCGTGGTGACCGGCATCGTCTCCAGACCGAGCAGGTTGAGGCACTGCAGATCGGTCGGGTGAAGCCGCAGATGATCGGCGACGGCCTGGTTGAAAAGGGCGTACGCGGCCATGTAGCGGCGCGACTCGACGGTCAGTTCGGCCATCAGCGCACTACGCCGGGCCGGGGACTTCTGCGGCATGCGGAAAGTCTACGAAGCGGATACTGCCGGGCATCGCGCGTCACCGGCCCGGCACAACGCACCCGCCCCGCACCGCACCGCACCGCACCGCACCGCACCGCACCGAGACATCACGCCCCACGCGCCCGCACTCCCCGCTCTCCTACCTCCCGCTCTGCCGCTCTGCCACCTCCGCGCTACGGCTGCTCGGCGGTCAGATACCGCTGGATGGTGGGTGCGAGCCAGGCGATCACTTCCTCGCGCGACATCGAGACCGCGGGCGGGAACCGCAGGACGTAACGCGCGAGCGCCATCCCCAGGATCTGCGAGGCGACGAGGGCCGCCCGGCGCGGGGCCTCGGCCGGGTCGGGGCAGACACCGGCCGTCATCGCACCGAGCTGTTCGGCGAAGACCGTCCTCATCCGCTCGGCGCCGGCGTCATTGGTGGCACCGACCCTGAGCATGCCCGTGAGCACGTCGTCGCCCTCCCAGCGGTCCAGGAAGTGCGCGACGAGGGCGGCACCGATGTGCTTGCTCGGCATCGCCCCCAGCTCCGGTATCTGCACGTCGATCCTGGACGCGGCGGCGAACAGCCCCTCCTTGTTGCCGTAGTAGCGCATGACCATCGACGGGTCGATGTTCGCGTCGCGGGCGATGGCGCGGATGGTGGCCCGCTCATAGCCATCGGTGGCGAACCGCTCGCGCGCCGCGTCGAGGATCGCGGCCTTGGTGGCATCCGAGCGGCGGGACTCGGCGGGCTTCGTCGTCATGCCAACAACTGTAGGCCAACACTCGTTGACATGCCAGTCGAGCCGCGCCTATCGTTGCCAACAAGCGTTGACCAACACCTGTTGGCGCGAAGGTGACCGCTGATGACGGGCCCAGGAGGCAGACATGACCACCAACCCGAGCACCGCACCCGACACCGTCGACGTACTCGTCGTGGGCGCAGGTCCCACCGGCCTTCTGCTCGCGGGCGACCTCGCCGCCCAGGGCCTTTCGGTCACGCTCGTGGAGCGCCGCCCGCGCGAGACCAGCAACATCACGCGCGCCTTCGCGATACACGCCCGCACACTCGAACTGCTCGACGCCCGCGACCTCGCCGACGAGCTCGTCAAGACGGGCACACCCCTCACCACCCTGCGCTTCTTCGGCAAGCTCCCGCTCGACCTCTCCCGGCTGCGGACCCGCTTCCCCTTCGTGCTGATCACCCCGCAGTACGAGGTGGAGCGCCTGCTGGAGCGGCGCGCCCGCGCGGCGGGTGTCCGTTTCCGGTACGACACGGAGCTGACCGCGCTCCACCAGAGCGATGCTTCGGACACCGTCACCGCTGAGCTGAGCGAGGTGGACGGCAGTCCGACGACGCTCGGCGCCCGCTTCCTCGTCGGCACCGACGGAGTTCACAGCCGAGTCCGGCAGGCACTTGGCCTCCCCTTCCCCGGCGAATCCGTCATCCGGTCGATCGTCCTCGCCGACGTCCGGCTCACCGAGAAGCCCACCGATGTCCTGACGGTCAACGGCAGGGGGGACGCCTTCGCCTTCATCGCCCCCTTCGGTGACGGCTGGTACCGCGTGATGGGCTGGCACCGTGCGCACCAGCGCGCCGGCAGCGATCCCGTCGGCCTCGAAGAGCTGCGCGAGATCACCCGCTCCGCCCTCGGCACCGACCACGGCATGCACGACCCGCGCTGGATCTCCCGCTTCCACAGCGACGAACGCCAGGTGCCCGCCTACCGGACCGGCCGGGTCTTCCTCGCCGGGGACGCCGCCCATGTCCACTCACCCGCAGGCGGCCAGGGCATGAACACCGGTCTCCAGGACGCGGCCAACCTCTCCTGGAAGCTCGCGGCCGCACTGCGCGGACACACGGCCGCCGCGGAGGCGCTGCTCGACAGCTATCACGCCGAACGGCACCCGGTCGGCGTGAGAGTGCTCCGCTCCAGCGGCGCACTCGTCCGTCTCGCCATGGCCGGCACACCGCTCCAGCGGACGGTCCGGGCGTTGATCAGCAAGACGCTGTCCACGATCCGGCCTGCCTCCGACAAGGCCCTGGGCCTGATCTCCGGCATCTCGATCGCCTACGCGGCCCCGCACGGCGCCCATCCCCTCACCGCGAAGCGCGCCCCCGACCTGAGCCTGCGGGAGGGGCGCCTCTACCAACTGCTGCGCGACGGCACGTTCGTCCTCGTCACCCCCGTCGGCGCCGTCGCTCCGGCCACCCCCGACCCCCTGGTGCACGCTCACTGGACGGGCGGCCGCACCACCACCCTGCTCGTCCGCCCCGACGGCTACATCGCCTGGGCGAGCGACCACGCCGACCCGGCCGCCCTGCAGGCCGCACTCACCCGATGAGTACGCGCTCCGCACCCACGGCTTCCGCGCCAGGGGCCACCGAGAGTCAGAACACGTATTCGTCCCCGGTGGCCAAAGCCAGCACCCTGTGGTTGTTGTTCTTCGGGTTCCGGTCGGTCGCGCCGCCGTTCCACAGGGTGTCGACCCGGACAACGACCTCGTCCGGCCGCCCCGCCAACTGCAGTTCGAGCGCGAGCTGCCGCCCCTCCTCCGCATCCACGCGCAGCGCACCCGTCCGGCACAGCACGGTCAGCCGGTCGGACTGCCGACAGCCCTTCGAGAGTTCCTGTCGCCCGGAGAGCGGCACCGACGTCCGCACCCGCACAGTGACACCCGGCAGGTTCGACGGACCGCGGTTCCGGCTCTGCACCCAGACCCCGAGCCCCGTACCCCACAGCGAGACGTGCCCGTGGAGCGACACATCCGCCTCGGGCGCAGCGCGCCCGGCCGCCGCAGCCGCACCACCCGACCCCAGCACCACAGCCGCTACGACAATCACAGCCGTCGCCGCCATCGAGACGGCGGGCACCACCGGCGCAGCTCTACGTGTCACTACCATGCCCCGAAGATACAGATCGCCCCGAATTATCCATATATACCGATCGGTTCGGCGCGCCTCCGCATCGCTCCCCTCACGAACTCGCCACGGGGTTCGGACGGTGACGCTCTCGGTGGCCGTACGGGCGCGCTCAGTCCTCCGAGCGCGGCGGTCGATGCCACGGCGGCGCCGGACAGGACAAGGGCGAGGACGAGGGCGAGGACGAGAGCAAGGGCGAGGGCAAGGGCAAGGGCAAGGGCAAGGGCGAGGGCAAGGGCGAGGGCTGGGGCGAGGGCTGGGGCGAGGGCGAGGGCAAGGGCGAGGGCGGGGGCGAGGGCGGGGGCGAGGAACGCCACCGGCAGGGCGCGGTGGACTCCATGACAGGCTTCGTCCATGGTCGTCGCCCGTTCTGTCGCTCTGTTCGTCGTCGCCGCGCTCTTCGAGATCGGTGGCGCCTGGCTCGTCTGGCAGGGTGTGCGTGAGCACCGCGGCTGGATCTGGATCGGCGCGGGCGTCCTCGCGCTCGGCGCCTACGGCTTTGTCGCCACGCTTCAGCCCGACGCCGAGTTCGGCCGCATCCTCGCCGCGTACGGCGGTGTTTTCGTCGCGGGCTCGATCGCCTGGGGCATGGTCGCCGACGGCTACCGCCCCGACCGCTGGGACGTGATCGGTGCGCTGGTCTGCCTGGCGGGAATGGCCGTGATCATGTACGCCCCCCGCAATCACTGACCGCCCGCCTGCCTATCCTGGCCCCGTACCGATCAGCTGCCCGAGGAGTCCGTCATGGCTGCCACACCGATCGCCGTCATCACCGGAGCGAGCAGCGGCATCGGCGCCGCGACCGCCCGACAACTGGCCGCCGCCGGCTACCGCGTGGTCCTGACCGCCCGCCGCAAGGACCGCATCGAGGCGCTCGCCGCCGAGATCAACGA
This sequence comes from Streptomyces sp. NPDC093149, assembly GCF_044754145.1. NCBI lineage: Bacteria > Bacillati > Actinomycetota > Actinomycetes > Kitasatosporales > Streptomycetaceae > Streptomyces > Streptomyces sp. NPDC093149. The sequence continues at coordinate 442,242 of NZ_JBIVON010000006.1, forward strand.
GGCGGGCCACCAGGCAACGGCCTACGCCCTGGATGTCACCGACCGCGACGCAGTGGCCGAGTTCGCCACGGCGTTCCGCACCCTCGCCGTCCTCGTCAACAACGCGGGCGGCGCACTCGGCGCCGACCCCGTCGCCACCGGTGACCCCGCCGACTGGCGCCAGATGTACGAGACGAACGTCATCGGCACGCTCAACGTCACCCAGGCCCTGCTCCCCGCCCTCACCGAAAGCGGGGACGGCACGGTCGTGATCCTCTCCTCCACCGCGGGCCTCTCCACCTACGAGGGCGGCGGCGGCTACGTGGCCGCCAAGCACGGCGAGCACGTCCTGGCCGAGACGCTCCGGCTGGAGATCGTCGGCACCCCGGTCCGCGTCATCGAGGTGGCCCCCGGCATGGTCAAGACGGAGGAGTTCGCCACCACCCGCTTCCGCGGCGACACCGAGAAGGCGGCAAAGGTGTACGCGGGCGTCGAGGCCCCGCTCACCGCCGACGACGTGGCCGACACCATCACCTGGGCCGTCACCCGCCCCAGCCACGTGAACATCGACCTCCTGGTGGTCCGGCCCCGCGCCCAGGCCTCCAACACCAAGGTCCACCGCACCACCTGACCTGACCGCCTGACCTCACCGCCCAGCCTGACCGCCTGACCTCACCGCCCGGCCTGACCGCCTGACCTCACCGCCCGGTCCGGCCGTCGGGCCGGACCGCACCGCCCGACTCCACCACCGGACCGCATCACCCGACCACACCGAAGACCCGAATTCGCCGCGGACACCGCGGACGCCACCGGCACGACGGACACGGACACCGCCGGCACAGCCGAACACACCGCCGGCACAACCGGACACCGCGGACGCCACACCGGCACAACCGGACGCCGAAGAGCCTCGGACACACCACCCGCGTCCGAGGCTCTCCCGTTCAGAGGTCCTGCCGCCCGGAAGGCCCTCCGTCCAACCGTGAGCGAGGGGGCTCAGCCCTTCACGCACACAACCTGCTTGAGCTTGGCGACGACCTCCACCAGGTCCCGCTGCTGCTCTATGACCTGCTCGATCGGCTTGTACGCGGCCGGAATCTCGTCCACGACGCCCGAGTCCTTGCGGCACTCCACGCCCCGCGTCTGATCCTCCAGATCACGTGTCGAGAAGCGCCGCTTCGCGGCGTTCCGGCTCATCTTCCGGCCGGCGCCGTGCGAGGCCGAGTTGAAGGACTTCTCGTTCCCGAGACCCTTCACGATGTACGAGCCGGTGCCCATCGAGCCCGGGATGATCCCGAAGTCACCGGAACCCGCACGGATCGCACCCTTCCGCGTGACCAGCAGGTCCATGCCCTCGTAACGCTCCTCCGCCACGTAGTTGTGGTGGCAGGAGATGACCGGTTCGAAGGTGACCTTGGCCTTCTTGAACTCCTTGCGAACGACGTTCTGGAAGAGCGCCATCATGACGGCGCGGTTGTACTTCGCGTACTCCTGCGCCCAGAACAGGTCGTTCCGGTACGCCGCCATCTGCGGGGTGTCGGCGATGAACACGGCCAGGTCCCGGTCGATCAGATCCTGGTTGTGCGGCAGCTTCTGCGCCTGCCCGATGTGGAAGTCGGCCAGCTCCTTGCCGATGTTCCGCGATCCGGAGTGCAGCATCAGCCAGACGGCCCCGGACTCATCGAGGCAGAACTCGATGAAGTGGTTGCCCGATCCGAGCGTTCCCATCTGCTTCGTGGCACGTTCCCGACGGAACCTGACCGCATCGGCCACCCCGTCGAACCGCCCCCAGAAGTCGTCCCAGCCCGGTGCCCGGAAGCCGTACACATGGTCCGGGTCCACGGCGTCGTCGTGCATCCCGCGGCCCACCGGAATGGCCTGCTCGATCTTCGACCGCAGCCGGGACAGGTCGCCCGGCAGGTCATTGGCCGTCAGGGAGGTCTTCACCGCGGACATTCCGCAACCGATGTCCACACCCACCGCCGCCGGACACACCGCGCCGTGCATCGCGATCACCGAACCGACCGTCGCCCCCTTGCCGAAGTGGACGTCCGGCATCACGGCGAGCCCCTTGATCCAGGGCAGGGTGGCCACGTTGCGCAGCTGCTGCATCGCGGCGTCCTCGACCGAGGCCGGATCGGCCCACATGCGGATCGGGACCTTCTCGCCCGGTACCTCTACATACGACATAGTCCCTCTATTCCCCCGAAAAGTCTGAAAGCGCAAAACCGGTGCCAAGGTCGGCAAATGAGTCGGTCGACCGGCATTCACAGCGGCGCGTGCGATACACATTGTGTCCACCGGTCGCCATCGAGCGGCAACCGTTTTTCGCACGAAGGGAGCCCAGGACCGTGCGACGAATGGCGTACGTACTCGGCACCGCGCTACTGGCAACGCTCGCCGTCGGCTGCAGTTCCAGCACCGGAACCGGTGGCTCCGCCGCCGACAGCAAGCCTGGCGAGGCGACCGTCGCCGCGGCGGCCCCCGGCAAGTACCGCACCCTTCCCGATCCCTGCCGGGCCATTACGGCGTCCACGCTGCAGGACGCGCTCCCGGGCGCGGCCGAACTCCCCGAGGACCAGCAGAAGAAGGTGTACGAGGGCTCGGCCACCGTCACCTACGACACCGACCGCCGGGTCGGCTGCCGCTGGAAGTCCGAGGCCCCCGACTCCTCGCACACCCTCTTCGTCGACTTCGAGCGTGTCGTGTCCTACGACCCCGCGGTGAGCGACGACGACCGCGCCCGTGAGGTGTACACGAAGAAGGAGACCGCCGCCGGCCTCACCTCCCCCTCCGCCTCACCGGGCAGCACGGAGAAGGCGGTGCCCGCCTCCTCGGGCTCCGCGTCGGGCTCCGCCTCGCACGCCCTGTCCGTCCCGGCCTCCGAGGACAAGGACGCGGGCAAGAGCGACAGCGGAAACAACGACGGCAGCAGCGGCACGGCCGACGGCGGCACGTCCGACGGCGCCGACGAGAGCGTTCTGCCCCGCACGCTCGACGACCTCGGAGACAGTGCGTTTCTGGACGATCTGCTCACTCGGGCAGGTTCCACCGCACAGCACCGCACGGTGAGCGTGGTGTTCCGCACATCGAACGTCATCGTGACCGTCGAGTACACCGAGCAGCCGACCACCTCCACCGTGGTTCCCGACAGCAAGGAACTGCAGGACACAGCCAGGGCACTGGCCCAGAAGCTGGTCGACAAGTTCAGCGAATAGCCGCGCGCGGGGCGCCCCCGGCAGGGCGGCGCCCACGCCCGCCGAGTGGCGCACCCGGCCGCCGTCCGTCGTACCGTGGCCCTCCGGAAGGCCCTCCGAAGCCTTCCGGACGCCCCCGGACACCCACCGGAGGAACGACCGCCCACGCCAGACCGACCGCCCGCCCCGACCACCAGGCACCTCGCAGCCCCACCTGCCCCGACCAGCACCAGGCAGCCCGACCACCTGGCAGCCCGCCCCAGGGCAGCCCGCCCGCCGCGCCACCCGAGTGAAGGAACCATGCACCGTTCAGCCCCGCGACTCGCCCGCATACTCGCCTGCGCCGCCGTTCCGGTGATGCTCGTCGTCGCCGGCTGTTCGTCGGACTCCGGCGACAAGAAGGACTCGGGTACGCCCTCGTCGTCCACGGCCTCGCCGGACGCCAAGAAGTCGGAACCGAGCGTCGAGCCGGCGAAATTCAGCGCGCTGCCCGACCCGTGCAAGTCGATCGGCAAGAAGACGGTCACCTCCCTGGTCCCCGGGGTGAAGACCCCGGGCGGCACGCCCGCCGGCTCCAGCGACACCGCGTACCGCACCGGCTGCTCCTGGAACGGCCTCGACGACAACGGCGTGAAGGGTTCGCAGTACCGCTGGCTGGACGTCGGCTTCACCCGCTTCGACTCGGACCAGTCCCTGGGCAGCGGTGCCAAGCGCGCGCAGCAGGACTACGCGAAGCAGATCACCAAGGTCAAGGCCGCCGAGGGCGCGAAGAAGCTCACCGAGGCACCGGTCACCGGCATCGGCGAGCAGGCCACCAAGATCACGTACGACCTGACCAAGACGAGTGAGGACTTCAAGTACGCGACGATCGTGGCCCGCACGGGGAACGTCGTCATCACCCTCACCTACAACGGAGCGGGCTACGCGGGCGCGAAGACTCCGTCCGCCGACGACATCCTGAAGGGCGCCGAGAAGGCGGCCAAGGAGGCGGTGGCCTCGGTCGCCGCCGCCGGCGCGAAGCAGGACACACCGAGCGGGTCGGCCAAGCCCGACGAGTCGGCGAAGAAGGATGAATCCCCCAAGTCGGGTGCATCTCTCAAGGCTGACGAGAAGGCCACGGACAAGAAGACGAGCTAGGATCTTTCGTTCGGACGAGACTGGATCCGGCCGGATCAGACCTGATCAGGCCGGATCGGCGAGCGGGCACGGCGCGCCCCGACGGCCCTGCTCGGAAACGGATTCACGAAGCCCGGTACTCCCCCGAGTACCGGGCTTCGCCCCTCCCCGCGCAACGTGCCGCGCCCTCATGTGCCAGGCTGTGCGCGCCAGAAGTCGAAGCAGGACGTCGCAGCGGGACGTTGAAGCGGGACGCCGGACCACGGCGTCGAAGCAGAACGTGGACGCAGAACGTCGAAGCAGAACGTCGAAGCAGAACATCGGCGCGGAACGTCGACGCGCGACGTCGGATACGGGAAACGGGGAGGGGAACGCGGGTGGCCGCGATGCAGCTGACACGCACCCACCGGATACTCATCGGTCTCGTGGTCGCCGGTGCGGTGCTCATCGCCGCGATCGGCTTCGCGGGCTCGTACGCGGCGGTGCGCGAACTCGCCCTGGAGAAGGGCTTCGGGAACTTCTCGCTGGTCTTCCCGATCGGCATCGACGCGGGCATCTGTGTGCTGCTCGCCCTGGATCTGCTGCTGACCTGGCTGCGCATCCCGTTCCCGCTGCTGCGCCAGACGGCCTGGCTGCTGACCGCCGCGACGATCGCCTTCAACGGCGCCGCGGCCTGGCCCGACCCGCTCGGCGTCGGCATGCACGCGGTCATCCCGGTGCTGTTCGTGGTCTCCGTCGAGGCCGCCCGGCACGCCGTGGGCCGGATCGCCGACATCACCGCCGACAAGCACATGGAGGGCGTGCGGCTCACCCGCTGGCTGCTCTCCCCCGTGCCGACGTTCAAGCTGTGGCGTCGGATGAAGCTCTGGGAGCTCCGCTCGTACGAGCAGGTCATCAAGCTCGAACAGGACCGGCTGATCTACCAGGCCCGCCTCCAGGCCCGCTTCGGCCGCAGCTGGCGCCGCAAGGCACCCGTCGAGTCCCTGATGCCGCTGCGCCTGGCGAAGTACGGCGTCCCGCTGGCCGACACCGGCCCGGCCGGTCTCGCCGCCGCAGGCATCGAACCGGCCCTGCTGCCGCCTGCCCCGGCCCTGGCCGCCGCCGAAGCCGACGAGTTCCAGCCGGAGTTGTCGTACGCCGGGCCCCACCCCGAGCAGCAGCACACCCAGCAGCAGTTCGGGCCGCACCAGCAGTACGAGCCGCACCAGCAGCAGCACACGCACCCTGCTGACCCGGCCGCTGCCGAGCGGTGGCCTCAGGAGGGCCCCGGCTCGCACGAGAGCCCGTGGTTCGCGGCGCCCCAGGTGCCCGACGACGCGTACGAGAGTGCGTACGACCCGACGTACGTCGAGGGCCTGGAGCCCACCCCCGTCATGGTCCCGCTGGGTCCCGGCGGCCGCACCCGCCCCCTGGGCAGCGTGGGCACGATCGGCGCCGTCCCGGGCCCCCGCGCCGCGGAACCCGATCCGGCGCCCCGCACCGACGAGCAGCAGCCGCAGGAACCCCGGAAGGACCCGGCACAGAACTCCTCCCAGGACCCGGCGCAGAACCCGGCCCAGGACCCGGCGCAGGACCCGGCCGAGTGGGCGCAGGAGGACGCGGAGTTCGCCGCGATCGCGTACGAGGTGTTCGCCGCGTTCGTGAACCAGCACAACGACTACCCGAGCGTCGACGCCCTGGACATACACGTCACGGACGGTCACAACGTCAGGCACCCGCGCAGCGCGGCGCTGATCCGCCGCTTCATGCCGGAGTTCAAGAACCGCTACCACGCCGAGCTCGAAGCGGACCACATCGCCTGAGAGCCTGTCGGGTGACCTCGGACCGCGCCCGCCGTCCGGTCCGAGGCCACCCGACAGGCTCTGAGCCCCGCCCCGCATCCGGCGAGGGGGGCAGGGGCGGCAAGCGCGGCAACACCTGCAAAGACGACGGAGGGCCGTCACCCGAATCACCGGGTGACGGCCCTCCGTACGAAAGGCGCCTACGCGCCCAGCAGCCTGCGCACCCGGTCTGCCCCCACGGCCAGCAGCAGCGTGGGCAGCCGCGGCCCCGTGTCCCGGCTGACCAGCAGCCGGTACAGGAGCGCGAAGAACGACCGCTGCGCGGCCTTCAGCTCGGGCGTCGGCTTGGCGTCCGGCTCCAGACCCGCCAGGATCTTCGGCACGCCGTAGACGAGCGTGGTGAGCCCGTCCAGCGACCAGTGCGAGTCCAGCCCTTCCAGAAGCAGCCGCAGCGACTCCCGTCCCTGCTCGTCCAGGGAGCCGAGCAGTTCCTTGTCCGCCTCGTCGCGGACGATGGTGCGGGCCTCGGCCGGGACCTGACTGGTGATCCAGTTCTCGGCGCGGTCGAGACGGGGCCGGGCCTCGTCCAGCGAGGTCAGCGGGTTCTCCGGGTCCAGCTCGCTGAGAATGCGCAGCGTCTGCTCGTCGTGCCCGGCCGTGATGTCGACGACCGAGGCGAGCGTGCGATACGGGAGCGGGCGCGGTGTACGCGCCAGCTCACCGGCGGCCGTGCCGATGGCCCGCGCGTACGCGGCGGCGTCGGCCGGCAGCACCGAGCCGTCGGCGACCTTGCGCGCCAGCGAGTCCCACTCGTCGTAGAGCCGCTGGATCTCCTGGTCGAAGGCGATCTTGAAGGACTGGTTGGGCCTGCGGCGCGCGTACAGCCAGCGCAGCAGGGGCGCCTCCATGATCTTCAGCGCGTCGGCCGGGGTCGGCACGCCGCCCTTGCTGGAGGACATCTTCGCCATGCCGGAGATGCCGACGAAGGCGTACATCGGGCCGATCGGCTGCACGCCGTCGAAGATCTCGCGGACGATCTGGCCGCCGACGACGAACGAGGAGCCCGGCGAGGAGTGGTCCACCCCGCTCGGCTCGAAGATCACGCCCTCGTACGCCCACCGCATCGGCCAGTCGACCTTCCAGACCAGCTTGCCGCGGTTGAACTCGCTCAGCCGGACGGTCTCGGCGAAACCGCAGGCCGTGCAGGTGTAGTTCAGCTCGGTGCTGTCGTCGTCGTACGACGTGACGGTCGTGAGGTCCTTCTCGCAGTTGCCGCAGTAGGGCTTGTACGGGAAGTAGCCGGCCGAGCCGCCGCTGCCGTCGTCCTCGGCGGCCGCGCCGGAACCCTCCTCGGCCTCCAGTTCCGCCTCGTCGACCTTCTTCTGCTGCTGCGGCTTCTTGCCGCCCTTGCCGCCTGCCGCGCCCGCCGCCGGGTCCTTCTTCGTCCGGTACCGGTCGAGGACGGCGTCGATGTCGGCGCGGTGCTTCATCGCGTGCAGGATCTGCTCGCGGTACGCGCCCATCGTGTACTGCTCGGTCTGGCTGATGCCGTCGTACTCGACGCCGAGCTCGTCCAGCGCGGCGGTCATGGCGGCCTTGAAGTGCTCGGCCCAGTTCGGGTACGTCGACCCGGCCGGGGCGGGCACCGAGGTCAGCGGCTTGCCGATGTGCTCGGCCCAGGACTCGTCGACACCCGGGACGCCGTTCGGAACCTTGCGGTAGCGGTCGTAGTCGTCCCAGGAGATCAGGTGCCGGACGGTGTGCCCGCGGCGGCGGATCTCGTCGGCGACCAGGTGCGGGGTCATGACCTCGCGGAGGTTGCCCAGGTGGATCGGGCCGGACGGGGAGAGGCCGGACGCGACGACGACCGGTTTGCCAGGCGCACGACGCTCCGATTCGGCGATGACATCGTCCGCGAAGCGGGAGACCCAGTCGGTCTCGGTGCTGCTCTGACTCTGAGCCACGGTCTGCACGTCCTTCTCTCTTGTGGGGCTCGTCAGGGACAAACCCTGATGGGACTCATGGACCCCTCGACGGACTCGCGGAGGCCCCTGTGGGACGGGTGGGGCCCTGTGCGACGCGCAGGGGCAGCCCCCATTCTCCCAGGTCCCCCCGGCAGCGCGAAAACGGCTTTACCCGCCGTGGAATACTGGGTGTGATCCCTTGTACCCCTACGGAAACGGCAGCCCGTCCCATGCCTGAGCACGGCTCGGTCAATTCCCTCGCTTCCACGCTCCAGCAGCAGCTGGCGGACGCCCTGACGGCAGCTCTGCCGGAGGCCGGCGCCGCGGACCCGCTGCTGCGACGAAGCGACCGGGCCGACTTCCAGGCCAACGGCATCCTGGCGCTGGCCAAGAAGCTCAAGGGCAACCCGCGCGAGCTGGCGTCCCAGGTCACGGCCGCGATCCCGGCGGGTGGCCTGATCAAGGAGATCGAGGTCTCCGGCCCCGGCTTCCTGAACGTCACGCTCAGCGACCGGGCGATCATCGAGACGCTCGCCGCGCGTGACGCGGACGACGAGGGCCGGCTCGGCGTGCCGTACAACAGCGCCGCGGGCACGACGGTCATCGACTACGCGCAGCCGAACGTGGCCAAGGAGATGCACGTCGGTCACCTCCGGTCCGCGGTGATCGGTGACGCGATGGTGCACATCCTGGAGTTCACCGGCGAGACCGTGGTCCGCCGGCACCACATCGGCGACTGGGGCACCCAGTTCGGCATGCTCATCCAGTACCTGATCGAGCACCCGGGCGAGCTGACCCACGAGGGCGACGGCGGCGCGGCGGAGGGCGAAGCCGCCATGTCCTCGCTGAACCGGCTCTACAAGGCCTCGCGGGCGCTCTTCGACTCCGACGAGGAGTTCAAGGCCCGTTCCCGGGACCGGGTCGTCGCGCTCCAGGCCGGTGACGAGGAGACGCTGGCCCTGTGGCAGCGCTTCGTCGACGAGTCGAAGATCTACTTCTACTCGGTCTTCGACAAGCTCGACATGGAGATCCGCGACCCCGACATCATCGGCGAGTCCGGCTACAACGACATGCTGGAGGAGACCTGCCGCATCCTGGAGGAGTCGGGCGTCGCCGTCCGCTCCGAGGGCGCGCTGTGCGTCTTCTTCGACGATGTGAAGGGCCCGGACGGCAACCCGGTGCCGCTGATCGTCAAGAAGTCCAACGGCGGCTACGGCTACGCGGCGACGGACCTCTCCGCGATCCGCGACCGGGTCCAGAACCTCAAGGCGAACACCCTGCTGTACGTGGTGGACGCGCGGCAGTCCCTGCACTTCAAGATGGTCTTCGAGACGGCCCGCCGGGCCGGCTGGCTGAACGAGGACGTCAAGGCCGTGCAGCTCGCCTTCGGCACGGTGCTGGGCAAGGACGGCAAGCCGTTCAAGACCCGTGAGGGCGAGACGGTCCGGCTGCAGGACCTGCTGGACGAGGCGATCGACCGGGCGTCCGCGGTCGTGCGCGAGAAGGCACAGGACCTCACCGACGAGGAGATCACCGAGCGGGCCACGCAGGTCGGCATCGGCGCGGTGAAGTACGCGGACCTGTCGACGTCGGCCGCCCGCGACTACAAGTTCGACCTGGACCAGATGGTGTCGCTGACCGGCGACACGAGCGTGTACATCCAGTACGCGCACGCCCGGTCCCGCTCCATCAAGCGCAAGGCGGGCGAGCTGAAGTCCCAGCCGCACCCGGAGCTGGAGCTGGCCCCGGCCGAGCGCGCGCTGGGCCTGCACCTGGACCAGTTCGGCGAGATCGTGGCCGAGGTCGCCGCCGCGTACGAGCCGCACAAGCTGGCCTCGTACCTCTACCAGCTGTCGTCGCTCTTCACGACGTTCTACGACCAGTGCCCGGTGCTGAAGCCCGAGGTGCCGGGCGATGTGGCCGAGAACCGCCTCTTCTTCTCGGACCTCACCGCCCGCACCCTGCACCAGGGCATGGAGCTGCTCGGCATCAGGACCCCCGAGCGCCTCTGAGCCCCGGCCAACCCCCTCACGCATCCGGCCCAGTCGGTGACCGTCACTCGGTCACCCACTGGGCCGTTTCGTGCTGGTGGGCGTGCTGCGGCCACGCCTTGATGCCACTCGTACGGAACGGTTTCCCACCGCCGTCGATGCGCGGCGTCCCCACACGGCCACCGCTGCTCCGGTCGGGTTCCGGGTACCGGCTGACGTCATGCCCTTGGTGCGCCGGCTCCTTCGGCGGAGCCGCGAATCCCTGAAGCTCCGGCGTCGCCAACGCGACGCTCGCCTCCCTGGTCCGTCCCGGAACACCGTTCCAGGGACCTGGAATCTGCGCAGGTCACGGCACGCGTACGCGTTCCGGCTTCCCCAATGACCCGATCGGCGTTGCGGACGGAACACCGCGCCCCACAGTCTGTGGACACACCGAGAGACCACCGGGACGACTCAGTGCGAACCCTTCTCCGCATCGAACTGATCGATGTCGTGGCCATCGGCGTGGTGATCGTTTCCACAGCGATCGTCATGGTCCTGATCTGCCACCCCTGAACGAACGACCTCCACACCGCACACGGGGAGCACCACCATGCGCAGCAACCGCATCCGCACCATGGCCCTCACCGCGACCGCCCTCCTGGCCGCCCTCTTGTCCACTGGCAGAGCAACATGACCGACGCCCTCACCTGCTGAGCCGCTGAGCGCGCGTCACGCACGGGCCCCCAACTCGCTGCCACCCGCGGGCAGTAGACCGTAGAATTCGACGATCGAGACCTGAGGGGGGCGGCGTGCGGGCGACAAGTGGTGACAGGCCGACGGCATCGGGCGTACGGGCCGCGGCGGCAGCCACCGCGGCCGTCGCCGCGGCCGTCTCGCTGGTGCTGGTCACCGGGTGCGGCAAGGTGGCGGATCATCGCGCGTCGGACACCGGATCCAGCAGCCCGACCGCCTCGCCGACCCCGAGCGTGAACCCGTCCTACGGCGCGGAGTACCTCGCCGAGAACGAGTGCGCCGCCCCCGTTCCCGGCCAGCCGAAGGCGTACCGTGAGGTCTCCTGCAAGGATCCCGAGGCCGTCGCCAAGGTCATCGACCGGGCGGACATCGGCATCTCCGAGCCTTTTTCGGCCACCGCCTGTTCGCCGCACACCGACTTCGCGATCAATGTGCCGGTCAGTCTCGCCCTTCTGGAGGACAGGCAGGTGACGGGCGAGGGCTACGCCTGCATGCGCAACCTGAAGCCTCCGCACCCCGGCGACACCGGTGGGGGCGGCGGCCCCAGGATCGAGGTCGGCGACTGCGTGCACAGCGGACCGAAGAAGGACGACGCCATCAAGGAGGTCGCCTGCCGGACCAAGGGCAAGAAGGACGGCGCGACCCACAAGATCACGGAGATCCTTGAGGACACGTTCGCGTTCGGTTTCAACGACCCGTGCGAGGGCAGGGCCGACGCGATCTTCACCGACGACCCGCTTTTCGACTCCGACAAGGCCAAGAGCGACCGCGTCCTCTGCGCCAAGAAGCTCTGACCCGGCCCCTCCGCCCGAAGAGCCTCGACGACCTCGAAGGCCCGGGAGGAGATCCCGGAGGAAGCCGGGGAAGAGATCCCGGAAGGGGGCCCGGGAAGAGATCCCGGAGGACCCGCTCCCTGAAGCCCCTCGAAGATCCTCCGGCTCAGTCCCGGTAGTCCGGGGCCACCCGGTCCAGCAGCCGCAGCATGGCCGCCCACGCCAGCTCGTAGGCGGCATCGTCCTGGAGGTCCGTGTCCGCGTCCGCGTCGCCCGCGAGCTGTCGGGCGGTGTACTCGCAGGTCTCGGCCGGGGGAAGGATCAGCGGTCCGCCGCCCGCCTGGGCGGTGACCTGGATCTCGCAGGCCTTCTCCAGGTAGTACATGCGCAGGAAGGCCTGGGCGGCGCTCTCGCCCACCGTGAGCAGACCGTGGTTGCGCAGGATCAGCGCCGGGTGGTGGCCGATGTCGTCGACCAGGCGCTTCTGCTCGTCGAGGTTGAGGGCCACGCCCTCGTAGTCGTGGTAGCCGACGCGGTTGTAGAACTCCATCGACATCTGGTTCAGCGGCAGCAGCCCGTCGCGCTGGGCGGCGACCGCGCAGCCGGCCTTGGTGTGGGTGTGCAGGACGCAGTGCGCGTCCTCGCGCGCGGCGTGGATCGCGCTGTGGATGACGAATCCCGCGGGGTTGACGGGGTGGGGCGTGGGCTCGACCGGCCGGCCCGACAGGTCGATCTTGACCAGGTTGGAGGCGGTGATCTCCTCGAAGAGGAGGCCGTAGGGGTTGATCAGGAAGTGGTGCTCGGGCCCCGGCAACCGGAGCGAGATGTGGGTGAAGATCAGGTCGGTCATCCGGAAGTGCGCCACGAGCCGGTAGACGGCGGCGAGTTCACGACGCAGCCGGGTCTCCTCGGCAAGGCCCGGGGCGAGCTCCGCGTCGGTCACCTCGGCGAGGTCCGGGGCGGGGGCGGCGGGCAGTGCGGTCATGAGAGGGCTCCTTCGGGCGTCGGGTCGACCACGGGGGTCAGCGGGCGCCCGGTGCGGTGCCAGGCGATGACGTTCTCGGCGGGCGCGCACACGTAGGCCCGCTGCGAGGTGTCGGACAGGTAGGCGCTGTGCGGGGAGAGCTGGATGCGCGGGTGGGTGCGCAGCGGGTCGTCCTGCGCCGGAGGCTCGACCGGGAACACGTCCAGGGCCGCGGCCCGGAGCCGTCCGCCGTCCAGCGCGGCCAACAGCGCGTCGGTGTCGACGAGTTCACCGCGGGCGACGTTCACCAGGTAGCCACCGGGCCGCATCCGGGCGAGCAGCTCCGCGTCGACCATCCTGCGGGTCTGCTCGGTCAGCGGGGTGTGCAGCGAGAGCACGTCGCAGGCGGCGATCAGCTCGTCCCGGCCGAGCCGCTCGACACCAAGCGGCCACCCGGCCGCGTCGGCGTGCGGGTCGTACGCGGCGACGCGCCCGAAGACGGGGCCCGCGATCCGGGCCAGCACTCGCGCGATGCGTCCGAACCCCAGGAGGCCGAGCGTCAGCTCACCGGCCCTGCGCGGCAGTTCGGCGAACTCGGTGTTCCAGCCCCCGCCGCGCACGGTGGCATCGGCCTGGGGCAGCGCGCGTACGAGAGAGAGCGCGGAGGCGAGCGCATGGACGGCGACGTCCTCGGTGGCGGCATGCGGAAGGTTGCTCACCCACACACCGCGACGACGCGCCTCCGCCGTGTCGATCATGTCGTACCCGGCGGACATGGTGGCCAGCATCCGCACACCGGGGAGGCGGTCGAGCAGCGCGGCGTCGACCGGCGCGTAGCCGACGATCAGCGCGACGGCGTCGCGAGCCGCCGCGGCGATCGCGTCGGGCTCGCGGCTGCCCGCGACCCGGGTGTCGAATCCCGCCTCGGCCAGCAGCCGCCGCCCCGGACCGACGTCGAGTTCCTCGGGGTCCGTGAACACCACCAGGGGCCGGCTCATCCCATCCTCCTCAAGCTTCGCAAGCCCTTCCGGACCTTCAGCCACAGCGAAATGCCGATTCGTTTGCTTTGGTCGCGCTGAACCTACGTTTCATCCGACAGAATTGTCCAGAGATGGTGATGCGTACGTCGGTGACGCGCGTCACGTGGCCCGCACCTCGAAGCCCCGGAGCCCCGGTGGTCAAGAATGGGCCCCGTCCCGGGTGCACCCGCCCCGGACAATCGAGCCGAGGGGAAGCTCCCAGGTGGATCTGGACCGGACCGATCTGGCCGTCGTCCGCGAACTGCAGACGGACGGCCGTCTGACGTACGAGACGCTGGCGCAGCGCGTCGGACTCTCCCGCCCCGCCACCCGCGCCCGCGTGCAGCGGCTGCTCGCGGGCGGTGGTGTGCGCGTGGTGGCCGTCGTCCACCCCGCGGTACGGGACCTGACCGCCTCGGCCCATCTGTCGATCGGCGTGAGCGGAGCGGCCGAGCCGGTGGCCCGCGCCATCGCCGCCATGCCGCAGGCGCCGTTCGTCACCCTCACCGCGGGCAGCCGCGCGATCATGGCGGAGCTGCGCACCGAAGGGCTGGCGGAGCTGGACCGGGCCATCGAGTCGATCCGCTCACTGAACGGCGTCGACCACATCGACCCACTGATCTCCCTCCAGCACCTCAAGGACCCGTACCTGCTGGCGGGCCGGCCCGATGTTCTTGACCTGGACGCGACGGACCGGCTGATCCTGGACGAGCTGGAGCGCGACGGGCGCCTGCCCTTCGCCGAGCTCGCCGAACGCGTCGGGCTCTCGCCCGGCGCCGCCCGCGCCCGCACCCTGCGCCTTCTCGACGGCGGTGTCGCGAAGGTGCTCGCACTGGTACGTCCGGAGCTGCTCGGGCTCGGCTTCCTGTGCGGATTCGCCGTACGCCTGGACGGCGAGCGGGACGCCGTCGCCCGGCACATCGGCGGATGGGACCGGGTCTCGTTCCTGTCCGCCTGCATGGGACGCGCGGAACTCGTCGGAACGATCAGCGCGGAGTCGCTCGCGGCGGTGCGCGAGACGCTGGAGGACATGCGGGCGTGCGAGGGCGTGCGCGCCGTGGAGAGCTGGGTGCACCTGGAGCTGGTCAAGGAGCGGTACGACCTCACCGCCCCCACCCCCTGAGCGCCACAGCACGGCGCACACCGAACGATACGTAAGTGAAAGTCGGCGCAATATTCCGAAAAATTTGTGAGCAAAGGGTCTAGGCAAGACATCGTCTGCTGCATATCGTCCATGCGAACGAATCAGCCGTCACGGACTCTCCGTGTACATGGGCTTCCTGTCCGCACGGGCCGTATCCACGGCCACCGTGTGTACGGACTGCCCGTACCTACGGCCTCCGTGTGTACGGGCTCCCGTGCGTACGGCCTCCCTCATGGACGTCCCAGGTCGAAAGCAGGCCCCACTCATGCACCACCCCTTCGACGAAGCCGACCGCACGCTCCTGGTGACCGGCGCGGCCGTCGCCGCCCCCGGTACCGCCGAACGAGCCGAGGCACTGGCCGTCCGCGGCGGCCGGGTCGTCCACGTCGGCACCGCCGACGACGCCCGCGCCGCACTCGGCGGCCGGGCCGACGACGTCCTCGAACTCGACGGCGGCCTCGTCCACCCCGGCTTCGTCGACGCCCACTGCCACCCCGTGATGTACGGACAGGCCCTGGCCTGGGTGGACTGCCGCCCCGAACGCGTACCGGACATCGAGACGCTCGTCGCCGTCCTGACCGAAGCGGCCCGCGAACTGCCCGCCGGGGTTCCGGTACGCGGTTTCGGCTACGAGCACCGCCGCCTCGCCGAGCGCCGTCACCCCACCTGCCACGACCTCGACCGCGTCGCCACCGACCGCGAGGTCTACGTGATGAACGCCTCCGGTCACGGCGGCGTCGTCAACTCCCATACCCTGCGCACCTGCGGAGTCACCGCGGGCACCCCGGACCCGGAGGGCGGCAGCATCGGCCGGTCCGCCTCCGGCGAGCCCGACGGCCAGCTCTGGGACGCCGCCTGTGACCTGCTCACCGGCCCCGGCGGCGTGAAGATCGGCAACCACGGCCCGAACTTCCACCTCTCCGAGCCCGACGCCATCATGGCCGACCACCTCCAGCGCGCCCAGGAGGTCTTCCTCGCCGCCGGAGTCACCACTGTCGGCGATGCCCAGGCGTCCCGCCGCGAGATGGAGACGTATCTGCGTGCCCGCGCCGACGGGTCACTGCGTCTGCGCGTCTCCGCCTACCTCACCTCCGCGCTCCTGGACACCGCGCTGGAACTGGGCGTGGTGAACGGCTTCGGCGACGACCTCTTCCGCATCCAGGGCGTCAAGTTCTACGCCGACGGCACCCTCGGCGGCTGGACCGCCTACTTCCCCGAGGGCTACGCCGCCGACTGCTGCCACCACGGGCAGCTCTACCACTCCGCCGAGGAGTACGCCGAACTCGTCGGCCGCGCCCACCGCGCCGGTCTCCAGACCGCGACCCACGCGCAGTCCCCGTACGCCATCGGCATGGTCCTCGACGCCGTCGAGAAGGCGCAGGCCGACCGGGAGCGCCCCGGCATCCGCCACCGCATCGAGCACTCCGGTCTGCCCACCGACGAGCAGATCGCCCGCATGGGCCGGCTGGGCGTCGTCCCGGTCATGCAGCCCCAGCACCACCTGCGCACCGGCGACGGCACACTGACCGCCGTCGGCGACCTCGGCCACCGCTACAACCCGGCAGGCACCTGCCTGACCGCAGGCGTCCCCGTCGTCTTCAGCTCGGACGCGCCCGTCGCCCCGCCCGCCCCGCTGGAGGCCGTCTCCGCCGCCGCGACCCGGCGCACCGTGCTCGGCACCGTCCTCGGCGACGCCTCGCTGCGGATGCCTGTCGCGGACGGGCTGCTCGCGCACACCGCCTCGGCCGCCCGCGCCCTGCACCGCGAACACGCCGTCGGCGCCCTGGCCCCCGGCATGCTCGCCGACTTCGTGGTCCTGGCCGGCGACCCGCTCACCACCGATCCGGCCGAACTCGCCTCCATCGGCGTACGCGAGACCTGGATCGGCGGCTCCCGCGCCTGGGCAGCCCCCGGCCGCTGACCCCCGCCCCTCCGCCCCTTCCCCCTCCGCTCCCTTCTCTCCCCTCCCTTCTCTCCCCTTCCGCTGCCCCTCCCGCCCCCGGAGGCACCGTGTCCCCGTCCCCGTCCCCATCCACCACCGGACAGAGCCCGTACAGAGCCGCCGTCGCGGCGCTGGCAGGCACTTCCATCGAGTGGTACGACTTCTACGCGTTCGCCACCGCCGCGGCGATCGTCTTCAACGACGTGTTCTTCCCGCCGGACATGTCGCCGTACCTCCGGACCCTGTCCGCCTTCGCGACGTTCGCCGTGGGCTTCCTGCTGCGGCCCCTCGGCGGCATCGTCTTCGGGCACATCGGTGACCGCGTAGGACGCAAGAAGACCCTCGTCATCACGTTGGTGATGATGGGCGTCGCGTCCTTCGCCATCGGCCTGCTGCCCACCTACGCCCAGGTCGGCGCACTCGCGCCGATCCTGCTGATCGTGCTGCGACTGGTCCAGGGCGTCGCGATCGGCGGGGAGTGGGGCGGCGCGGTGCTGATCGCCGTGGAGAACGCCCCGCGCGGCAAGGCCGCCTTCTTCGGCTCGTTCGCCCAACTCGGCTCATCGGTCGGTGCGTTGCTGTCGACCGGCGCCTTCAGCCTGATGAACCTCTTCGGGCACGACGCGTTCATGAGCTGGGGCTGGCGCGTGCCGTTCCTGGCCTCCGCCGTGCTGGTGATCGTGGGCCTGGTCGTCCGGGTCAAGCTGGAGGAGTCCCCGGTCATGGAGGAGGTGCGCAGGGAACAACAGGCGAAGCAGGCCGACGGCGGGGCGGAAGAAACCCGACTGCCCGTGGTGGAGGTCTTCCAGAAGGCCTGGCGGACCGTCCTCATCGGCGTCTTCGCCCTGGCCACCGCGACCGGTGGCTACTACGTGGTGACCAGCTTCCTGCTCTCGTACGGCACCGGCGACGACCTCCATCTGTCGGAGTCGATGCTGCTCAACGGCCTCACCCTGGCGGCCTTCCTGGAACTCCTCGTCACCCCCTGGCTGTCGTGGCTCGCCGACCGGGTGGGATCGCACAAGGTCGTCATCGCCGGTCTCGCGGGCGTCGTCGTCCTGTCCCTGCCCCAGTTCATGGTGCTGGGCACCGGCAGCGTCTTCCTCATCTGGCTGATGATGCTGGCCATGCGTCTGGTGATGTCCGCGCTGTACGGGCCGATCGCGTCGATCCTCGTCGAGGGCTTCGCGCCGCATGTCCGCTACACCGGCATCTCCCTCTCCTACCAGATCTGCAACATGATCTTCGGCGGCCTCGCACCCCTCGCCGCGGTCTCCCTCGCGGCGGCGGCGGGCGGTCACTACTGGCCCCCAGCCGTCATGCTGATGGCCATCTCGGCGATCGGCATCGTGTGCACGGCCCGCCTCCACCGGCTGGGCAAGGCACAGACACAGGCGCAGGCATCCGACGGGCCGACCCAGCCCCCGATGACGCACAGGCCGGTACCGACCGCTCTGTGACATTCGAAGCGCGTGACCCCGGCCCGGTGGACCATCAACCGCTCGATCAGCCGCTCGGCTTCGTTCCGGCGGGCGTGGTGTGCCGGGCCGGAGCCTCCGTCCACCGACTGAGTTTCTCCGGGTTCCGGACCGCCCAGATACGAGTGATGCGACCACCGGTGAGGCTGAACGCCGCCACGGTCATGGTCACGCCGGCGTGCTGGGCGACCAGGCCGGGGCGACCATTGACCGTCCGTTCCAGGAGCGTCAGCCCCGGGGCCTTGCCGGCGATGTGGATCAGGTACTGGGCGATGCGCTCGCTGCCCTCGACCGGGCGGAGGGCGGCGCCGACCAGTCCGCCACCGTCGGCGATCATCGTGGCATCGGGGTCGAGGAGGTCGACGAGGGCCTCGATGTCCCTGGCCTCCCACGCCTCCTTGAAATGCCGCACCAGACCGGCCTGCCCGGCCGTCGGAACGGCCGGAGCCTGCGCGGCGCGAATACGCCGACGGGCCGAGGACGCCAACTGCCGGCAGGCCGCCGGCGTCCGGCCGACGATCTCGGCGACCTCGGCGAAGGGGTACCGGAAGACGTCGTGCAGGATGAACGCCACCCGTTCGGCCGGCGTCATCGACTCCAGTACGACGAGGAAGGCCATGTTCACCGACTCGTCCAAGGTGACCCAGTCGGCGGGGTCGGCCGGCCCGGCCCCGCCGCCGCCCGCCCGCGCGCCGGTCCACTCCGTACGGTCGGGCAGCGGCTCGGGTATCCAGGCGCCGACATAGCGCTCGCGCCGGACCCGCGCCGAGCCGAGCAGGTCCAGGCAGACGCGGGTGGCCACCGTGGTCAGCCAGGCACCGGGCGACTCGATGGCCTGCTGCTGCCGCCGCGACATCGCGTACCAGCGGGCGTAGGTCTCCTGCACGGCGTCCTCGGCCTCGGCCAGCGAACCGAGCAGCCGATAGGCGAGGTTGATCAGCTGACGCCGCTCGCCGACGATCACGCTCGGGTCCGGCTCGGACCGGTCACGCGCCGGCTCGGACGGGGTGCTCATGGTCACGACCGCTCCCTCGTTGTCTATGTCCGCTTCCGCTCCCGCCGCTGCGACGAAGCGGCACACCGGACTGTGACACCGGTCCTTCGCCTCACATTTCGCGGGCCCACGTCGTCGGATCAGCGGGACACTACCGATCCACCGCCGCAAGGCAGAAGAGGGGACCGCACCATGGCCACACAGACGACGGCGGCAGAACAGCGCGGCTTCACGTTCCTGCAGGTCGCGATCGCACTGCAGACCTTGGCCATCTTCTTCCAGGCGGTCACCGCCGGACTGCTGCTCTCCTCGTCCCACGGCGAGGTACTGCACGGCGTCGGGGCGCGCGTGATGTACGGCGCATCGATGCTGTACGTGATCGCCGCGATCCTGGCATGGCGACCGGGCGGCAGATCGCCACGCCCCATCCTGTACGCGTCCGGCTTCCTCGTACTCGCCTCGGTGCAGGTGGTGCTGGGCATCGCGCACAAGCCGTCGCTCCATGTCCCCCTGGGCGTCCTGATGTTCGGCCTGAGCGTGCTGGCACTCGGCCAGGTGCTGTACACCCGCGTGGCGCAGCGCTCCGGCACCCGGTCGTGACCGCCACGCGAAGTGGGGTCGCCGCCTCCACGGCGACGGCCTCCCGTACGAACTCCCGGGCCGCAGCCGTCGATCGGCGTTCGCGCCGGTAGCACCGCTCACGCAGCAGCGAGAGTTGCGGCCCACAGTCGCTCAGCCGAGGTAGTTCGCTCGTCCCTCGTCGTCGAGCTCGAATGCGCCCTCAGGGATGATGCAGAACTCATTGCCCTCAGGGTCCGCCATCACCAGGAACCCCCCGTCGTCGTACTGCTCCAGTCTGCGCCCACCGAGCGCCTCCACCCGCTGCTGCTCGGCTGCGGGGTGGGGCGAGGTGATGTCGAAGTGCATGCGGTTCTTGCCCGATGCGGGTTCGCTGGTCTGCTGGAAGCCCAGGCCGAGGCCGTTCTCTCGCCGAAGCCATACATACGGGCCCATGCGGCCCACGACCGGCCTGCCGAGCAACTCGGACCAGAACACAGCGAGCCGCTCGGGGTCGGTGGCGTCGACGATGAGGGCATTGACCTGCATAGGGGAGTCCGCCATGCCCCCGATCCTCCCAGGGGGCGCAAGGCCGCTCAGCCACGAGGCTCCGACCGGAGGAAATCAAGCTTCGATGACACGAGCTGCCCGGTGGTCAATCTCAGCGGCATCCGTTGAAGGTTCGACGGCACAGGACATCACACTCCGTGACTATGCTGCCGCGGCATGCACACCCGTACAGATTTCTTGTACGGGTCGTGCGCGCGTGACGTACGCACGTAGGTGGGAGTTCGATCCGTATGCACCCCAGGAAGCGGCAGCGCAAGAACGCGTCGGCAATGAAACTCGTGGGCAAACTGGTCGGCGTGTTCCGCGTCGCGGCCGGGCTGACCCAGGCCCAACTGGCGGACCGGGTAGGCCATCAGGTCGAGACGATCGCCTCCATCGAGCAGGGCAGACGCGCACTGCTGCCGGACCTGGCCCACCGATTGGACGAGTTGCTGGACACCAAGGGGGCACTGGAGACGGCGGTGGGAAACATGCCGGAGGTGGACCTGATCCCGGCGTGGGCAGAGCAATACATGGATCTGGAGCGGGCGGCACTGGCTCTGTGCTTCTTCGCGAACCAGGTTCTGCCCGGCTTGCTGCAGACCGAGAACTACGCACGAGCCGTCTTCGACAGCCGAGTTCCCACGTTCAGCGAGGAAGAGATCGACGCGCATGTGGACAAGCGCCTTGAACGTCAGGAACTCTTGCGCCGCAAAGTGCCTCCGACCACCAGTTTCGTCATCTCCGAGGCCGTTGTTCGCGACCGCCTCGGAGGCAAGGAGGTGTACTGCGAGACCCTGCGCCATCTTCGCGCCTGCGCCGACCTGCCAGGCATCACGCTCCAGGTTCTGCCGCTCGGCCGCAAGACACACGCTGGACTCGACGGGCCGTTCATCCTGCTGGAGACTCCGGACTACCAGCGCATCGCCTACACCGAAACGCAGCGCGGCAGCCAACTCATCTCTGACCCGGATGAGATCAGCATCCTCATGCAGAGGTATGCGATGCTGCGAACGCAGGCCCTCAACACCGAGGATACGAGGGACCTGTTGGACCTGCTGCTAGGAGAGCTATGAGCACCGCACTTGAGTGGTTCAAGTCCAGCTACAGCGGCAGCGACGGCGGCGAATGCCTCGAAGTCGCCTACGATTGGCGCAAGTCGAGCTACAGCGGCAGCGAGGGCGGTCAGTGCGTCGAGGTCGCCGCGCACCCCGCCGCCGTCCACGTCCGCGACTCCAAGAACCCCGACGGCCCCACCCTCACCGTCGCGCCGACCACCTGGACGGCCTTCGCCGGTTTCGCCGCCGACCGGCGTCTCGTCTGAGCCCACGGGAGAGAGAGACCACCACATGGCTGTCATCCACCGCACCACGCTGACGCCCACCAAGCTGGAACTGCTCACCACCTGGCTGCCCGCGCAGCCCTGGTACCGCGGCAAGGCGGGGCAGCAGCCGGAGCTGGCCAGGGCCGGCGGGTTCCGGCTGGACGACCCGGAGGGCGAAGTCGGCATCGAGTTCATGGCGGTCACCGACTCCTCGGGAGACCAACCGGTCACGTACCACGTGCCGTTCAGCTACCGGGGCGCCCCGATCGTCGGCGCCGACGAAGCGCTCATCGGCACGACGGAGCATGGGGTGCTGGGGCAGCGGTGGGTGTATGACGGGACGCGTGACGCGGTCCTCGTCGCCCAGCTGTTCGCGCTGATCGTCGGCGAGGCCGAGCCGCAGATGCAGAGCACGAGCGACACCCCCGACCCGTCCGTGACCGGTTGGTTCGCGGAGACCGGCATCAAGGCCGCGCTCGCCTCCACGACCGTGACCGACGACCCGGACGGCACGGATCTCCTCGTGGAGACAGCATCCGACGGACGTCGGCTGGCCATCCACATCAACCGCGTTCTCCAACCCGGCCAGGACACCGACGAGCAGGCGCTCGGTCACGTCACCGCCGACACGCCGCTGCCCGACGGCACTGCGGCACGCACCGCGTTCGTCGTCGTTCACGCTCACCCCTGAGGGCTGTCCCCGTAGCCCGAACCGCCCTGCCGTCCCTGCGGCCTGCCCACGAGCGGCCGTAGGGTGGCCGCGGGCGTCCGGGAGTCCACCCGCGCCCCGGCCGCTGTCAGTGGCCGCGTCTAGAGTCGCGGTCATGGCGACGCTCCCGAATCCGCTTCCTTCACTGGCCACCTCCGGGGTCCAACTCCCGCCCGGTGCACTGGTCGACGCGACGATCGACGGGCCGTGGCACGAGCCGCTGCTCTGGTACGCCGACGCGCCCGCGTCC
The DNA here is from genome assembly GCF_044754145.1 of Streptomyces sp. NPDC093149. Lineage (NCBI taxonomy): Bacteria > Bacillati > Actinomycetota > Actinomycetes > Kitasatosporales > Streptomycetaceae > Streptomyces > Streptomyces sp. NPDC093149. The sequence goes on from NZ_JBIVON010000006.1 coordinate 464,709, forward strand.
CCCGGGACATGGGCCGCGATGCGCGCCGCAGGACGGCCGGTCGGGCTGCTCCCCGTGCTGATCGACGGCGGGAGGTACGACTGGTGGCCCGAGGACTGGGATCTCATGCCGGACAGTGCGTCGTACCCCGGTGACCACGACGCCGAGGAGGTGCTCGGTGAGTACTGGGCGGACTGCTCACCCGACGAGCTCGATGTCTACGCCGACGAGTGGCCGGGGCTGGCCCCCTCCCCGGCTGCCGACGGGCCCGACAAGCCGGACGATCTGGCGGCCGCGATAGCGGACGAGTGCACCGGCCCGGACGGCTGGTACCCGGGTACGCGGGCGGCGCTCGTCCCGGCCCGGCGCAGTGCGGACATCCCGGCGGCGATCGGCTGGTCCGGCCCGGAGAGCTACGAGGACGACGTGGCCCGGATCTGCGCGGTCCTGCGCTCCTGGGAGGACCGCTTCGGGATACGGATCGTCGTGATCGGCTTCAACACCCTGACCGTCTCGGTGGGACGGCCGCCCACCACCCTGGCGGAGGCACGGGCGCTCGCCGCCGAGCACATCGCGTTCTGCCCGGACAACGTCATCAACCAGAGCCGGCCGTACGACCTCGACGGCTACGCCGAGAAGATGGTGCTGAAAAAGGAGACCTGGTCGTTCTGGTGGGACTAAAGGGGTGTCCCGTGATCCCGGGTGGAGCAGCGCGCGGCGTCGGATGCGGCGCATCGGAGATGTCTTCGCGTGGGTCATGGCCTCGTCGAGGCCGTACGGGACGCGTGGTGCCGTGCGCCGGTGACGATGAGTGAGACGTTCTGTCCGCCGAAGCCGAAGGAATTGCTGAGCACGGCCTCCTGGGGCACGTCTCGTCGCTCTGCGACGACATCGAGATCGATGTCGGGCCCGACGCCTGCCGCGGTGAGGTTGCGGGTCGGCGGGATGACGCCGTGCTTCACACTGAGGACGGCGATGAGCGCCTCGATCGCACCAGCCGCGCCGAAGAGATGGCCGAGTGCCGCCTTGGGGGCTGTCACGGTGGCGCGGCCGAAGACCTCCCCGATCGCGTGTGCCTCGGCGACGTCGCCGACAGGAGTTCCGGTGGCGTGGGCGTTGATGTGGCTGATCTGCTCGGGAGCCAAACCGGCTTGCGCAAGGGCCTTCCGCATGGCGGAGACCTGACCGGCGCCGTCGGGAGCGGGTGCCGTGATGTGGTGAGCGTCGGCGGCGATGCCGGCTCCCGCGAGCACCGCGTGGACGTGCGCGCCCCGGGCGCCGGCATGCTCGGCGCTTTCGAGCACCACGACAGCGGCGCCTTCACTGAGGACGAATCCGCTGCGGTCCGCGGCGAACGGCCGGGACGCTGAAGCGGGTTCGGCGGTGTACCGCGACAGTGCCTGTGCCTGGACGAAGCCGGCGACGGTGATCGGGGTGATCGCGGCCTCGGTCCCGCCCGCGATGACCACGTCCGCCTCGCCGGCACGGATGAGCCTGGCCCCCAGGGCGATCGCCTCGGCACCGGAAGAGCACGCCGAGACAGGCGTGTAGGACCCGGCCCGTGCGCCGTATTCGATACTGATCAGCGCCGCCGCCGCATTGGGCATGAGCATCGGTACCGTGCGTGGCGAGACGCGCCGCGTCCCGGCCGCCTCCAGTACGTCGTCCTCCTTCAGCAGCGTCCGTACGCCCCCGATGCCCGTGCCGATCGCTGATGCGAGCCGGTCCGGGTCCACCTGCGGGGCACCGGCATCGGCCCAGGCTTCGGCCGCCGCGGTGAGGGCTGCCTGCTGCGAGCGGTCGAACCGCCTGGCCTGCGCCGGCAGCAGCGACTCGGCGGGGTCGATCGCCATCGTCCCTGCGGCGGTGTCGGGAAGGCCGACATCCTCGTGGCCGCGCAGGGCGCCGCCGCGGATGCCCGACTCGCCGGCGAGCAGGGCTTTCCAGGTGGACTCCACGTCTCCACCGAGTGGTGTGATCGCGCCGAGTCCGGTCACGACGACTTCAGTCCGGTGCATGCACTTCAACCTTTCTTGTATGCGATACAAGCGAACAAGCCTTGTTGTATCACATACAATTCAGATGTGGAGAAGAGGCGAACCGAAGCTCGATCAACGTCGGCTCGGTCGCGTGACCGCGGTCGCGCGACGAGGCTCCGGCTGATCGAGGCGACTGCACGGCTCTGCAAGGAGCGGCCCGGAGCCGAGGTGAGTGTCGCCGAGATCGCGAACGCGGCAGGCGTCTTCCCCAATCAGGTCACCTACTACTTCGGCTCCAAGGACTCGCTGCTCGTGCACGCCGCCTTTCTCGGCTTGCTGCACGACGCCCGACGGATCGAGCGCCTCGGTCGCCAAGCCCTCGATGCGGCGGCATTTCGGCGCAACATCGCCCGCGCCGTACTGGCCATGCCCTCGCTCCCATCGGTCGCGCGAGCACTCGCCGCCGGGATCTCCAAGCCCGAACTCGCCCCCGTGGTCGACCGGCACCTCCAGTTGCTGTTCCGGCAATCCGAGCGCTTCGTGAGCCAGCTCATCGACGATCGCGGCTGGCGGGCCCGCCGACCGCTCGACGTGGAGGTCAGGACGTTCTGGAGCACCGCGCTCGGCGCAGTGCTGCTCGTCCGGGCCGGGGCACACGGCAGTGTCGCCGACCTCGACCTCGCCGGAGCATTGACCATCCACGACGAATCCGAGTGCGGCTAGTGCTGTGGCCGGAGAGGTTCACCGGCTCAGCCGAACGGGTCGGCGGCGACGACGTGCGTGGTTCCCGCGCGACGGTGGCCTTGTCGCGGCCGGCATGTTCGCCTTCGCCGACGAACTCCACTGAAGCGGCTGGAGCAAGGCGTGCTGGCCGCCGTGCCGGACGCCGTCCTCAGCGGCGACCCGGCCCCGGGCGGCAGAACCTGCCTGCCGGCCACGGTCGTTGTGGGCGATGGCGGGATCACCGGCAGAGTCCGGGCTGTCGCGTGCCGTCGATGGCGACACGCGACAACCCGAGTCACTTCCCTGCGCGCATCAGCAGATGTCCCCGGCGGAACCGTTCCCCCTCGCACGGCTCACGCAGCATCCGGCCGACCTCCGTGAAGCCGGCCTCACCGGCCAGCTCCGCGAGGTCGTCGATCGGCCATCGGTAGGCCGTCGTGACCTTATGGTCGAACGCCGTGACCGGCTCGCCTTCCGACTCGAAGAAGGCGAGCAGAAGAGTCCCGTCGGGCGCGAGTACCCGACGGAACTCGGCGAAGTACGGGGGCACATCCTGCGGCGGGGTGTGAATGACCGAATACCAGGACACGATGCCCTGCAGCCGGCCGTCGGCCAGGTCCAGGGCGTCCATGGAACCCACCTCGAAGCGCAGGTCCGGGTATGCCTCGCGGGCGAGATCGATCATCACGGGCGACAGGTCGACGCCGAAGACATCCAGCCCCAGATCCCGCAGGTGTGCGGTGACAGGCCCAGGGCCGCATCCCAGCTCGGCGACGGGCCCGGGACCGGCGGCCCGCACGGTCTCGGCGAACGCGGCGAGCACCGCGCGATCCAGCGGAATGGTGTCGAGGTCATCGCGGGCGAGTCCGGCATAGAGCACGGCGACGGCATCGTAGGCATCGGTTGTCGCACGTCGGTACGAGGAGAGTTCAGTCACAAGCGAGGACGGTAGAGCCTTCCCGGCGCTGACGACTGACTATCGGACGAGTCCCGGTGGCGACCGCTCGAAGCGGCAGTGACGCCACACGCGGACAGGGCGCGAGCAGGCCATCTGCCGCCACGTTCGAGACCGGAACGGTGAACAGGCCGCCCGTGTCCGCTGGCTCGCCGACCGAGTGGGTGGCCGGTTCACGGGCAGGGTGCGGCTGGCACCTCTCTGACCCCGAAGAAAACCGGCACGGACGGCCCCCTCACCCGCGCTCCCCTGCCGCCCGGCACCCCGTACCGACCGGTGCCTCCGGCGGCCCCGTACGCCGTGACGGACGGCGAGCGGACACCCTCGCGGCTCAGTCACCTTCCAGTGGACGGACGGTGAGAATCTGTTCGGCGTGGCCGACGGGACCGCGGAGGTCGTGGAGGACGCTGCTGGTGAGCCCCTGCCCCGACGGGCCGAAGGAAACGGTGGTGTCCAGCCCGGTCCACGGCCCTTCCGGTTGCCGGTGCAGGTGGATCGTCAGGTCGAGGTTCGGGAACATCCACGCGGTGGGGTCCTGCTGGACGGCGATGCCGTTCGCGGTGTCCACGAGTGCGATGTACGAGGCAAGGGCACTGCTCGGCTCGCCCCCGACCAGGTCGACGGGCGAGGACACCCAGGCAGCCGTCCGCCCCTTGCGGGTCGGAGGCATTCGACGGACGTCGATGGACGAGACATAACCTCCGTTCCATTCCTCGTCCATGGCCCAGGCGGTGCACTCCTCAGGGGCGGGAAGCCGCTCGTGGGGGCTGTCGGCGACGGCCTCGGTGTCCAGGACCGTCAGCAGCCAGGCACGGGCACGCACGACCGGACGGCCGCCGATGACCACGGTCGCTTCGAGGAGTTCGATGGTCCGGCCGGGACGAACGGTGTCGACGGTGATCTCGCACTCGTCGAGGGCGATCCGGCCGAGGATGTCGTAGCTGATCCTCGCCAGTACGAACTTCCCCGGCCGCGTCGCGAGGTGCCGCTCGACAGCGTGCACGACGAGCCCCGCGAGCGGGCTGAAGTGCTGTTCGTCGGTGTTCCATGCACCCCCTGCGTGAGCCGTGGGTTTGTAGTGGTGCTCGCCCGTTCGCTCGTAGTAGCTCTCGCGCGTGATGACGCCTGCGGTCACAGGATCCGTCTCCTTGGGCAGGTCAGGTGCACATGGGATACAGGTACACATGGGATAGCTGCATCTGTCACGCATCGTAGGGAGCGTCACGCCCACCGGTCACCGTGATCTGCCGCACAAGCGGTCAAGGGGGACGGCAGGCAGCCACTACGGGGCCGTGCCCGGCTGTCTCCTGGCGCACGGCACCGAGGGGGACGAGTCGCAGGCCCTGCGCATCGCCTTGTCCCGACGCAGGGCGGACCCCCGTACGATGCCTCGCGCTCCCGCGCCCGGCGGATGAGTACGGCGACTCATGTGCCGTATTCGAGCGCCGGGTTGAATCGCACGCATGCCCGACAACGTCATGGACAGTCGCCCTCGGCACACCTGGATCGCCTCGCTGATCTCCACGGTCGTGACGCTTCCGCTCGCGTTCGTCGTCCTGGTCTTCGGCGGGCTCGCGCCGATGGCCTGCGACTCCTGCTCAGAGGCCGACTCCGACCGGTTCGACGCCGGCTTCGGCACCGCATGGACGGTGCTCTGCTGCGGCCTGGTCCTGGCCCTGATCGTGCTGGTCGCGAGTTGGGCTCTCAACCGGCGCAGACCGCCGGCCGGTGCCGCGCTCGCCGTACTCGCCCCCGGCACGGTGGTTCTCGCATGGGTGGTGTTCATGTCCCTGGTCGACTGGCCTTGAGCGGCCCGAGAAGCGCCGCCCGAGCGGCCCCCGGGCTTCCTGCGGCGTCAGGGGGCCTTGAGCAGGTCGCGGAGTCCGCTCACATGGGCACGGACGTCACGGTCACGGGCGTCGGACGCGATGGCGGGACCGGTGGTGGCGTCCTGGCCGACGGCCGTGCCGTCGACGGCCCGGCGGCACGGGCGGCAGAGGCCGTCGGGGAGCGCGTCGGGGCGGCCGGGGGTGCCGCACCGGGTGCATTCCACCATCATGCGACGGACCGGTGCTGCGGGAACTTCTTGGGCTGCGGGCAGAGCGGGCGGGATCTTGTCGTTGAGCCGACGCCGCAGGAACCCGACGGGTGATTCGACCCGGGCGGGAAGTCCGGCGGAGAGGGCCTGGGCGAGGTAGTCCGTGCTCACGCCGCGTGCGAGCCATTCGGCGGCACGCCCCTCCAGCGCCGCACAGTCGGCGGCGGACAGCGCCAACCGGTGGTCCTTACGCCCGAGTTGGGCCAGGGCCAGGTACGCGGGCGAGGGGTGTCCCGCGTCCGGCCTCGCGCCGGGCGCGACGGCCCCGGCGAACGCGGCGTCGGCAGCGGATTCGGCAGCGGCGTCGACGTCGGCGGCCCGGGGCGGCGCATCGGCAGCATTCAGGGGCACCGGGACCGAGGGCCCGCTGGGCGCCCAGGACTGCGGGTACGTACCCACCGGCGGTTCGGCCACCGCTCCGGTCCCGGCCCCTGGCACGATCCCGGCACCCACGCCCGCACCGACCACCCCGGCACCGACCCCGACCCCGGCACCGACCCCCGCAGCAAATCCGACCCCGACCGCAACCCCCGCCCCGGCCCCGGCGTCGGCCCCGGCCCGGTTGTCGTCGGCCCCGGCCCGATTGTCCTCCGCGTCCAGATAGGCGTTCCACCATTCGTTGTCCCGCGCGGTACGGGACCAGAACGTGCGGAAGACCCAGCGGACCTGGTCGCCCTCGCCCACCGGGCGACGCACACGGCGCAGATGACCGGCCACCGCCAGGGCGGTCAGGGCGCTGCCGACGGCCTGCTGCCCGTACAGCGGCAGTTGCTTGGCCAGGGCCTTCACATTCATCGCCGCGCCGTCGGGCAGATGGTCGACGAACCCGGCGACATACCGCTCCCGCTCGGGCAGCAGCGCGAAGTCATCCGAGCGGCGGGGTTGTTGGTCCGGCGCGGAACGCTTGCCGTAGCCGGGGTTGGCCATCGGGTAGGCGGGCGAGGATGCGGACCCTCGCAGGGCCGGGCTAAGGTTCCGGGTAGCCACAGGATCGTCGCTCTTTTCGATCTTGGAGGTGAGACCCCGGCCCGGTGCGCTAACACCGTGCCGGGGTCGTTTCGTTGTGCGCACCGTAAGCAACCGTGTCGGCGCGTCGCAAGCTGTCACGATTAGTCATACTTGCTGGCCGTGACGGGGTCGGGGAGGTGGGGAAGGTTGTCCCAACCACCCATTCCCACCCACCGGTTGAGGAAGGCGCTCGAATCCCGGAGCTCGAACCCCGACACTCGAATCCCGATGCACGGATCCCGAAGCTCAACCGCCCTCCGCGACCACTCCGCGCCCCGCCTCGTCCCCCGCACGAGTGAACCGATGGGCCCGGGTCTCGAAACCCGGGGCCCGAGGCCCGGGTATCGAGTGCCGGACCCCGGCACCGCGTTCGACGCACACGTGCACAGGCCCACGTAACGTCTGTGGCCCCGGCCCAACACCCCCGAGAGGAACGTCGGCATGCCCCCGGCCCCGAACCCGGACCACGACGGCGCCCGCTACTGGATCCTGAAACTGTCGACGATCATGTAGTCGCCCGTCTTCATCACGCCCTTGAGGGTGTGCACGCCGGGAGCGAGCCCGGCCGCGCTGAAGACGGCCTTCTGGTGCACGCGCGTGGCGTTGTGGTTGTCGATCGTGCCCACGGACCGGCCGTCGATGAAGAGCTCGACCTCGCCCTCGTCGGTGTTGACCTGGGTGAGGAGATCGATCGCGGTCCCGTTGAAGGCGAGCTCGAAGGAGTCCCCTTTGTTCTGGGTGGCGTGCACGTCGTCGACCCAGCCGCCCGCGCCGCCCCGGTACCTGTTCTTCCAGTCCCAGCCGGTGCCGGTGTAGACGACGCCGGAGGTGTTGTTGATCTGCTGGACCTCGGTGGGCTTGCGCAGGGCCACCTCGACGGACGCCTGATTGCGCCAGACCTTCAGCACGACATCGGCGCCGGGAGCGGTCCGGTTGTACACGAGCCAGAAGCTGTCGCGGTCGGTGACCGGCCGGCCGTCGATCTCCCGGATGACGTCATTGGCGCGCAGCCCCTGCCGGTACGCCTCCGAGGTGCTCGGCACGGAGGAGAGGTGCAGACCGTTGGTGTCGGTCAGTCCCGTGGCGGACTTGATCGCGTCGGAGTAGATCCGGGTGACCGGCACGCCCAGCAGCGGTTCCGGAAGGGCGTCGAGGGTGTCGGTGTCGGGAGTCTCCGTGGGCCAGGTGAGCGGCGGCGGGGTGGGGGATCCGGCCTTGCCGAAGCCGCCCATCGCGATGTTGTGGAAGCCGAGGGCCAGGGCGGGCGAGTCGGACCGGACGGTGTAGTCGAGCTTGGCCGGATCGGCGAACGGGGAGGTGCCGGTGAACTTCGGGTCGGCGATCACCGAACGGGTGTCCAGCCCGTTCGCCCGCCAGGCGTCGCCGAGGCCCTGGACGGCCTTGCCGTCGTTCCAGAACAGGTTGTCGTTGATGACGGGCCTGCTCCTGGCCATGTCGACCTGGATCAGGCTGTAGGGGGTGTCGGTGACGAAGACGTTCTTCTCGACGGTGTCGCCGCTGTCCGCGAACCAGACGTGGAAGTGCGCGCCGCCGTTGACGAAGACGTTGTTGCGTACGGTCCGGTGGAAGCCTTCGCGCAGCTTGACCCCGCCGTTGAGCAGCAGGTTGTCCTCGATGAGGTAGTTCGAGCTGCCGTCGTCGAGGTCGATGTCCCAGTGCGAGGAGTGCCTGATCCGGTTGTGCCGGATGACGGTGGTCTCCATCGCGTCCAGCTTCGCGTACGACTTCTTCGTGGCGTCGTCGGCGGACAGTGGCCAGAAGCGGTCCCGGCCCCAGGAGTTGAAGGGGCCGTGGTCGGACGTCTCTTTGACGCAGTTGAAGATGTCGTTGTTCTCGATGAGGTGGCCTCCCCAGGTGCCGTCGTTGATGTCGACGCAGGCGCGGGGACCGTCGTGGATGGTGTTGCCGTCGACGGTGACGCGGCGGCTCATCGATATCTGCACACCGGAGGTCTGCTTCTCGAACTGCCCGTTGTCGTGCAGGTGGTTGTCGCGGATGGTGATGTCGCGCGGGTAGTTCTCGCTCTTCGGTCCGGGCCGGGTGTCGCTGATGGTCCTGCGCATGCTGTCCCAGGTGGACGGCTCGCGGACCGCGTCCGGGTTGCCGATGACCGCGACGTCGGAGGCCCCCGAGTGGCTGAACTCGTTGCCCGAGACGATGTCGTGGCTGTTGTATCCGTCGATCAGGAGGGCGTTGCCGCCGAGTTGGTCGAAGCGTGAGTCGCGTACGGAGACGTTCTCGGTGTTCTTCAGATGGACGGCGGCCACCCGGGCCAGGGCCCAGTCGCCGAGCTGGAGCTTCTCGTACGGCTGGTCGAACAGGGTGCGGTGGGTCCGGGTGAAGGTGAATCCGGAGAAGGTCAGGTCGCGGACGGCGTCGCCCGGCCCGTTGCCCTCCACCCGGATCAGCTCGTTCTGCTCGGCCGTCTCGACGCGCGCCCGTGCGGGGTCGACCCCGGCCGGGGGATAGAAGTACAGCTTCCCGGCGGGCTTGTCGTAGAACCACTCGCCGGGCGCGTCGAGCTCCTCGAAGACGTTCTCGACCATGCGGTACGTGGCGTGCAGCCCGCTGCCCCGGTTGTTGTCGCCGACCCAGGCCAGCTCGGGCGTGCCGTCCGCCTTCACACCCGTGACCTTGAAGGAGTTCCCGCCCCACATCCCGTCGTGCAGACCGCGGACGAGTGCCGTCGTCGGGTTCTTCCAACGGGCAACGCGCTCGGGGGAGATGGCGTCCGGCGCGTACCCGCCGAGGATCGCCGTGTCCGGGTCGTAGTTCGGGTAGCGGGCGAGCGTCTGCCGCTGCCCGTCGACGAAGAGCCCGTCGAAGTCGAGGCCGGCTCCGATGTCCGCGACCTTGATCGAACCGGAGAAGGAGCTCCAACGCGGCGCGAGCGAACGGCCGCCGCTGATGACGACGCGCTCACCGGGCGCCGCGAGGTACCGGACCGGAGCCCCGGCCGTACCGGAGTCGGCCGTGGTGAACTTCAGGGCGGACCGCAGCCGGTACGTGCCACCGTGCACCACGACGTCGACCGGTCTTCGCCGCGCCGCCTCTTTGTGCAACGCCGTGCGGACGGCCTTCCGGGCCCGCTCCAGCGTCCGGAACGGCCGGGCGGCCGAGCCGTCGGCACGGTCGCTGCCGGTGGCCGACACATGGAGGACGACGGGTTTCGCGCTCTTGTCATGGGCGGAGGCGGGGACGGCGGGCAGGACGGCCAGCCCGAACCCCGTCGCGGCTGCCACGAGCGCGGTCAGCACCGGGGGCGGAGTCGGCCGGCTGGAACTCGAACCTGGGACAGTGCGCACGGGCACTCCTCATCGACGGTCACGTCGTGTCGGCTTCCATGAAAGCCAGGCATCCAATGTCTATGCCCAACTTCTGCGAGTTGTACGGGGATTACCGCGCCGCAAGCTATAAATACATCGGATGACCGTCAAGAGCTTGCACCAAAAAAGAGTCCCCGTCCGTCCCTGCATCGGGACAGACGGGGACTCACCGGACCGGCAGCGATCACTCAGGCCGGCGATCGCTCGGAGGAGGACGCCGATGCCGAGAACGACCGGCGGTGGAGCACGGAAGACCGGCGATGAACCAGGGAAGACCGTCGGCAGGGACGGGAACGGCCGGCGCCCGACGCCTGCTTCGCCTCCGCTCAGCGCCGACCCAGCCGCTGCGCGACCTCCGTCGCCCAGTACGTCAGGATCATCTGCGCACCGGCCCGCCGGATCCCGGTCAGGCTCTCCATGATCGCCGCCTCCCGGTCGATCCAGCCCTTCTCCGCGGCGGCCTCGATCATCGCGTACTCGCCACTGATCTGGTACGCGGCGACCGGCACGTCCACCGAGTCGGCGACCTTGGCGAGGATGTCGAGGTACGGTCCGGCCGGCTTGACCATCACCATGTCGGCGCCCTCTTCGAGGTCGAGCGCCAGCTCGCGCAGGGACTCACGGGCGTTCGCCGGGTCCTGCTGATACGTCTTGCGGTCGCCCTTGAGCGACGAGCCCACGGCCTCGCGGAACGGCCCGAAGAACACCGAGGAGTACTTGACCGTGTAGGCGAGGATCGAGACGTCCTCGTGGCCCGTCTGGTCGAGCGCGTCACGGATGACACCGACCTGGCCGTCCATCATGCCGCTGGGGCCGACCACATGAGCGCCCGCGTCGGCCTGGACCTGGGCCATCTCCGCGTACCGCTCCAGCGTCGCGTCGTTGTCGACGTGACCGTCCTCGGTCAGGACGCCGCAGTGGCCGTGGTCGGTGTACTCGTCCAGGCACAGGTCCGACATGACGACGAGGTCGTCACCGACCTCCTCGCGCACCGCGCGCAGACCGGCCTGGAGGATGCCCTCCGGGTCCGTGCCCGCCGTGCCCCGGGCGTCCTTCTTCTCGTCCAGGGGAACGCCGAAGAGCATGATCCCGGAAACCCCGGCCGACACCGCCTCGACGGCGGCCTTCCGCAGAGTGTCCAGGGTGTGCTGCTGGACACCGGGCATGGTCGAGATGGCGACGGGCGCGCCGATGCCCTCGCGTACGAACGCGGGCAGGATCAGGTTCGCCGGGTCGAGCCGTGTCTCGGCGACCATGCGCCGCATCGCCGGGGTCGTCCGCAGCCGCCGGGGGCGGGAACCGGGGAAGTTTCCGTACACAGTCATGCTTCGAGACTAGACCCGTACACATCACCTTCTTACCGACACCCGTGCCGGGAAAAGCCCGCCCGCCGGCACCACGGCGCCGGCCGACGTACGGGCCGCCCACGCGCTCCTCGTCCGTACGCCGGGCACGCCGCGGGGCCCGGCCGCTCCACCAGGAAGCGACCGGGCCCCGCACAGCCACTGCGACCCGTCAGGTCGTCGTACGGCGCCGCCGCGCCCCCGGACGCCGCTCGCTCGGCCGCGTCACCGGATCACCGGCCTCCTTCGCCGCCTCCCGGCGCCGCTCACCGAACTCGGCGAGGGCCTCGGCCAGCTTGTGCACCGAAGGCTCCGGGGAGAGGACGTCCACGCGCAGACCGTGCTCCTCGGCGGTCTTCGCCGTCGCCGGGCCGATGCACGCGATGACCGTCACGTTGTGCGGCTTGCCCGCGATGCCGACGAGGTTCCGTACGGTCGACGACGAGGTGAAGAGCACCGCGTCGAAACCGCCGCCCTTGATGGCCTCACGCGTGTCGGCAGGCGGCGGCGAGGCACGGACCGTGCGGTAGGCGGTGACGTCGTCGACCTCCCAGCCCAGCTCGATGAGCCCGGCCACCAGTGTCTCGGTGGCGATGTCGGCGCGCGGCAGGAAGACGCGGTCGATCGGGTCGAAGACCGGGTCGTACGGCGGCCAGTCCTCCAGCAGACCGGCGGCGGACTGCTCACCGGACGGCACCAGATCCGGCTTCACACCGAAGTCGACGAGCGCGGCGGCGGTCTGCTCACCGACGGCCGCGACCTTGATCCCGGCGAAGGCACGGGCGTCGAGCCCGTACTCCTCGAACTTCTCCCGGACGGCCTTCACGGCATTGACGCTGGTGAAGGCGATCCACTCGTAACGGCCCGTGACCAGACCCTTGACCGCACGCTCCATCTGCTGGGGCGTACGGGGCGGCTCGACGGCGATCGTCGGGACCTCGTGCGGCACGGCACCGTACGAACGAAGCTGGTCGGAGAGCGACGCCGCCTGCTCCTTGGTGCGCGGGACGAGTACCTTCCAGCCGAACAGCGGCTTGGACTCGAACCACGCGAGCTGGTCGCGCTGGGCGGCGGAGCTGTGCTCACCGACCACGGCTATGACGGGCTGGTGCCCGTCCGGCGACGGAAGGACCTTCGCCTGCTTCAGGACCTGGGCGATCGTCCCGAGGGTCGCCGTCCAGGTGCGCTGGCGGGTGGTCGTACCGGCCACCGTCACCGTCAGCGGGGTGTCGGGCTTGCGGCCGGCCGAGACCAGCTCACCGGCGGCCGAGGCCACCGAGTCGAGCGTCGTCGAGACGACGGCCGTGGCATCGCTCGCGCCGACCTCGGTCCAGCAGCGGTCCGAGGCGGTACGGGCGTCGACGAACCGGACGTCGGCACCCTGCGCGTCACGCAGCGGCACACCGGCGTACGCGGGCACACCCACGACGTTGGCCACGCCCGGCACGACCTCGAAGGGGATGCCGGCGGTGGCGCAGGCGAGCATCTCGGCCCCGGCGTTCCCGTCCAGCCCGGGGTCGCCCGAGACGGCACGGACGACCCGCCTGCCGCCCTTCGCTGCCTCCATGACAAGATTGACCGCATCCCTGAGAACGGGAACACCGGCGGCTGCTGACTGCGCGTCAACAATCGCCAGCTCAGGCGTGCTCACCCCTGCCCGCGCATGGCAGCGAACAACGCCGAGAACCTCCGGCTCGGCGACAAGGACGTCCGCGCTCGCGAGCGCCTCGACAGCGCGCAGGGTCAGCAGTCCCGGGTCGCCGGGACCGGCGCCGAGGAAGGTGACGTGCCCTTGGGCGGACAGGGCCGGAAAGTCGGATGCGGCGGGGCCGGTGGGGCTCAAAGTGCTCGCTCCCCCATAAGACCGGCCGCACCCTTGGCGAGCATCTCGGCCGCGAGTTCGCGACCGAGGGCCGCCGCGTCGTCGTGCGACGTGGGGACGGGACCGGTGGTGGACATCTGTACCAGCGAGGAACCGTCGGTGGAACCGACGACACCGCGCAGGCGCAGTTCGTTGACAGCCTGTCCGTCGACCAGGAGGTCGGCCAGCGCACCCACAGGTGCGGAGCAACCGGCCTCCAGGGCGGCGAGCAGGGCACGCTCGGCGGTCACGGCGGCCCGGGTGTACGGGTCGTCGAGCTCGGCGAGCGCGGCGGCGAGGTCGGCGCTGGTCGCAGCGCATTCGATCGCCAGTGCTCCCTGGCCGGGAGCGGGCAGGACGGTGTCGACCGACAGGAAATCGGTCACCTCACCGGTCCGGCCGAGGCGGCTGAGACCGGCCGCGGCGAGTACCACCGCGTCCAGCTCCCCGCTTCGGACAAATCCGATACGCGTATCGACGTTCCCCCGGATCGGCACGGTCTCGATGTCGAGGCCGTGGCTACGGGCGTACGCGTTGAGCTGCGCCATGCGGCGCGGCGAGCCGGTACCGACACGGGCACCGGACGGCAGCTGCTCGAAGGTCAGCCCGTCCCGGGCCACCAGTACGTCGCGCGGGTCCTCGCGCACCGGTACGGCGGCCAGCACGAGGCCCTCGGGCTGGGCGGTCGGCAGGTCCTTGAGCGAGTGGACGGCGAAGTCCACGTCGCCGCGCAGCAGCGCCTCGCGCAGCGCCGCGACGAACACGCCGGTGCCGCCGATCTGCGCGAGGTGCTCCCGGGAGATGTCGCCGTACGTGGTGACCTCCACGAGCTCGACGGCCCGCCCGGTCACCTCGCTGACCGCGTCGGCGACGAGGCCGGACTGCGCCATGGCGAGCTTGCTGCGCCGGGTGCCCAGCCTCAGCGGCTCGGTGGTCCCCTCGCCCAGGGGTGAGTTGTCGGTCATGACCGCCCTCGATTCGGGTCGTTCAGGTCTGCCCGGGAGACGGCGGCGACCGTCTGCGGGTCGAGGTCGAAGAGTTCCCGCAGCGCATCGGCGTACCCGGCGCCGCCGGGCTCGCTGGCGAGCTGCTTGACCCGCACGGTGGGCGCGTGCAGGAGCTTGTCGACGACGCGGCGCACGGTCTGCGAGATCTCGGCGCGCTGCTTCTCGTCCAGGTCGGGGAGGCGCCCGTCGAGCCTCGCGATCTCGCCCGCGACCACTCCGGCGGCCATCGTGCGCAGGGCGACGACGGTCGGGGTGATGTGGGCGGCACGCTGCGCGGCGCCGAAGGCGGCGACCTCGTCGGCGACGATGGTGCGCACCTGGTCCACATCGGCGGCCATCGGGGCGTCCGCCGACGCCTCGGCGAGCGACTCGATGTCGACGAGGCGCACACCGTCGAGACGGGCCGTGGCACCGTCGATGTCGCGCGGCATGGCGAGGTCGAGCAGGGCGAGGCGGACGGGACCGGCACCCTGGGCGGGCACCGTGGCCCGACGCACGGCCTGGCGCACCGTGCCCGCGGCGCCGTTCTCCAGCCAGGCGGCATGCCGGTCGGGGTCGGCGGGCGGCGCGGGGACGGACGCGGCGGGCGCCTCGGACGCGGGGTCGAAGGCCAGGCCGAGCGCGCCGGCGACGGCCTCGGCGGTCAGCACGAGACCCGTCGCCCCGGTGCACGAGACGACGACGTCGGCACGTGTCAGTTCGCGGGTGACCGCGGCCATCTCCACGGCGCGGGCGGCCACTCCCGTACCGCCGGGCTGGTGCAGGATCTCGACCAGCCGGTCGGCGCGGGCCCGGGTCCGGTTGGCGACGACGATCTCGGTGACGCCGGCACGGGCCAGGGTGGCGGCGGCCAGCGAGGACATCGAGCCGGCCCCGATCACCAGGGCACGCTTGCCCCGGGCCCAGCCGGTGACGTCCGCACCGGCCGCGAGCTGTTCGAGGCCGAAGGTGACGAGCGACTGCCCGGCCCGGTCGATCCCGGTCTCGCTGTGGGCGCGCTTGCCGACCCGCAGGGCCTGCTGGAACAGATCGTTCAGCAGCCGGCCGGCGGTGTGGAGCTCCTGCCCCAGCGCCAGCGCGTCCTTGATCTGGCCGAGGATCTGGCCCTCGCCGACGACCATCGAGTCCAGTCCGCAGGCCACCGAGAAGAGGTGGTGGACGGCCCGGTCCTCGTAGTGCACATAGAGATAGGGAGTGAGCTCGTCGAGCCCGACGCCGCTGTGCTGGGCGAGGAGCGTGGACAGCTCGGCGACGCCCGCGTGGAACTTGTCCACGTCGGCGTACAGCTCGATGCGGTTGCAGGTGGCCAGCACGGCGGCCTCGACCGCGGGCTCCGCGGCGAGGGTGTCCTGGAGCAGCTTGGCCTGCGTCTCGGCAGCCAGCGACGCCCGCTCCAGTACGGAGACGGGAGCGCTGCGGTGGCTCAGCCCTACGACAAGAAGACTCATGCCGGCATCACGGCGGGCATGTCCCCGTCGGGTCCCTTCCGATTGCCGGTGGCCGCGCGCACGGGCGGTGCGGCCGGATCCGGAGTGCTCTCGACTGTGTCGTCACCGGCCTTGCGCTGCTCGTGGAAGGCGAGGATCTGAAGCTCGATGGAGAGGTCGACCTTGCGGACGTCCACGCCCTCGGGCACGGAGAGCACCGTCGGCGCGAAGTTCAGGATGGAGGTGACGCCCGCGGCGACGAGCCGGTCGCAGACCTGCTGCGCGGCACCGGCCGGGGTCGAGATGACACCGATCGACACGCCGTTGTCGCTGACGATCCTCTCCAGATCGTCGGCGTGCTGCACGGGGATCCCGGCGACGGGCGTTCCGGCCATCGCGGGGTCGGCGTCGATCAGCGCGGCGACGCGGAAACCGCGGGAGGCGAAGCCGCCGTAGTTGGCGAGCGCGGCGCCGAGGTTACCGATGCCGACGATCACGACCGGCCAGTCCTGGGTGAGCCCGAGCTCGCGGGAGATCTGGTAGACGAGATACTCGACGTCGTACCCGACACCGCGCGTCCCGTAGGACCCCAGGTAGCTGAAATCCTTGCGCAGCTTGGCAGAGTTGACTCCCGCCGCCGCGGCGAGCTCCTCGGACGAGACCGTGGGGACCGAGCGCTCGGAGAGCGCGGTCAGTGCGCGTAGATACAGCGGAAGCCGGGCGACGGTGGCCTCGGGAATTCCTCGGCTACGGGTCGCCGGTCGGTGAGTTCGGCCAGTTGCCACGGTGCTCCTGCGGGATGAGCGGGGCTGCAGGCGGCCATGCGTCACAAGGCCGCCCCGTCGAATGCAGGCTATGTCTTTGTGAACACGTGCACAAAGATAGTGTCCGTTTTGTCCGGTCAAAGTGACCGGGGTCACGCACATTCGTCGTGCGATCCCGGAACCAAGGATCGCATCAACCCGTTGCAGGCCCGAAGGGGGCAAAGCGGTACACACTCCTCACAACCACTCCCCCGAGACCACTCAAAACGCCCATGATGGTAGCCGGGTTCGCTCAGGAAAGCAGTGCGCTGCGCAGCCTCGCCGGGTCCACCCGCCAGAACGTGTGCTGTTCGTTATCAATCAGGACGACCGGGATCTGCTCCCAGTACTCCCGGTGCAGCTTCTCGTCCTGGGTGATGTCCTTCTCCTCCCAGGCCGCGCCGGTCTCCTCGCAGACCTCCCGCACCACCGCCCTCGCGTCGTCACAGAGGTGACATCCGGGCTTCCCCACCAGGGTCACCACCCGGTCCGCGGGCTTCTTCGTCCTACGTCGCAACAATGCACTCATGCCTTCATTCTGCGCCGAGGCGGACCGGCCCCCGAGCCGGAAGAGGGCCGATTCCCCCCTTGATCCGGTACGCCCCTAAACGCCCGTTCGACAAAACGGCAGCCAAGAGTTCACGGCACGGCATCCCAGCAGGTCGGGAACGGACGGACCGACTGGCTATGCTCACGACATGGCCGCACTTGGATGGCTCACACCCCGCAGGCGCCCCGCGACAGCACGGAGCGTGCTGGCAGGCGAGGCCGCAGCTGAGGCAGCGCGGAAGACCTCCCTCCCCACCGAACTCCCCGACGACCGGTCCTCCGTCGCCGACCAGGACACCTCTGTCCGCACAAAGGCCGAGGAACCCGCTGTCCGCACAAAGGCCGAGGAACCCGCACCCGCCTTCCCCGTCGTCGGAGACGACCGGGCCGCCGCCTTCTTCGACCTGGACAACACCGTCATGCAGGGCGCGGCGATCTTCCACTTCGGCCGCGGTCTGTACAAGCGGAAGTTCTTCCAGCGCCGCGAGCTGACCCGGTTCGCCTGGCAGCAGGCCTGGTTCAGACTGGCCGGCGTCGAGGATCCGGAACACATGCAGGACGCCCGCGACAGCGCCCTGTCCATCGTCAAGGGCCATCGCGTCTCCGAGCTGATGTCCATCGGCGAGGAGATCTACGACGAGTACATGGCCGACCGCATCTGGCCCGGCACCCGCGCCCTCGCGCAGGCCCACCTCGACGCCGGACAGCGGGTCTGGCTGGTCACCGCCGCCCCGGTGGAGACCGCCACGATCATCGCCCGCCGTCTCGGCCTGACCGGCGCGCTCGGCACGGTCGCCGAATCCGTCGACGGCGTCTACACCGGCCGCCTGGTCGGCGAGCCGCTGCACGGGCCCGCGAAGGCCGAGGCGGTCCGCGCCCTCGCGGCGGCCGAGGGCCTGGACCTCGACCGCTGCGCGGCCTACAGCGACTCGCACAACGACATCCCGATGCTGTCCCTGGTCGGACACCCCTACGCGATCAACCCGGACGCCAAGCTCCGCAAGCACGCCCGCGCGCTCGACTGGCGGCTGCGGGACTACCGGACGGGCCGCAAGGCGGCCAGGGTCGGCATCCCGGCCGCGGCCGGTGTCGGCGCCATCGCGGGCGGCACCGCGGCCGCCGTCGCCCTGCACCGTCGCCGCCGCTGACGCTGACGCACACCCGTTCGTCCACCACCGGGGGGCCGCCGAGCCACGCCCGGACGACGGCCGCCGATCAGAACCCCTTGCCCGGCGACCGCTCCCGCCAGTCGGATTGCCCGTACCCGAACACAATCCGTCGCGCACGCAGGCAGATCGCGAAGTAATCCGATCAGTAAACGGTCACGATGTGCTACTTGATGCGTCGATTATTCGCTACAGAAGCGACGGAATCGATGATTTGAGCAACTGGGTGTAGCACTGCCTGTACGAAGCGTTATTCTCCTCAGACGCATTCCGGAGCCCACCACTCACTACGACGAGTGACGGCCCCGCACTGCACGTGATGGAAGCTCTGCCTCTGGGAGTCCCGTGTACCCACACGTCGGGGTTGACGCCTCGGGCCTGGCTACGCTGCGCGCAACGGTCGCCGACCGCTTGCGCGGCTTCGTCCCCACCGCGTACGCCGTACCCGCATGTGCCACCCCTGCACCTGTCGGCCCTTGCTACGCCATGGCCGAACGCGGTGCGGCGGTCGGAAGACGCAGCAACCGCGGCGCAACTACTACGTCCACCGTTCGCCGGCCCACCGCCGACAGCGACAGCGCGCGCATGATGGATCTCGTCGAGCGCGCACAGGCCGGCGAGGCCGACGCCTTCGGCCGCCTCTACGACCAGTACAGCGACACCGTCTACCGCTACATCTATTACCGCGTGGGCGGCAAGGCCACGGCGGAGGACCTCACCAGCGAGACCTTCCTCCGCGCCCTGCGCCGCATCTCCACCTTCACCTGGCAGGGCCGCGACTTCGGCGCCTGGCTCGTCACCATCGCCCGCAACCTGGTCGCCGACCACTTCAAGTCGAGCCGCTTCCGGCTGGAGGTGACCACCGGCGAGATGCTCGACGCCAACGAGGTCGAGCGCAGCCCGGAGGACTCCGTCCTGGAGTCCCTCTCCAACGCCGCACTGCTCCAGGCCGTGCGCCGCCTCAACCCCCAGCAGCAGGAGTGCGTGACCCTGCGCTTCCTGCAGGGCCTCTCGGTCGCCGAGACCGCCCGGGTCATGGGAAAGAACGAGGGCGCGATCAAGACCCTGCAGTACCGCGCCGTCCGCACCCTGGCCCGGCTCCTCCCGGACGATGCCCGCTGACCCGCCCTCCGGCCGAATCACTCCCGGCGACATGTCCATCACGCACTGGTCCGATCATCCTTCGTGCGTAACCCAAGTGCCGCGCCCCTCGTTGTGCCGGTTGCAGGCCCCCTGTCGTCACCCCATGTCCGCCGACACTCACTCATTCGTGTGGAAGCGCTCAAGGTGTGCAACCTTCCGGACCACCAGGGGAGTCGACCGTCATGACGAGAGGAGGTGCCGCCAGTGATCGCAAACGTCTCGGCACACCGGCGGGCGAACGCCTTCGCCCAGGCCCTGGAGGAGCAGTCGCTCCGCGGTGCGGCGGCCGTACAGCCCGAGGAACCGGCCGAACCGGCCGACCACGGACCGCTGTTGGCCCTGGCGAACGGCCTCGGTGAGCTACCGCGGCCGGAGATGGATCCCGAAGTCAAAGTGGTGCAGCGAGCCCAGCTCGTCGCCGCCATGGAGGCCATGCTCGCCGAGGGCGGCGCGGCCACGGACCCTACGGTGCCCGAACAGCGGACCAAGGGAGCCCATCGGGCCTCCCCGCTCCAGAAATTGCGTCCGCGCTCACGCTGGACGAAGGGGCTCGCGGCCGGCGGACTCACCGTCGGTGTGGCGGCGGGAGCCTTCGGCGGAGTGGCCGCTGCCAGTTCCGACGCCCTGCCGGGTGATTCGCTGTACGGGCTCAAGCGCGGCATGGAGGACATCCATCTCGGCATGGCCAACGGCGACGCCGACCGCGGCGAGGTCTATCTCGACCAGGCCTCGACCCGCCTCAGCGAAGCCCGCCGTCTGATGGAGCGCGCCCGCTCCGGCGACCTGGACCACGAACAGCTCGGCGAAGTCAGGCGCACGCTCAACGGCATGACGCACGACGCCACCGAGGGCCACCGCCTGCTCCACGCCGCCTATCAGCGGGACGGCGCCATCGGCCCGATCCGGACCCTGGAATCCTTCTCCCGCTCGCACCGGGACAGCTGGAGCAGCCTGCGCAACCGGCTGCCCGTACAGCTGACCGATGTCGGCGACCAGGTCAGTTCGGTCTTCGACGCCATAGACGAAGAGGTCGAACCGCTGCAGTCGCTGCTGCCCCCCACCCCGGGCAAGGGAAGCAGTTCCCACCGCTCGGGCGCCACGGAGCGGAACACGGGATCGTCGGATACGCACCACTCCACGCCCGCGTCCCCGCAAGCCTCCCAGGACCACACGGGCGACAACGCCTCGCCCCGACCGTCCGGCTCCGGCAGCGCCCCGTCCGACGGCCTGATCGCCGGCGGCACGGACGGCCTCCTCGGCCCCCCGCCCCAGGGCACCGCCCCGTCCGCCGACACCCGGGTCAGCCCCCCGCCCGCCCCGGACGTCACCCTGCCCCCGCTCCTCCCCGGCCTGCTCCCAGGCCTGGGCATCAACAGCGAGGATCTGCGCGACTAGGGCGTGTTTCGAAAGTCCCGCCTGCCAGGCGGCGTCTGGCACGCCCTAAGACCGGAAAGGTTCACCGGCTCGCGACGCCCGGCAAACCTTTCCGGCCACGGCACTGAGGGACAGCCCTCGGGTTCGTCCGCTCGGACCGGGCCGGGATCGGGTCGGCCAGGACCTCGCGCACCCTCCATCGGCGGACGGGCTCCCCGGAGTCCGTCCGCCGATCGGCGACAGGACACCCGTCGGACAGCCCCGGTCAGAAGAACACCGACCGCCGCTGCACCAACAACTTGTACAGCGTGTGCTGAATCTGCTCCCGCACCTGATCCGTCAGATTGAACATCAGCATCGGATCCTCCGCCGCCTCCACCGGATACCCACTCGTGGAGATCGGCTCCCCGAACTGGATCGTCCACTTCGTCGGCAGCGGCACCGCCCCGAGCGGCCCCAGCCAGGGAAACGTCGGCGTGATCGGGAAGTAGGGAAACCCCAGCAACCGCGCCAGCGTCTTCGAGTTGCCGATCATCGGGTAGATCTCCTCCGCCCCCACGATCGAGCACGGAACGATCGGCACCCCGGCCCGCAGCGCCGTGGACACGAAGCCACCCCGCCCGAAGCGCTGCAACTTGTACCGCTCGCCGAACGGCTTGCCGATGCCCTTGAAACCCTCCGGCATCACCCCGACGACCTCGCCCCGCCGCAGCAGCCGCTCCGCGTCCTCCGCACAGGCCAGCGTGTGCCCGGCCTTGCGGGCCAGCTCGTTGACCACCGGCAGCACGAAGACGAGGTCGGCGGCGAGCAGCCGCAGATGACGGCCCGCCGGATGGTTGTCGTGCACGGCGACCTGGAGCATCAGCCCGTCGAGCGGCAGCGTCCCCGAGTGGTTGGACACGATGAGCGCCCCGCCGTCGGACGGGATGTTCTCGATGCCCTTCACCTCGACCCGGAAGTACTTCTCGTACAGCGGCCGCAGGGCCGACATCAGGACCTGATCGGTCAGCTCCTTGTCGTACCCGAACTCATCGACCTCGTACTCACCGGTGACCCTCCGCCGCAGGAACGCGAGCCCGCCGGCGATCCGCCGGTCCCAGTGACCACGCCCGGCCCCCTCCGGGTGCGGACCTGTCCGCTGGGGCTCCTCCGGCGGCAACGAGGCGTCCTGCTGCCCCGGAAGGGCGCTGACGGCCGCTGTCCCGACCACGGAGGCCGCCACGGGCCCCTGGCCCCGGCTGCCGCTCCCCGCGGTCCGGCGTCGCGCGGAGCGCGATGAGCCGCACGATCGCGAACGGTCGTCGTCGAACGGAATGACCTTGGCATCCGCCATCGTCGGTGCGCTCCTCTACCTGGCGCTGGGGGTCGGGCGTGTGCCGCCCGCCCCGGTGAACCCCGGAACATCGCCGGCCGCCCCGGCGAACGGCATGGCGGCCAGCCTGTCCACCGCCCTGCCCATCGCCTCCGGCGGCAGCAGTCCGGGCCCCTGACTGCGCGCGAAATCCGCGAACGTCCCCGCGGTACTGAACCGCGGGTGGAAACCCAGGGTCTCGCGCATCTGGACGGTGGAGACCACCCGGCCGTGGGTGAGCAGCCGGATCTGCTCCGGCGAGAAGTCCGTCATGCCGACCCTGCGCAGTGCCTGGCCGACCCAGGTGACGGCGGGCAGCAGCAACGGCATCGTCGGCCGCCCCAGCCGCCGCGAGCACTGCGAGAGCAGCAGCACACCGTCCCCGGCGATATTGAAGGTGCCGCTGTTCAGCGTCCCGCGCCTCGGCTCGCGCGAGGCGATTCCCAGTACGTCGACGACATCGTCCTCGTGCACGAACTGGAGCCTCGGGTCGTATCCGAACACCGTCGGCAGCACGGGCAGCGACAGATAGTCCGCCAGCGGCGAATCCGCCTCCGGACCCAGGATGTTCGCGAACCTGAGCACGCACACGGCCACGTCCGGCCGGCGGCGCGCGAAGCCGCGCACGTACCCCTCGACCTCCACCACGTCCTTGGCGAAGCCCCCGCTCGGCAGGGACTTGGGCGGGGTGGTCTCGGTGAAGACCGCCGGGTCGCGGGGCGCGGAGCCGTAGACGTTCGTACTGGACTTGACCACGAGGCGCCGCACGCTCGGCGCCTTCTGACAGGCCCCGAGCAGCTGCATGGTGCCGATGACGTTGGTCTCCTTGACCATCGTCCGACCGCCCGTGCCGACCGACTTGGCGGAGACGTCCAGGTGGACGACCGTGTCCACCGAGTGCTCGGCGAGGACTCTGGCGATCGCGGGCTGGCGGATGTCCGCACGGACGAAGTCGGCGTCGCCCAACGGGTGTCCGGGCGTGACCGCGTCGACGGCGACCACCCGGTCCACCTCCGGATCACGCTGGACGCACCGCACGAAGCGGCCACCCAGCTGCCGGGCGGCACCGGTGACCAGCACGACCTTCCCCAAGATCAGCGCCTCCCGTCGAAAGGTTTCCCCTGGCCGTCACCGTAGCGGGTGGATGTTGCCCTGTGATGACCGCACGACGGCCTTCTGCCGAGTCTTTGGCCCGAATGCGGGTACCGCACGGCGCGTGGACGCCGCGGCACAACGCACCGCAGCCCTCCCGCCGATACGGCGGGAGGGCTGCGGATTCACGAACCGCGTTCGCTTACTTCTTGTTGCGACGCTGAACGCGCGTGCGCTTGAGCAGCTTGCGGTGCTTCTTCTTGGCCATCCGCTTGCGCCGCTTCTTGATAACAGAGCCCACGACTACCCTCGCTCACTTCTTCTTCACTGGTGCGGGGCGTCTGGGCCCACACGACCTACGTCGGCCTAGCCTACCCGCCACCGCGTGAGGGGCGTAATCCGAGGTGAACCTCAGGCGGACTCCACCCCCACAAAGGACTCGCGGAGATACTCGTGAACCGCTTGCTCCGGAACCCGGAAGGACCTGCCCACCCGGATCGCCGGCAGATGACCGCTGTGCACCAAGCGGTACACGGTCATCTTCGACACCCTCATGACCGAGGCGACTTCCGCCACGGTCAGAAACTTGACCTCGTTGAGAGGCCTCTCGCTGCCAGCAGCCATGACCCACCTGTACCTTCCGCGCGAGACGCCCACCGGCTTCCCCTCCGGTGACTCTTCGTCGTTGTGCGCTCACTCCCCAGGTTAGGGGCGGGTGATGCGAGTGGGGAAGAGGAGAGGCGATCGGCCGCCTACTGTGACAGACACGCCCGATTGAGTACATAGCGCGTGAGCGGCCGGTAGTACGCGGACCGCACGCCGTCGTCGAGCGGAACGGCGACCGCCACCCGCCCCTCGGCCTCCCCGACGAACAGCGCGGGATCGTCCGTATCCGCCAGCCCGATCGCCTCGATGCCCAGCTGACCAGCCCCGCAGACCCATCCGTGGTCCCCCACGACCAGTTCCGGCAGCCTCCCGCCCCCCTCCGCCACCGCCTCCAGAGCGACCCGGACCGGCAACGGTGAATGCGTGTGTGCGCCGGTGTCACCACCAGCACCCCGCACGCCGGGTTCGCGCACCATCGCGACACCTCGTACGTAGCCGAGGCGGTACATGCGTACGCCGAACCGGGTCGTTATGTCGATACATCGCCCCTGCGCGGGAGTGAGCACGGGACACCCGGCCGCCGACAAGGCGTCTGCCAACTCTGCGTAGAAACCGAGCAGCCGATGCGGATGACCGGTCCCGAACAGCACCGGCGCCCGACGCACCGCGGCATGCGACAACCGCTCGGCGAAAGCCTCCAGACCTGCCAGGGTGCGCTCCGGATCGATCACATCAGGACCGGAAACATGAGCAGGATCGCCGGAGACCCCGCACTTGTCGGCCATGAGGCGAAGGAGGTCCTGCTCCTCCCAACCCCGTTCGGGGGAGAGGCCGAGCGTCACTCTCGGGTCGCGGGCCGCGAAGAGCCGATAGCTCCGCAGGCTCGCCTCCCTCGATGTGGCCACGGGCCCGGCCAGCCGGGCCGCCAGCAGATGCGCACGCAGCGCTCCGGTGCTCAACACCCCACCGATGCTCCCCCAATCACCCGGACGGGGGGCCAGAAGACCGGTCACGCCCCACAGTTGGCGTAACCGTTCCTCACCAGCACACGAAACGGCCGCACCACGACCGTCCCCGCCCGGTTCAGGTCAACAGCCCCCGCAACGGGAAGGCCGCCCGCCTGGTCGCCAACACCGCCTGGTCCAGCCGGTCCGCGGGGTCGTACCCCTGCTCCCACGGCTTCCAGGCGGGAGTACGTCCGTCGGTCATCCGGGCCGGCCCCAGCTGCCTGGTCCGGGCAAAGACCTCGTCACGCCACGAGGACGGAATCACCGACTCGGGATCCACCGGCGCGTGCGCGGCGATCCCCACCAAATGTGTCCAGGACCGCGGCACCACATCGACCACCGCATAGCCGCCCCCGCCGAGCGCCACCCAGCGCCCGCCCTCCGCGTACTCATGGGCGAGATCGTGACAGGCCGCCATCACCGCCCGCTGCGCGTCCACCGACACCGCCAGGTGGGCGAGCGGGTCCTCGAAATGCGTATCGGCCCCGTGCTGACTCACCAGCACCTGCGGCCGGAAGTCCGCCAGCAGCTCCGGCACCACCGCGTGGAACGCCCGCAGCCAGCCCGCGTCCCCCGTGCCGGCCGGCAGCGCCACATTCACCGCACTGCCCTCACCGGCCCCGGCGCCGGTCTCCTCCGGCCAGCCGGTCTGCGGGAACAGCGTGCGCGGGTGCTCGTGCAGCGACACGGTCAGAACCCGCGGATCCTCCCAGAACGCCGCCTGCACCCCGTCACCGTGATGCACGTCCACATCGATGTACGCGACCCGCTCGGCACCCAGCTCCAGCATCCGCGCGATGGCGAGCGCCGGATCGTTGTAGATGCAGAACCCCGCCGCACCACCCGGCATGGCGTGATGCAGCCCGCCCGCGAAGTTCACGGCATGCGCGGTGTCCCCACGCCACACCGCCTCCGCCGCGGCCACCGACTGCCCGGCGATCAGCGCCGACACCTCGTGCATCCCCGCGAACGCCGGATCGTCCACCGTCCCGAGCCCGTACCTCTGATCGGCGCGCCGGGGATCCGCGGAGGCGGCCCGCACGGCGGCCACGTAGTCCTCACGGTGCACCAGCCGCAGCGTGGAGTCCCCGGCGGGCCTGGCCGCCACCACATCCACCGCACCGTCGAGCCCGAAGGCCCGCACCAGCCCCATGGTCAGAGCAAGTCTGACGGGGTCCATCGGATGACTTTCCCCGAAGTCGTAACCCGTTACTGCGTCATCCCACATCAACTGTGCGCGGCCGCTCATGCCCGCCACCGTATCGGGCAGGCTCCGCGCCGAACGACTTGGCGTACACGAGCGTCGCGAGCACCAGAACCATCGGCACGAGCATCGCACCCCGGTAGCTCCAGGCGTCCCCGAGCGCCCCCACCAACGGCGATCCCACCAGGAACCCCACGTAGTTGAAGACGTTCAGCCGCGCGATGGCCGTATCACTCGCCCCGGGGAACATCCGCCCGGCGGCGGCGAACGTCTGCGGCACGATCACACACAGCCCGAGACCCAGCAGGGTGAACCCGAGCATCCCGACCCACGCCCCACCGGCCACAGCCACCACGGCGAACCCGACAGCGGCCAGCACACTCCCGGACCGCACCACGGCCACAGCCCCGAACCGCCGCACCCCGAAGTCCCCCACGGCCCGCCCCAGCAGCGTGGTCACCATGTAGACGTTGTACGGAACCGTCGACAGCTGCTCCGAGCTCCCCAGCACATCCTGCAGATACTTGGCGCTCCAGTTGGAGACCGTCGAGTCCCCGATGTACGCGAAGCTCATCACCAGACAGAGCGGCATCAACAACTTGAAGGAGACCGACGCGACCCCCTTCCCCTGCTTCTCCGCCGTACCCGCCTCCGCCGACACGCCCTCGGCGTACCACCGGCTCCCGATGAACGCGACGGGCAGCAGAACGACCACCGCCGGCAGGTAGGAGACCAACAGCGAAAGGTCCCAGTGCGCCCCGGCCCACGCCATGGACGCACCGGCGATCCCGCCCAGGCTGTACGCGGCATGGAACCCGAGCATGATGGAACGCCCGTACGCCCGCTGGAGACTGACCCCCATCATGTTCATGGAGGCGTCGAGCGACCCGACGGCAAGCCCGAACACTCCGAGCGCCAGCGCCGCCTCCCACAACGTGTTCCCGGCCCCGACACCGAGCAGCGCGAGCAGCACAACGGGCTGCGCCCACCTCAGTACGATCCCGGGCCGAACCCGCGCGACCACCTTCTCGGTGACCACGCTGCCGACCCCGGCCAGGATCGGCACCGCGGCCAGGAACACCGGCAACAGCCCGTCGGATATCCCGTACCGGTCCTGGATGGCGGGGATCCGTGTCACGAGCAGAGCGAAGGTGACTCCCTGTACGAAGAAGCTCAACGCGAGGGAGGCCCTGCCGTGGCGCAAACGAGCATCTGTCATGGCCGCGAGCGTAAGGCCAGTCTCTACCCATGGGTAGATGGATCAGGCGAGCAATTCCCGCAGTTGACTCATGTCGGAGAAGTGCCCGGTCACCCCGGCGAGCCGGTCCGCCGGCATCATCGACGTGAACCCGTACACATCCATTCCCGCGGCCCGAGCCGCCTCCACTCCGAGTGGACTGTCCTCGATGACGACGCACCGCTCGGGGGGAACACCCATCCGTTCGGCGGCATACAGAAAAAGATCGGGCGCCGGCTTCCCGTGCCCGACATCCTCCGCGCTGAAGATCCACTCGTCCTCGAACCACTGGTCGAGTCCGGTCTTACGATGCCCGACCCTGATCCGCTCGTGGTTGCCGGAGGACGCGACACAGTAGGCAACCCCGTCGGCGACAAGCTTTCCCAGCACGTCATCGACGCCCTCCACCGGCTCCAGCTCCTGCTGGAACGCCGCGAAGATCCGCGAGTGAAGCGTCTCGTCGAAGTCCGCGGGCAGCTTCTCCCCGGTCCTCTCCTCGACGAGGTCGTGCACCCGGTGCACGGCAGACCCCATGTAGTCGCGAAGGCATTCCTGGTACGAGGTCGGGTGACCGAGCTCCGTGAGGTACTCGGACAGGATGGTGTTGGAGATCGGCTCGCTGTCCACGAGCACACCGTCGTTGTCGAAGATGACCAGTTCGTAGCGCATGGTTCGAGCCTAGACGCTGTGAACGCAGAAAAGCCCCGTGCCACAAGGACACGGGGCTTCCCGTAAAAGGAGTTCGGCGGCGTCCTACTCTCCCACAGGGTCCCCCCTGCAGTACCATCGGC